>CADBSW010000064.1 GCA_902797505.1 uncultured Prevotellaceae bacterium | reverse complement strand
CGGAACCAAAACGGATTCAACAAAAGAAAAGTATTGGATGGAGCAGGCCGCAAAAAACAAAGATGTGACAGCCATGGAGGTTATGGGCGAAAAGATACAGTAAATAGGAAAAGCAACTTAACTGTCAACTTATTCAGTACACTTCATGTAGAATCAGCATCTTAATAATAACATAATACTGTTAACGGGAATTCGTATAGATCGTCAGCCGTCCGCCCTTCACTAACTGCTCATGACTGATGCGATAACTGTTGAATGCCTTACTACCTAATTCTATCCTCTTGATATATTGATCGCCGGCATGTGTCTTACGCTTCTCGATCACGATATCATGAGGATAGAATTTCTTATCCGTATGGATGGTCACCTTGTCGAATACCGGGGTGGTGATGGTGTAATAAGGAGAGCCCGGACAGTCGGGGTAGATGCCCATCATCGAGAAGATGGCCCATGCCGACATTGTTCCGGTAT
The DNA here is from genome assembly GCA_902797505.1 of uncultured Prevotellaceae bacterium. GTDB lineage: Bacteria > Bacteroidota > Bacteroidia > Bacteroidales > Bacteroidaceae > Prevotella. The sequence continues at coordinate 39,499 of CADBSW010000064.1, read as the reverse complement.
CATCATTGCCAGGGATGCCATCGGGCGTATCCTTATAGTATTTCTTCAGGAGGTCGGCTACGATCTGCTGGGTGCGCCATTCCTCACCCTTGAAATAGCTGAAGAGATAAGGGTAGGCGATGTCGGGCTCATTGGCCGGGTCGTAATACCCATTGTCGAAGACCGACTGCAGTTTGCTGACAAAGGCTTTCTTTCCACCCATCAGCTTAGCCAGTCCCATCACATCGTGTGGAATATAGAAGGTGTAGTTCCAGGCAGATCCCTCGTGGAAACCGGGTGCGTTGGAGAAATTCTCTCCGGCCTTCGGGTCGAAGGGTGAATAGAATGAACCGTCTTTGTTGATGGGGCGCAGCGTGCCACTCTCCTTGGAATAGTAATGCTTGTATTGCAGGGAGCGGGTGAGATAGGTCTTCGCATCCTCCTTGTGTCCGAGATCTTTGGCTAAGAGCGACAGGGCATAGTCGGCGATATAGTATTCCAGGGCATGCGATACGGAGTTGTCACCCGACAGATCGGCGGCATAATGCCCTAATGGCACATAACCTTTTTCTATATAGGGGGTGTTGTCGGGGCGCAACTTATTCTCTGCGTCGGGTAGGTTGGCCGACTTGCGGAAGGCCTCGTAGGCCGTCTGGATGTCAAAGTCGCGTATGCCCTTCAACCAGGTATCTGTGATCACAGGGATGGCCGGGTCGCCCTCCATGGTGAAGGTCTCCCTGCCATACAACTCCCATTTGGGCATCCATCCCCACTCTTTGTACATGTCGATCATCGAGCGGACCATATACAACTGTTGTTGGGGATTCAACAAGGTGACCAGTTGATGCAGGTTGCGGTAGGTGTCCCACAGGGAGAAGACGGTGTAACGGCTGGTGCTGGTATGTCCTGTTTCCTCTCTTTCCATCATCGGATGCTGTCCGTTCACGTCGTTGACGATATTCGGGTGCATCATCGTATGGTAGAGCGCTGTATAGAAGACACGGCGCTGCGCCTCGCTGCCACCCTCGACGGTAACGGTAGAGAGACAGTCATTCCATTGCTGACGGGCATCCTTACATACCTTGTCGAAACGGAAACCTTGTTGTTCGGCATCCAGATTCTCACGGGCATTGGCGACAGAGACGAAGGAGACACCTACCTGCACCTCTATCTGTTCTCCCTCAGCACATTCGTAATTGAAGAAATAACCGATGTCGTTGCCGGCAATCTCCTTGCCATAACGGGTATAGAGCTTGTATTTGCCGTTGTCGGGATCCCATTCGCCCTTCACTCCTTTGAATGGCGGTTGTAGTTTCCAGAATCCGGATGATGCGGGTTTCTTAGACACACGCACTACGAAATACATGGGGAAGACCGCCTGTGGATTGTAGCAGAAGGTGCCTAACAGTCGCATTCCTTCTATCTCGGTGTCACTTACCTTACGGATGGAGGCCCCCGTCTCATTGGTCAGTCCGTTGCCCAGATTCACCAACACATGTCCTTCTCCCTTAGGAAAGGTATAGCGCTCGATAGAGGAGCGCAGCGTACTGCTCACCTCACAACGGATATTATACTTGTTCAACCAGTTGCTGAAGTAGCCTGGCGTGGCTTTCTCCTGACTGTATTCCGAACCATAATGGTGATAGTCGACATCCAGTTTGCCGGTGGTGGGCATCACCAGAAGAGTTCCCAGATCGGGGCATCCCACACCACTCAGGGTGACATGGGCAAAACCTGTGAAGTATTTGTTGTTATATTCATAAGGTGCTGACCACCAACGGGCATCTTTATCGTAGACGTTCAGGTCGGAGCCCATCACATTGAAGGGCACTACCGACATCAAGCCGCGCGGACAGACGGCCCCGGGATTGCAGACGCTGAAGTTGGTCGTGCCAATGAAAGGATCTACGTAATCCACCGGTTCCTGGGCGTTGGAAGGTAGTGTTACAAGACAAAAGAGGGTAACCAGACACTGTTTGAAGATGGTTTTGTATGTACTCATGGATGATTATTTTTAATTGAAGCCAAAAGTAATAAAAAAAGTTGGTTAATCCAAGAAAATGCGCTACTTTTGTACAATCATTCAAACACCCTTTTTAATCATAGAAGATGAAAGATTACAGATATATTATCACACTGTTCATAAGTGTTTTTTTTGTATCTCATAGTGTTGCCAAGAAACCCGTTTATCCTTACCAAAATGCAAAACTCTCTATTGAAGAGCGTGTGCAGGATCTGCTCTCACGAATGACCCTGCAGGAGAAAGTGGGGCAGTTGATGAGTCCTTTCGGATGGGAGACCTACGAGATCAAGGATATGAAAAAGGGCAAGGACGTGGTTCCCTCTGAGCATTTCAAACAGTTGGTGAGAGACCAGCATATCGGCATGCTGTGGGGTACCTACCGGGCAGATCCCTGGACGAAGAAGACTTTGGATAACGGACTGAATCCGGAATTGGCAGCCAAGGCCGGTAATGCCCTGCAGAAATATGTGCTGGAGAAAACCCGATTAGGCATCCCGATGTTCTTGGCAGAGGAAGCACCGCATGGTCATATGGCCATCGGAACGACGGTCTTCCCCACCGGTTATGGTCTGGCTGCCACCTGGAATACCTCTTTGATGGAGGAGATCGGTAAGGTGATCGGCAAGGAGGTACGTTTGCAGGGAGGACATATCAGTTATGGACCGGTGCTCGACCTCTCGCGTGATCCCCGTTGGTCGCGTGTGGAGGAGACCTTCGGTGAAGATCCTGTGCTGGCTGGTGCCTTAGGTGCCGCCGAGGTAAAAGGACTGGGGGGCGGACGATTGTCAGAGCCTTTCGCCACCGTTCCTACCTTGAAGCATTTCTTGGCGTATGCCATACCAGAGGGCGGACAGAATGGAAACTTCGCCCAGATAGGTCCTCGTGAGTTGCGAGAGCAGTTCCTGCCTCCTTTTAGAAAGGCAGTTGAGGCGGGTGCATTATCGATCATGAGTTCCTATAATTCCATCGATGGCGTGCCCTGCACAGCCAATAGCTATCTGTTTAAGGACCTTCTGCATGGTGAATGGAAGTTCCGGGGTTTCACGGTGTCCGACCTGCTGAGTATCAACGGACTTTGCGGTACGCACCATATCGTTCCTACCGATGAGGATGCTGCCGTAACGGCATTGAGTGCCGGTATTGACGTGGATCTCGATGGCAGTGCCTATCGTTATCTGTGTGATGCGATAGCCAAAGGAAAAGTGAGTGAGCAGTTTGTTGATCAGGCTGTTGCCCGTGTGCTGCGACTGAAGTTTGAGATGGGACTTTTTGAAAATCCTTATGTGGATGTGAAGAAAGCCAAGGAGAATGTGCGCACTGCGGAACATGTGGGCGTGGCCTTGCGGGCTGCCCAGGAGTCGATTACGTTGTTGGAAAACAAACATCAGCTGTTGCCCTTGCGGAAAAATATGAAGGTGGCGCTCGTAGGTCCTAATGCGGATAATATCTATAATATGTTGGGCGACTATACCGCGCCACAGTCGGAAGACGTGATCAAGACGGTGTATGATGGACTGAAGACCAAGGTGGATCCTTCACAGATCACGTATGTCAAGGGTTGTGCGATAAGAGATACCACGAACAGCAACATCCGGGAAGCCGTGGATGCGGCAAAGAGATCGGATGTGATCGTTGCCGTGGTGGGCGGATCCAGTGCCCGTGACTTTAAGACCAGTTATAAAGAGACGGGTGCCGCCGAGACAGAAGGTAGTGGTGCGCTCAGTGATATGGAGTGCGGCGAGGGATTCGACAGGGCCACGCTGACCCTGCTCGGTCGTCAGGAAGAACTGCTCCAGGCACTGAAGGCCACGGGCAAACCACTCGTGGTGGTGTATATCGAGGGGCGCCCGCTCGATAAGGTATGGGCATCCGAGCAGGCCGATGCCTTGCTCACGGCTTATTATCCGGGTATGGAAGGTGGTCAGGCCATTGCCGATGTGCTCTATGGGGATTATAACCCCGCCGGTCGTCTGCCCGTGAGCGTGCCCCGTTCGGTAGGACAGCTCCCCGTCTATTACAACAAGAAAGCCCCTGTGAACCACCCTTATGTGGAGATGAGCGACCAACCCCTCTATGCTTTTGGCTACGGACGGAGCTATACATCATTTGAGTATAGCAATCTGCAGATCACTAAAAAAGGTGACTGCCAATATGATGTCTCCTTTACAATAAAGAATACGGGTAATTATGACGGTGATGAGGTGGCACAACTCTATCTGCATGAGCGAGTAACACCGGTGGTAGAACCCCTTATCCAACTGAAGAAATTCGAGCGCGTACATTTGCGGAAAGGGGAGTCAAGGCAAATCACGTGGACTCTCGCTGCCGAGGATATGGAGATCGTTGATGCCTCCCTGCAGCGCATTGTATACCCCGGCACCTTCGAGGTAATGGTAGGCGCCGCCTCCAATGATATCCGTTTGAAGGGCGATTATACCATTAGCCGATGAGTCTTATGTACTAAAACTGGGAGTCCTGATACATAATACTGGGAGTTTTAAGTACTAAAACTGAGAGTCCAGATACTCCGGACTCTCTTCTTCGGTATTTATGGCATTTCTATTTGTGTGGTCGTTGAATGGGATTCACTACCTTTTTCCTCCACTGATTACAGATACGACAGATACAGGTAATTGGTTTGTGCGGGATATTCCGCGGCAAGGGTATCTATCTGATTGACGGTGGGGATGATGCCCAGTTCCTTTCGCCATTGACGGATGGTGAGTCCTGCCTGCTCCATCTTCATATAGTCCTCGAGTCCGATGGCGCGGGCTATCTGGAAATCAGAGAATCCGTAGATCTTTGCCTCGCGCAGCAGAAAGAAAAACTCCGGGGCTTCGAGGTACTCTATCAGTTCTAATGGCTCCATGAACGCAGCTATCTCTGACAGGTAGCGGAACTCTTTCAGTCGTTGGTCGATATGGATGATATGTTGCAACTTCTCTAAGAACCAGCGGTCGATCATGGTCAGTTGATGAATCTGCTCTACCGTATAACCGATCTTCAGGGCCTTGGACACGACGAAGATACGCATGTCGGTAGGCTCGTGGAGTGCCTGCTCGATGTTCGTTATCTTTATCTCGTGGTTCTCCACAAAACCATGCATGCCCTGTCCTATCATTCGCAGTCCTTTTTGCAGGGCCTCCTCGAAGGTCCGTCCGATAGCCATGACCTCGCCCACGGATTTCATCGATGATCCGAGTGCTCTGCTCACGCCATGGAATTTTGTCAGATCCCAGCGCGGAATCTTCACCACGACATAGTCGAGAGCCGGCTCGAAGAAGGCACTGGTGGTCTTCGTCACGGAGTTCTTGAGGTCGAAGAGCCCATAGCCGAGACCCAGTTTCGCCGCCACAAAGGCAAGGGGATAGCCCGTGGCCTTACTTGCCAGGGCCGACGAACGTGAGAGACGGGCGTTCACCTCGATGACACGGTAGTCTTCCGACTGTGGGTCGAGCGCATATTGTACGTTACATTCTCCCACGATGCCGATATGGCGGATGATCTTGATGGCTAAGGCACGCAGTTTGTGATACTCCGCATTGGTGAGTGTCTGTGAGGGGGCTACGACGATAGATTCCCCCGTGTGTATGCCCAAAGGATCGAGATTCTCCATGTTGCATACGGTGATGCAGTTGTCAAAACGGTCGCGCACCACCTCATATTCTATCTCTTTCCAACCGCGCAGACTCTTCTCTACCAGCACCTGCGGAGAGAAGGAGAACGCTTCTTCGGCTTGCGCCGTCAGTTCTTCCTCATTGTCGCAGAACCCGCTGCCTAACCCACCGAGTGCATAGGCTGCCCTGAGGATGACGGGGAAGCCCAGACTGGCTGCCGCCTCTCTCACCTCTTCGATCGTGCTGCATGCCTGACTCTTGATGGTCTTCACGCCGATCTCATCGAGGCGCTGCACAAACCGGTCACGATCCTCCGTATTGATGATGGCTTGCACGGGTGTTCCCAATACCTGTACGCCATACCTCTCGAGGATACCGCGTTGATAGAGGTCAACACCGCAGTTGAGCGCCGTCTGTCCGCCAAAGGAAAGGAGGATGCCGTCGGGGCGCTCTTTCTCGATGACTCGCTCTACGAACGTAGGGGTAACGGGTTGGAAATATACCTTGTCGGCGATTCCTTCCGACGTCTGCACCGTGGCGATGTTCGGATTGATGAGCACGGTCTTGATGCCTTCTTCTTTCAATGCCTTCAGCGCTTGTGATCCGGAATAGTCGAACTCACCAGCTTGTCCGATCTTCAAAGCACCGCTTCCCAAGATCAGCACTTTCTGTATTTTCTTATCCATCATCCTAATAACTTTACGAATTCATCAAACAAATACTCGGTATCAACAGGGCCCGAGCATGCCTCTGGATGAAACTGTGCCGAGAACCAAGGGTGCCGTTTGTGACGAATCCCTTCATTAGAGCCGTCGTTCATGTTCTGAAACAGCGGTTCCCAGTCATCGGGCAGGGTAGTGTCGTCAACAGCATAACCGTGGTTTTGCGAGGTGATAAAACAGCGGTTGGTGCCTACCTGTCGTACTGGTTGGTTGTGTGAACGATGACCGTATTTCAGTTTGTAGGTCTGCGCTCCTGCCGCGCGTGCCAGCAGTTGGTTACCCAGACAGATGCCCATGCACGGACGGACATGGCTGTTGGATAAGAAAGTGCGTATATGATCCACCGTTACCTGGCATCGCTCAGGGTCACCCGGACCATTTGCCAGGAAGAGTCCGTCGAACGGAAGGGTGTTGAAGTCGTAATCCCATGGCACACGGATCACCACTATCCCACGACGAAGGAGGCATCTGATGATGTTTGCCTTCACGCCGCAGTCCACAAGAACCACTTTTTTAAGTGAAGAGTGAAGAGTTAAGAGTGAAGAATCTTGGGTAGAAAGTGAAGAGTTAAGAGTGAAGAGTGAAGAATCTTGGATGGAGAGAGAGGGGGCTGCTGTTGTTATGGTTGATGTTCCGTCGGGGCGATAGATCATCACGTCTTTACAACTGACACGCTCTACCCAGTTGGTTGAGGCGTAATCCTCTGTGCTCTCTGTTTTCTTCATGACTCCCTCAATAAGAATTTTCCCGTTCATCACGCCATGTTCCCTCAGCAGTTTTGTCAACCGTCGGGTGTCGATGCCTGTGATGGCAGGAATCTTCTCGCGCCGAAGCCATTCGCCAAGACTCTCCTTTGCATTCCAATGCGAGTAGCTTTCACTATAGTCGGCTACCACCAGTGCCTTGACATGAATACATGGACTCTCCATGAAAAGGGGTAGTCCGCTGTCGGCCAAGGTGGTTGAGGGCACCCCATAGTTACCCACCAGGGGGTAGGTCATCACGAGTATCTGGCCTGCATAACTGGGGTCGGTCAGACTCTCGGGGTATCCCGTCATGGCGGTGTTGAACACCACCTCACCAGCCGTGTCCTGCTCGGCTCCGAATGACCATCCCTCAAATCGGCTTCCGTCGTCTAATATCAATATTGCTCTCTTCTTCATGATTGTTTGTTATCGTTAATGCATGTCTTTATGAAATCCATAAAGAGCGGGTGCGGGTGCAACACCGTAGAGGAATACTCCGGATGGAACTGGGCACCAATATACCAGCGTAGATGGGGTATTTCGACAATCTCCACGAGGTTGGTGTCGGGGTTGATGCCCACACACCGCATGCCTGCTTTCGTGTATTCCTCTTTATATCTGTTGTTAAACTCATACCGATGACGGTGTCTTTCGCTGATCATCGTCTCTCCGCCATAGATCATGCAGGTCTTACTGTCGTTCACCAGTTCACACTTATAGGCACCCAGTCGCATGGTGCCCCCCATCTGGGTAACAGACTTCTGCTCTTCCATCAAGTCGATGACGGGATGTGATGTCCCGGCATTCATCTCTGTGCTGTTCGCATCAGGATATTTCAGTACATTGCGGGCAAACTCTATCACCATCATCTGCATACCCAGACAGATGCCGAATGTGGGGATGTCGTTTGTGCGACAATACTCTGCGGCAATGATCTTCCCTTCGATGCCCCGTTGACCGAAGCCTGGACAGATAATGATGCCTGCCATATCACCGAGTTGTTCGGCAGCGTTGGTGTGTGTGATATGCTCACTGTTGATAAAATGGAGTTTGGCTCTTACATTATTATATATACCGGCAAGGTTCAGACTCTCCCGGATACTCTTATACGCATCCTGCAGGTCGTATTTTCCAACCAGTCCGATGTGCACTTCCTGCGTGGAATGACGTTGTTTGTCGAGAAACGCATGCCATGCGTTCATGGCAGGTGTCTCTCCTACGGGGATATGCATCTTGCGCAAAATAGCGGCATCGAGACCTTGACGCTGCATGCTGACGGGCACCTCGTAGATGCTGGGCATATCCTCACTCTGTACGACACATTCCAGATCAACATTGCAGAACGATGCCACCTTCATACGCAGAGCGTCATCGAGATGCTGCTCGGTACGCAAGACGAGGATATCGGGTTGGATACCCATCGACTGCAACTCCTTCACGCTGTGTTGCGTGGGCTTTGTCTTCAATTCTCCCGCAGCCTTCAGGTAAGGCACATAGGTGAGATGTACACATACGGCATTACGTCCTAACTCCCAACGTATCTGTCGGATAGCCTCCATGAAGGGAGCACTCTCTATATCGCCGATGGTTCCTCCCACCTCGGTAATGACGAAGTCGAAATCCCCCTGACGTAACATCCGTCGTTTTATCTCATCGGTAATATGAGGCACCACCTGTATGGTCTTACCTAAGTAATCCCCCTGTCGCTCGCGGTCAATCACCGTCTTATAGATTCTCCCTGTGGTGATGGAGTTGTCGCGTGTGGTCTTTATGCCGGTAAACCGTTCGTAATGCCCTAAGTCAAGGTCGGTCTCCATGCCGTCTACAGTGACGTAACACTCACCGTGTTCATAAGGGTTTAGGGTACCAGGGTCGATGTTGATATAGGGGTCAAACTTCTGTATGGTCACTTTATAGCCACGTGCCTGCAGAAGTTTACCGATGCTGGCGGATATAATACCTTTTCCCAATGAGGAAACGACACCGCCAGTGACGAAAATGTATTTTGTCTCCATGTATGCGGTTAACTGATGCAATCAGCTGCAAAGTTAACAAAAACCTTTGGAAGTGGACTTAATGAAGAGTTTTTTGAAACAATTATTTAAAAGAAAATAACGAATTGTAAGTATACAGTCCATTATTTCTTTTAAATAGAAAATATATTATCAAAAATAATATTAGAGTATAATCTTCGACAGTTTTTTCTCGTTTGCTTCAGGGAAGAATGTCTTTAGATGACAGATGATGCGCTCGAGTGACTCTTCGGGCGTACGTTCACAGCGACAGGCATCAATGCCATACAAGTCCTCGGGTGTGGTGAGCAGTGACCAACCCCATCCGTATTCCCTGCCATGACGGTCGGTGGGATAGACAAAATCCTCTGTCACGATATAGCAACCTGCCTGCAGACGGGTGACATAACTGTCGAAGCGACTGCGCATCTTCGGACCGGTAAAGCCGCAGAGGGCGCGCAACTCCCGGGTTATCATACTACCGTTGTCACGCAAGATACTGAGGATAGCCTCTTCTATGGAACCCTCTGCAGGAGCAGGATGCTTGCTCCTGCGGTAATTGAAGAAGTCGGGCCACCATGCTCTGCTTACAAAACCGGCCTTTCCACCGAAGAACTTACCGTACATGCAGTTTCCCTCGGTAACCACCTGTCCTTTCCACTTCCATAACGGCCACTCCCATCCGCCATCTGGCAGAACGACATAGCGGCATTCGTCGACAATCTGGTCATCGGCAGAAAAGCCTGGGATCCCACTATCTAATAAAGGTAGGAACCCTATCTGTTGGATATACTCTATCAGTTGTGCACAACTGTTGATCTTCTCATTATTCATAATGACGTATTCTCACCTCAATGCCTTCAGTTGCCAGTTGTTCGGGGATGCCCTTCAGGTCGGTCTTTCCGAAATGATAAGGGAAGAGCACTTTGGGCTTCACCATCTTTGCTGCGTTTACCAATTGTTCCTGTGTCATGGTATAGGGTTGGTTGCAGGGTAGGAAGGCGATATCGATATCTTTGATGTCGTTCATCTCTTGTATATCCTCGGTGTCTCCGGCGATATAGATGCGCAGTTCGTCAACGGTCAGGATATACCCGTTGTCACGTCCTTTGGGGTGGAACATCTTATGCTCGGGTGTCTTGTTGTAGGCAGGAACGGCCTCGAGGGTGATATCCTTCGCCAGTTCTTTCTTGTCGCCATTAGCCATCACATTGCCATAACCGATCATCTCGGCGCATCTGGCATTGGTGATGAAGGTGGTCTTGTCGTTGGTCAATAACTTGATAGCCTCTTTGTCGAAGTGATCGCCATGCTCATGGGTGACGAGGATATAGTCGGCCTTGGGCATTACCGAATAGTCGGTCTTACGTTCTCCTAACTGTCTTACGGGATCGATCTCAAACTCTTTGCCATCATACACCATGCGGATGCTGGCATGCAATAAGGCATAGAATCGCACCTCCTTACCGCTCTTTGTAGTAAATCGGTCTATCTCGTGGGTGTCTGTCGTTACCGGCATCTGTGCATCTTTCCATGCGGTGATACCGCCCGTGAGGTTGATGACCTTATATCCCAGTTCTCCCAACATACCAGCGGCCTTGGCAGAGCGGCGCCCACTCCTGCAATATACGGCGATCGTCTTATCCTTAGGCAGTATTTTCTGTGCCTTCTCGATGAAGTCCGACTCTTTCACATCGATCATGACAGCCCCGTCGAGATGTCCTTCCTGATATTCCTCAGCCGTGCGGGCATCGAGGATAACGACTTGTGGATTCTTGATGAGTTCGGCGAATCCTTTTACATCTGTATTCTCATACTGTCCTTGACTGCATGCGGTGGTGACGTTGAGTCCCAGAAGTGTCAGCAGAAACATGATAATCTTCTTCATAAGTATAAATGGTTTGAGATGAAATGTCTTTTGAATGTCCCGACAAATATAAATGTTTTTCCTGAAATAATCAAAGGATTTGTCTCCTTTTTACAGATTCGGTTACAGTCGTCCTCTTTCCCGATAGGAGTAATAGGCCCCATCGGTAATGATGACATGGTCGAGGAAGTAGAGTCGCATCAGTTCGCAGGCGTTCTTCAGTTTCTCCGTGATGCGGTCGTCTTCCTTGCTGGCCCGGGCGTTGTTGCTGGGGTGGTTATGACAGAGTGCAATGGTGGTGGCGTTGTTGAGGAGGGCCGATTTGATGATCAGTCGGATATCCACGGCAGTTTCTGTGAGTCCACCGCGTGATAGCAGCTCGGTCTTTATCAGTTTGAAGTTCTGGTTCATCAGGATGATCCAGGCCTCCTCGGTATCTAAGTCTTGCATCTTGGGATGCATCAGGTCATAGATAGCTTGTGGAGATCCTAAATCTCTGCGTTTTTTGGCTTCCTCGAGTTGTCGCCGCTTACCTAATTCGCAGGCTGCCAGTATGGTAACGGCCTTGGCAGGACCCATGCCGTGGTATTGCTCCAGTTCTTCGAGCGACATCTTACCCAGTGTGTTCAGATTGTTATCGCAGTCGTTGAGCACCCGTTTCATCAAATCTACGGCACTCTCCTTGCTGGAGCCAGAGCCTATGAGGATGGCGAGCAGCTCAGCATTCGACAGACCTGCGCACCCATAGGCAATGAGTTTCTCTCTTGGGCGATCTTCCACCGCCCACTCGTTGATGTTCATTTTTTTTAGTGTAGAGTTCATAGTAAAAATGGAAAATGAAAAATGGAAAATGGAAAATTATTGTATAGAAATAGCAGGGTCATTTTTCCTTTTCATCGTTTTGATAGAGGATACTAATATTCTGATCAATTCTTCAACGTCTTCTTTCATGGAATTGAATCCTGTATCGTCAATGTAGTTGCTGTTGTGAAGGGTGTTTAACCAATATCTTGTCTCGTTAGCCTCTTTGAGGGAAATACTGAGTTTATGTGTAAAATCAATACCGCTTTGAGCATGTTCAGATTCTGCAACGTTTGCCCCAATACTTGTTCCACTCCGGTATATTTGTTTTGAGATTACCGTCTCATGTTTTTCATTTATCAGATATTGGTATAATTTGACAATCCTTGTTGCAAAAGCTTCAGATTTCTTTAGTAAAATGTTTTCTTTTCTCGTTTCCATAGTAATAAAAGATTTATATGTCAGTCTAATAATTTTCAATTATCCATTTTTCATTTTTCATTTTCCATTTTTCATTTATAAAAGGTCTTTTCAAACGCCGTAAACTCATCTTTCTTTTTGACGCAGCGTTTCCACCAGGCCTCAAGGAAACCGAGTCCGTAGCCCATCAACTGGACGAAGGCTGCAGGAATGGAGAGCAGACCTACATGCAGACTCTTGTTCTTAATGGTGGAGTCAATAAAGATGATGAGACTGTAAAGAATGAGAGGTAATAGTGATAGTTGACACAGGGCAGTGCCAAAAGCTTTGCTCATATGGTTAATACCGAAGCTGGCAAGCATGAGGCCGACAGAGAATACCAGTATCAGTGCGATCACTCCTACGGTGAAGACTGCCGGTAACAGATGAACGAGTTTCATAGTGCCAGGGTGTCGCTTCTCAAGGTTGATGCGAGCGATACCACTGTTGTATACCTGTCGGAAGAACTTCCGGAAGTCTGTTCGGCGCTTGTGCCATACCCATGCTGATGGGAACAGTCGTGCGTGATAGCCTGCCTCCACGATGCGGTAAGAGAAGTCAATATCCTCACCGAAGCGCATCTTGGAGAAACCGTTCAACTGTTGGTAGATGTCCCTGCGGATACCCATGTTGAAGGAACGGGGGTAGAACTTGTCGAGCTTCTTTTTACCGCCACGAATACCGCCGGTGGTAAAGAACGAGGTCATCGAGTAAGAGATAGCTTTCTGTGTGTCGGTGAATGAGTCGTGAGCGGCATCCGGACCTCCGAAGGCATCTGCCGGCTCTCTCAACATCTCGTCTTCTACTGCCTGCATGTATCCCGTGGGCAGCACCACATCACTGTCGAGCACAATCAGATACTCTCCTTTAGCATGCTTTGCCCCATAGTTGCGTGCCTGTCCCGGTCCGCCGTTCTCCTTCGTAAAGTAATGAAGATCAATCTTACCTATATACTTATCGCAGATCTCCTTGCAGGGTATCTTACTACCGTCTTCTACGATGATCACCTCAAAGTTCTGCAGGGTCTGCTGATACAGACTCTGGAGTAGTTCATCCACTTCGTCAGGACGGTTGTATACAGGAACGATGATTGAGTACTTCATGGTATGTTAAGTGAAGAGTGAAGAGTGAAGAATGAAAAATGAAGAGTGTAGGGTGCAAGCAGAAAGAGTAATCACATCTCTACGCTCTACACCCTACACTAAGTTGGTTTAAGATTATTCTTTTACGCGCTGCAGGTAAGAACCGTCGCGTGTGTCTACCTGAATCAGGTCACCTTCGTTGATGAAGAGAGGAACGCGCACCTCAACACCAGTCTCCAGTGTTGCTGGCTTGGTAGCGTTGGTAGCGGTGTCACCCTTGATACCCAGCTCACTGTGAGTGATGCGCAGGTTGGTCTTAACAGGCATCTCGGCGAAGAGGATCGTGTTGGTATCAGCATCGCTGACAACTTCTACGATATCACTCTCTTTCATGAAGTCAACACCAGTAATCAGATCCTTAGCGATAGGCACCTGATCGTAGGTCTCCTGATTCATGAAGATATAGTCGGCTCCATCCATGTACAGATACTGGTAGGGACGACGCTCAACGCGAACATCCTCGAGCGCCTCACCGATATTGAATCGCTTTTCAAGAACGCGACCACTGACAACATCCTTCAGTGTAGTACGCATAATAGTGTTACCCTTACCTGGCTTTACATGCAGGAAGTCGATACAGAAGTACAGCTTGCCGTCCATACGGATGCAGGTACCCTTCTTAATGTCTTGTGATTTAATCATAACGTTATAATATATTTTATTGAATTATTCACGAATATGGGTGCAAAGGTAAGGAAAAAATAGAAAAAAACATAAAACTTTTGACTAAAAGTTGCATAATTCTTTGGTATTTCAAAAGAAATGAGTAATTTTGCAGCCCAAAAGCGTGTGTAAGTGCTTTTTAGGACGAATAATAACAATAATAATAAGATAAATAAAGATGAAAAGAACATTTCAGCCGCACAACAGAAGAAGAGCCAACAAGCACGGCTTCCGTGAAAGAATGGCAACGAAGAATGGCCGCCGCGTATTGGCATCACGCCGCGCTAAGGGACGTAAGAAACTGACTGTATCTGACGAGAATCACGGAAAGTAATTCATTATTGTCTCTTCTGAGAAATCAAAGGAAAAACAGAAAGAAGTAAGGTTGTCTTTACTTCTTTCTGTTTTTTTATCCCTTTTAATTATCGATGAACTTTTATTCGTGTCTTGACTGTGCCGATGATCCTGTCATTCGGAAAGACAAAATGGAAAATAATGTTATTTTCTTTTGCATTTCACTCGTTTATTCGTATCTTTGCATAGATTAAAGAATTGAGAATGAAAACATCTACTTTCTTTAAAAAGATATTCAGTTTTAAACTGTGGGCCAACCTCTTTGCAATGCTGCTCGTGGTGGTCTTGTTGTGCTTGGGTATCAAGTACGGCATGGATATCTACACGCACCATGGAGAGAAGATCAGTGTGCCGGATATCCGTAATAAGTCGTATGCCGATGCTGAGCATATCCTGCATCGGGCAGGACTGCGGATAGAGGTGAGCGATACGGGCTTTGTAAAGGCATTGCCCCCTGATTGTATCTTAGAGCAGTCGTTGACACCCGGCACGGTTGTGAAGTCGGGCAGAACGATCTTCGTGGTGATCAATGCCTCGAATACGCCTACGTTGACAATCCCTGATGTGATTGACAACAGTTCTTACCGTGAGGCTCGTGCCCGAATGATAGCCATGGGCTTTAAGGTGGGTGATCCAGAGTATGTGCCCGGAGAGAAAGACTGGGTATATGGTATTAAGTGTCGTGGTAAACTGTTGGTTAGCGGACAGAAAGTGCCGGTGGATGCGCTCGTCATCATTCAGGTGGGCGATGGTCTCCGGGATGAACAAGACTCCGTAGCTTATATCGATCCTGTGTATGATCCGTTTGAGGAGACGACAGAGGAAGAGACAACAACAGAGGAGCCTGCAAAGACAGAGAATCCAGAAGTGGATGAGTTTGAGGTGGTGACCGGACCGGAATGATAATGACAGACAAGATGGACGATTTGGAATTGCAAGATGATATACTCTTGAATGACTTAGAGGATGCTGCCGATGATGAGGGCGGTATGCTTTATGAGCACTTTAAGGTGGTGGCCGACAAGGGGCAACAGCCGGTAAGGGTGGATAAGTTCCTCTTTGAGAAGTTGCAGCATTCCAGTAGAAACCGTATACAGAAAGCAGCCGAGGCAGGCTTTATCCATGTCAACGACCGTCCGGTAAAGAGTAATTATAAGGTGCGGCCTGATGATGTGGTGACGCTGATGCTTGACCGTCCGCGGCATGACGATACGATCATTGCGGAGGATATCCCCTTGGATATCGTCTATGAGGATGACTCCCTGATGGTTATCAACAAGGCAGCCGGTATGGTGGTGCATCCCGGATGCGGCAATTTCCATGGTACATTGGTGAATGCCATAGCCTGGCATCTGCGTAACCTCACCTCTTTTGATCCCAATGACCCGGAGGTGGGATTGGTTCACAGAATAGATAAAGACACCAGTGGACTGCTCGTTGTGGCTAAGACGCCTGATGCAAAGACCAAGTTGGGTGTGCAGTTCTTTAATAAGACTACCCACCGCAGTTATCGTGCTTTGGTATGGGGTAACCTGAAAGAAGAAACCGGACGTATCGAGGGAAATATCGGCAGGGATCCTAAGGACCGTCTGCGGATGTGTGTCTTCCCACCCGACAGTGAGATTGGTAAGAGTGCCGTCACCCATTATAAGGTGATAGAGCGCTTTGGATATGTCACCCTTGTGGAATGTATCCTGGAGACTGGACGTACCCACCAGATACGTGCCCACATGAAGCATATCGGTCATCCGTTGTTCGCTGATGAGCGCTATGGAGGCATGGAGATCCTCAGAGGGGAAAGGAGCAGCACCTATAAGGCTTTCATCAACAACTGTTTCCAACTTTGTCCCCGACAGGCGCTACATGCACAGACATTAGGATTTGTGCATCCAGTTACCGGTAAGCAGATGGACTTTACCAGTAGGATGCCCCAGGATATGGAACAATTAATAGAAAAATGGCGTGCCTATATTAAGGGTACGACTCGCAATACATTTGAAAACGACAACAATTAAACATTATGAGACATTTAAAGAGAACAATAGCAATCGTTTGCGGAGGTGATTCTTCAGAATATGAGGTGTCACTGCGCTCAGCACAAGGCATCTATTCTTTCTTCGATAAGGAGAGATACGACGTATATATCGTTACCGTGAAGGGACAAGACTGGCGTGTAAGTCTGAACGATGGCACCTCTGTGCCTATCGACCGCAATGACTTCTCATTTACTGAGAATGGCAAACTGGTGGAGTTTGACTATGCCTATATCACCATCCATGGTACACCGGGTGAGAATGGTATCATGCAGGGCTATTTCGAGTTGATCCACCTGCCTTATAGCACCAGCGGTGTGTTGGTGGAGGCAATGACCTTTGATAAGTTCGTGTTGAATCAGTATCTGCGCAGCTACGGTATCCGTGTGGCCGACTCCCTGTTGATTCGCAAGGGTTATGAAGAACTGGTGAGCGATGATGAGATAGAAGAGAAGATCGGCATGCCATGCTTCGTTAAACCGTCTTCTTCTGGTTCTTCCTTTGGTGTTACGAAGGTGAAGAACAAGGATCAGTTGGCTCCTGCCATCCGTAAGGCCATGATGGAGAGCGACGATGTGATGGTAGAGGCGCTGATGGAAGGAACGGAGATTGCCGTGGGTTGTTATAAGACCAGTGAGAAGTCTGTTGTCTTCCCTGCTACCGAGGTGGTGTCAAGGAATGAGTTCTTCGACTATGATGCCAAGTACAACGGACAGGTGCAGGAGATTACTCCGGCTCGTATCCCCGAAGATACTGCCGAGCGTGTGAAGGTGCTTACCAGTAGTATCTATGATATCCTGCATTGTAACGGTATCATCCGTTGTGACTTTATCATTGATAAAGACCAGAGGATCAGCATGCTGGAGGTGAACACCACACCTGGAATGACGGCTACCAGTTTTATTCCTCAGCAGGTGAAGGCAGCCGGACTGAACATGACCGATGTATTGACAGAGATAGTAGAAAACCAATTTAAATAAAGTTTATGGAGTTGCACGATTTTGATGATATCCGTCCTTACTTGCCGGAGGAGTTGCCTACCGTCTATGAACGGTTGTTCAATGATAAGGAGTTTTGTATGGTATTAGGGTATATCATGCCAGGAGTACCCTTGGAGATGATCAAGGCGAAGATGATGTCGTGCACCACCAACCTGGAGTTTCAGAAGGTTTTCTGTTATACCTTCTTAGAGCAACTGTTACAGAAGGCCAGCACAGGCATCGACATTGATACGAGTGCCATCGATCTTACAAAGCGGTTTACGTTTATCAGTAACCACCGTGATATCGTGCTCGACTCTGCATTCTTGGATAAGCTCTTGGTAGATGCTGGATGCGACACCACTTGTGAGATAGCCATCGGTGATAACCTTCTGTCACGTCCGTGGGTGCGTGACCTGGTGGGGGTCAACAAAGCATTCATCGTACGGCGTAGTCTTCCGCGCTTGCAACTCATGCGGGCAAGTATCCAGTTGTCGGAGTATATGCACTATGTCATCAACCAGAAGAATGATAATGTGTGGATCGCACAACGTGAGGGACGTGCCAAGGACTCCAACGACCGTACGCAGATAGCCATCCTGAAGATGATGACATTGGGTGGTGAGGGGAGTATCATCGACCGTTTGCTCCAACTGCACTTAGTACCCCTGTCGATCTCTTACGAGTATGATCCCTGTGATTATCTGAAAGCGCGTGAGTTTCAGTTGAAGAGAGATATTGAGGGATGGAAGAAGACCGCTGAGGATGATGTCCTGAGTATGAAGACGGGTATCTTAGGATGGAAGGGAAAGATCCATTATCATTGTGCTACCTGCATTGATGATTATCTGCGGTCATTACCTGCTGACATGTCGAAGAATGAGTTGTATGAAACCATCGCCACATATATCGATCAGGAGATACACCGTAACTACCGTCTGTATCCCAACAACTATATCGCTTTGGATATGTTGAACGACACCTCTTCTTTTGCCGATCATTATACTGCCGAGGATAAGGCTACCTTTGAGAAGTATCTCGAAGGGCAGTTGGCAAAGATCACGGATGTGGAGAATAAGGATGAGGACTTCTTGAAAGAACGTATTCTGACGATGTACGCTAATCCTACGATCAACTACCTGACTGCAAAATGAGAAAGGTATTCCTGTTTTTAAGTATATGTCTGTTCCTCTCGTGTACCACAGAGGAGTATGAGTCGGGCGACGGGGAGATGTCTTACCTGCGAGCCGACTTTGTGATGGCGTATGCTGGAGCGGATAAGAGTATTGTGTCTGCCGTTACTGATGAGGGAGAACAACTGACATGGAGCAAGGGCTTTGCTCCTAAGTGGGCCGAGAGGGCCGACACTACTTACCGTGCCCTATTATATTATAATAAGGTGGAGGGGAAGGTCGATCCGGTATCTATCGTCTCAGTGTCTGTGCCAAGGGTACGTAAGATGTCAGAGGTAAAAGACAAGGTATATACCGACCCGGTAGTTTTCGAGAGCGCGTGGAAGAGTGCTAATAACAGTTTTATAAACCTCGGACTGCAACTAAAGACGGGCACCCCTACCGTGATCGATGCTAAGCAGGTCATCGGCATGCTGTGCGATACGATTATCCAGCGTGAAGACGGCAGCAAAGAAGTGGCGCTCCGACTTTATCATCATCAAAACAACGTGCCGGAGTATTACTCAGCCAACTTATATGTCAGCATCCCCTTTGATCGTCTGCCCTGTGACATCCAAAACGGTGACGAGGTATCCATAACGATCAATACCTATAAGGGGGAAGTTAAGAAGGAGTTTAGTTATTAATACTCGGGGACAGGTACCACGTTATATATGATTGAAGCCTTGCGAACTAAAGTTAAGCTCCTCAAAGAGGTACCTGTCCCCGATTGACAATCTTTAAACTTTAAACCTTAAACTTTAATCCTTAATCCTTTAACAAACATCACAGACTCTGCAGCATCCGTTTGATGACAACCGATGCAGAGATTTCCCGGTTGGCAGCCTCAGGGATGACGAGCGAGTTCTCACTCTCGATGACATCGTCGGTGACGATAAGACCGCGACGTACCGGCAGACAGTGCATGAACTTTCCGTTGTTGGTCCATGACATGTGTTCTGCATCTACCGTCCACGACATATCCTTAAAGAGAATCTTACCGTAGTCGGCAGGGTTGGTGACTCCCGGACAACTCCAGTTCTTCGCATAGATGAAGTCGGCGCCCTCGAAAGCCTCACGCTGGTTGTGGGTAACCTTGGCATTGCCGATAAACTTCGGGTCGAGTTCATATCCCTCGGGATGGGTGATGACGAGGTCGATATCCTCCGCGGCATTCATCCACTCTGCAAACGAGTTAGGAACAGCTTGCGGTAAAGCTCTGCAATGAGGTGCCCAGGTGAGCACTACCTTCGGACGTTCTACGGTCTTATGCTCCTCGATGGTGATAAGGTCGGCAAAGGCTTGCAATGGATGAACAGTAGCAGTCTCCATGGCAAAGACCGGTCGGCCGCTATATTTCACAAACTGTTGCATCACCGTCTCTGCATAGTCATACTCACGATCAGATAATCCGGCAAACGACCGTACACCGATCAGGTCACAGTAACAGCCCATCACGGGGATGGCTTCCAACAGATGCTCACTCTTGTCACCATCCATGATAACGCCACGTTCGGTCTCCAACTTCCATGCACCGGCATTCACGTCGAGCACGATGACGTTCATGCCAAGGTTCATCGCTGCCTTCTGGGTGGACAGACGGGTGCGCAATGAGTTGTTGAAGAAGATCATCATGAGGGTCTTGTTCTTACCCAACTCTTGAAATTTATAACGGTCGTTCTTGATCTCCTGTGCCTCGGCCAATGCTTGTTGCAAGTCACCGATATCGCTAACGTTTTGAAATAATCTCATATCTTTTCTGTTTTAATGTTATATATAAATAAGGTATAGAGGATATCAAGGACGTGTTTGTCCTTCACCCTCAATAATCCACTTGTAGGTGGTCAACTCCTCTAACGCCATCGGACCACGTGCATGGAGCTTCTGCGTACTGATTCCGATCTCTGCTCCCAGTCCGAACTGAGCGCCATCGGTAAAACTTGTGGGGACATTCCAATAGACGCAGGCGGCATCCACCTCTGCCTGGAATCTTCGGGCCGCTGCTTCATCGTTGGTGATGATGCTCTCGCTATGACCACTGCCATAAAGAGCAATATGCTGGAGGGCTTCATCAATAGATCCTACCGTACGAATGGCCAGTTTATAATCCATAAACTCTGTGCCGAATGTATCTTCTGTTGCGGGGGCGAGATAGGGGTATTTGTCGTTGAGTGCATGATATGCCTCCTCATCAGCATAGATAAGTACCTTCTTCTCTGTCATTGGGGCAACAAGATCAGGAAGATCAGCCAGTCGGTTACGGTGGATAATGAGACAGTCGAGTGCATTGCATACACTCACCCGCCGTGTCTTTCCGTTGAAGATGATGTCACGCCCCATGGATAAATCTCCTTCGCTATCGAAATAGGTGTTGACCACACCTGCCCCTGTTTCGATAACTGGTACACGGGCATTGTCACGCACAAAGTCAATCAGTTTACGGCCCCCGCGCGGGATCACTAAGTCGATTTTGTTCACTGCATGCAACATCTCTGCCGTGGCCTCATGGGTGGCGGGCAGTAGGGTTACTGTCTCTGTAGGAAGTGAGAACTGCTGAAGTACCTCTTGGATGAGGCTTACTGCCGCCCGGTTGCTATTGTCGGCATCCTTGCCGCCTTTCAACACACAGGCATTACCACTCTTAAAACAGAGTGAGAAGACATCAAAGGTGACATTAGGACGTGCTTCATAGATGATGCCGATGACTCCAAAGGGTACACTGACACGGTGGAGCCGGAGTTGGTTCGGCAGGACGCGCTGCTTACTGATATGTCCTAAAGGACTCTGTAATGCAGCCACGTTCCGCATATCATCAGCAATACCACGAAGGCGCTCAACCGACAGTTGCAGTCGGTCGTAGAGTGGGTTCTGGGAATCCATAAGCGCCAGATCCTTCGTGTTGGCAGCCAACAATGATTCTTGTTGCTGGTCGATGGCATCAGCTACAGCAAGCAGCACCTCCTGACGGCATTCGTCGGAGAGAAGGGCGATGGATCGGGCAGCAGAACGTGCGTCTGCGAAGATGGTGGAATAGTTCATGGACATGCCTTAAAATGGGTGAATGGAATACGTTCGGGGTGCCATAGCAGATCGGTGAGGATATTCTCACGCTTGCCGTTGGCGATATACGCATGGATACCTTGCCTGGCCATGGTGGAGGCTGTATGGTATTTGCTCTTCATGCCTCCTCTGCCGGCACTGCTCTTCTTTTGCTGGATGTAGGAGGAAAGGTCAGTGCCATATTCCACCTCACGGATGATGCGGGCATCGGGCAGTGAGGGATCGGCATCGTAGATGCCATCGATGTTGGAGAGGAGGATGAGCATCTGGCATTGCATCATCTCTGCCATGAGGCCCGACAGTTCATCATTGTCGGTGAACATCAGCTCTGTGATGGCCACCGTATCGTTCTCGTTGACGATGGGTAACACACCGTGGCTGAGCATGGCCGACATACACGACTGTTGGTTTTGTCGATGAGGACCATCGGCGAAGTTCTCTTTCATGGTCAGCACCTGTCCTACATGGATGCCGTGATCACGGAAGAGATCCACGTAGCGCCCCATGAGTTTTGCCTGTCCGACGGCACTGAAGAGCTGGCGTTGCTCCACGGAGTCCATCTCTGCCTGTTCACTGATAGGCAGTTGTAACTCACTACGTCCACTGGCCACGGCACCCGATGAGATGAGGATCACCTCATGGCCAGCCTTCCTGAGGTCGGCTATCTGGTCGACCAATGCTGACATGCGGGTGAAATCAAGTGTCCCATCGGGGCGTGTCAGCACGTTAGAGCCTATCTTAACAGCTATTCTCATTTAGGCATCGATGCCATCAGGCCTTCAATGATAGAACTGGTGAATCCGTTGCGCTCCATGGCGTTAAGACCACGGATGGTAAGACCGGCAGGTGTCGTTACCTTATCGATCTCCGACTCAGGGTGAGAACCTTCCTGTTGGAGCAGACTGGCTGCGCCAAACATGGTCTGGGCAACAATACGCTGGGCCTCTTCGGGGCGGAAACCCAGGAGTACACCACCTTGCGTATTGGCACGGATATAACGTAGCGCATAGGCAATGCCACAAGAGGCTAACACCAGTCCGGCGTTCATCAGTCGTTCCTCTACCAGCAGGGCGTCACCCAGTTCGCGGAAGACAGCTAACAACTGCTCATCTTGCTCCTTCGTTGCCCCTAAGGAAGAGAGGAAGGTCATGCTCTGACAGGTAGCGATGGCCGTATTTGGAATGAGGTAATAAAGGACGGGTACTTCTGGAGTATCGGCATCCCGCTCATCCTCGTTCTTGTGGAAGAGTTGCTTGAGTTGCTGCAACCCTACACCACCTACCATAGAACAGACAATCTGCTTACGATAGTCGAGCAATTCCTTCAGTTGTTCTACAAGTGGTGGCAGCTTCCAAGGTTTTACTGCCAGCACCACCACATCGGCACCTGCCACACACTCACGGTTGTCGGTTGTCGTGTGGATGCGTGGCTCTTTCTTCTTAATAGCCTCCAATTTCGGGGCATGGGTGTTACTGAGACAGATGTCCTCGGTTTTTACGAGTGAGCTCTTGGCTAAGCCTAAGGCCAGTGCACCACCGATATTTCCTGCTCCTATGATGGCAAATTTCATACGGATGCTTTTTGTTCTTGTTTGTTGAGATTGTCTTTCTCGCGTATCTCCACACGGCGGATCTTTCCGCTGATGGTCTTCGGCAGTTCGTCCACGAACTCGATGATACGTGGATACTTATAGGGAGCGGTCTCACGCTTGACATGATTCTGCAACTCCTTCTTCAGATTGTCGTCGGCCTTGTCTTTCCATTCCTTGCCTAAGACGACCGTTGCCTTCACCACCATACCACGGATATCGTCGGGCACGCCGGTGATGGCACACTCCACCACGGCAGGATGCGTCATCAGGGCACTCTCTACCTCAAACGGACCGATACGATAGCCGGAACTCTTGATGACATCATCGATGCGGCCCTCAAACCAATAGTAACCGTCTTCATCACGCCAAGCCATGTCGCCCGTGTGATAAACACCATCATGCCATACCGACTTGGTCTTCTCTTCATCACGATAGTAACCCTTGAACAGTCCTACCGGCTTATGGTCGGGGGTAGCCCTGACCACGATCTCACCCTTCTCACCATCCTCGCAAGAGGTGCCGTCGGCACGCAGCAAGTCGATGTCGTATTGGGCGTTGGGCATTCCCATAGATCCCGGCTTCGGCTTCATCCAGGGCATGGTGCCCAATGTCATGGTGGTCTCTGTCTGTCCGAATCCCTCGAAGATCGTAATGCCGGTCAACTCCTTGAAATGATCGAACACGGCAGGGTTCAACGCCTCGCCGGCCGTACAGCAATATCTCAGTGAGGAGAGATCGTATTTGGTGAGATCCTCTCGTATCATAAAACGGTAGATGGTGGGTGGGGCGCAGAAGGAGGTGACATGATATTTCGCCATCTGCCGCAACATCGTGTCGGCAGAGAATTTCTCATGGTCGAAGACAAAGACGGCCGCGCCGGCAAACCACTGTCCGTAGAGCTTGCCCCATACAGCCTTTCCCCAACCGGTATCTGCCACCGTGAGATGCAGCGAGTCTTCACTCAGGTTATGCCAGAACACACCCGTTGACAAATGTCCCAAGGCATACAGATGATCATGGGCAGCCATCTTGGGCTCACCGCTGGTGCCGCTGGAGAAGTAGATCAGCAGGGTGTCATCATTGGTGTTGACATGCTCGGGGCGCACAAACTTTGGTGCCTTATCCCACTCCTTATGCCAATCGTGGAATCCCTCGGGCACGATCGGACCGATGGATACCAGCGTCTCCAGGGTGGGGGAGTCTTTCTTCGACTCAGCTACCTGATGCAACACGTAGGTCTCTCCTACACAGATGATGGCCTTCACACCCGCACGGTTGTTGCGGTAAACGATATCGTGGGTGGTGAGCATATGGGTGGCGGGGATGGCTACGGCGCCAATCTTCGACAATCCCATCATTGTGAGCCAGAACTCATAATGTCTCTTCAGGATGATCATCACCATATCGCCTTTGCGAATGCCGATGCTCAGGAAGTAGGCGGCTGCCTTGTCGGTAAGCTCCTTCATCTCACCAAAGGTGAAGCGTCGCTCCATGCCTTGGTCGTTGGTCCACAACAAGGCTAACTTGTCGGGCTGCTCCTCTGCCCAGGCGTCAACCACGTCGTAGGCAAAGTTGAAATTCTCGGGGATGATAAACTCTAAATGCTTGTTATAATCCTCAACAGACTCGAAGTGTGTCTGCTTCAAAAATCTTTCTACCATAATGATTATCTTGATGGTTCCCTAAAAAGAACCTTTTTACCTTAATACTAATACCTAAATCGCTTATTCGATGGCTACAGCCAAGAACTTAACCGGCTGCTTGCCAATGGCTTTCATGCCATGCGGCTTGGTGGAGTCGAAATAGATGCTGTCGCCCTCTTCCAAGACGATGGTCTTACCATTGATATACAACTCCATAGCCCCCTCGAGCACCATGTTAAACTCCTGTCCAGGGTGGGTGTTCTTATAGATCGTGTGGGCATCGGGCTTGGGCTCAACAGTAACGATGAACACCTCTGCCTTACGGTCGGAGAAACCACTGGCCAGACTCTGATACTTGTAGGCCTTAGTGCGCTCCACGCTCAGACCATGACCCTTGCGCACCACAGAGTAAGAACGCATGCGGGGCTCCTCGGCAAACATGATGGCATCGGCACTCACACCGTATTTCCTGGCGATCTTCATGATATTACTGATGGTAATATCCACTTCACCACTCTCTATCTTCAGATACTTGTCTAATGTAATACCGCAGGTGTCGGCCAGATCCTGTGCAGGAATGTCCAATACCTCGCGCAGACCCTTCAGTCGCTCACCTATTTGTTTGATGGCTTCTTCCATATCATTATTCGTTTAAAAATTTACTAATACCATTTGTTATACGCACAACCGCGTGATGAGTATATACGCATCACTACGTGATAAGGTGCAAAAATACGAAGAAAAGTTTAAAATATAAACAAAATCGCTGATATTTAAATGTTTTTGTTATAAAATAAAAGGTATCTGTGTATATTTCGCCAATAAAAAACCACTTTTGTGCCTGTTCTTTAATGCGTATTCATGAGAGTCCGGATACGCCGGACTCCCAGTCCAAGTACTTCGGACTCCCAGTCCGGGGCCTCCGGACTGTCAACCGTTATTATTATCTCTTGCCGGAAATATGTTTAAAGGCTTATTCCACATCCACCCGCACGATGTCTTGACGGGCATCTGCCTGCTCGGTCTGCACGGTGACATGGTCAAAGAAGATGTTGCGGGCGTGGCGCACGAAGAATCCCTTGGCTGGCAGGTTGCCCCACATCGTCGCTTCAGGATACTCTTTCTCTTTCTCGTCGGCAACAGCCTCGTTGATGGCGGATAAGTCCTTTTCCTGCACACCGCCCTTGTGGTGTATCGTGATGTCAGACAACCACACGTTCTCCACCGGATGTCCCCGTAATCCGGTAATACTGCAGCCCATCGAGCCGGCATTACGAATATGAATGTTACTGAGGTGCAGACCGTTGATACGTCCTACATGGTCGATGGGCACGATATGCTCCATGTCCTTGCCGCTGGAGAGATACCCCCGACCGCGGTTACCCAGACGGATGAAGATGGGAGACTCTGTTCCCTCGACGGTGATATCAGAGACGTTGACATGCTCCATGATGCCTCCGTCGACGATCTCTAAAGAGATGGCCGACGATCCGATCCACTGTCCGAAGAATTTCTCTTTCTGATCGTAGCTGGGCTTTACGACGATGCCCGAGATGTTGATATTGCGGAAGCCTCCGTTGGTCTCTGTGCCGAGTTTGATGGCATTGCAATGACTGCTTACCACACAGTCGCTGATGCGGATATTCTCACAGAGTCGGGGAGAGGTGGATTTCAGTGTGATGCCATCGTCATCGCTGTCGGCGATCATTCCTCTCACGATGACCTCATGACAGCCATCAATGTCGAGGGCATCGTTATTGTAGTTGTTCCTGTTAAACACCTTGATGCCGTCGATACAGAGACGGTCGCAAGCCAGGAAGTGCTGCATCCAACAACCGCTGTTGCGCAGGGTGACGTCCTTGATGGTGATATCGCTGCTCTGGATAAAGCGCAGCAGGTGCGGACGGGTGATGCCCTCATCATTCCACGATTCTTTCTTGAAGAAGCGCCCCCTGCCATCGATGGTGCCTGTGCCCGTGATGGCCACGTTGCTGACAGAGTCGGCATAGATGAGTTGTATAGTGGTGGTCTGCGTGCGAAGCGACACATAACTCGACTTCATCGGCTTATAGTCCTTCAAATCAGTTGATCCATAGAGGGTTGCGCCATGCTCTAAGTGCAGTTCCACGTTACTTTTCAGGATGATACTGCCCGTAACGAACTGTCCGGCGGGCACCACCACGCGGCCGCCCCCTTCACGATGACAACGGTCGATGGCGTTCTGAATGGCGCTCGTGCTCTTCGCTTTCATTTGGCTCACGGCTCCAAAGTCCTTGATATTATAATCGGCCGCAGCGGCCTTCATCACTCCAAACAACAAAACAAGAAGTAATAGCTTTCTCATATCTTTATATTTAAGTTACGCAAAGATACGGATAATCCATTAGTCTCCGCATGCTCTGTGCTTCTTTTTTGTGAAAGAATTATAAAAAACAGTTATAAAACGAATATTTAACCTGTTTTTATGCAACAAATTAAATAAAATCTATTATATTTGCGGTAACTAAAGATCTTTATTGGAATTACAAAACCTTATAATCAATATGAACCTATGACAGTAACAAAATCAAGGAAAAAGACCGCTACGGAGCGTATGATGCTCCTGGAAGAAAAGTATGGTGCTCACAACTATCATCCGCTGCCTGTGGTGCTCCACAAGGGTAAGGGTGTGTATGTATGGGATGTAGACGGAAAGAAATACTTTGATTTCCTTTCTTCGTATTCCGCAGTGAATCAGGGTCATTGTCACCCGCGTATCGTCAAAGTGCTCAAAGAGCAGGCTGATATGCTCTGCCTCACCTCACGCGCTTTCTACAACGATGCCCTCTGTGAGTATGAGAAGTTCATGCACGAGTATTTCGGATACGACAGGATCCTGCCGATGAATACAGGTGCCGAGGGTGTGGAGACCGCCCTGAAACTGGCACGTCGCTGGGGCGCTGTCAAAAAGAATATTCCGAATGACAAGATAAAGATCATCTGCTGCGAAGGCAATTTCCATGGCCGCACGGTTACCGTGATCACCATGAGTAACGACCCCAGCTCGTATGACAAATACGGTCCGCTCACCCCTGGCTTTATCCGTATTCCTTATAATGATACGAAAGCCTTGGAGGAGGCATTGAACAAGTATGGTGATGAGGTGTGTGGCTTTATCGTAGAACCCATACAGGGAGAGGCAGGTGTCTTCGTGCCCGATGACGGTTATCTCAAGAAATGTTACGACCTGTGTCATCAGCATAACGTGCTCTTTATTGCCGATGAGGTGCAGACAGGTATCGCCCGAACAGGTAAGATGCTGTGTTCTGAGCATGACGGCATCCGCCCGGATATCGTTGTCTTAGGCAAGGCTTTAGGTGGTGGTGTACTCCCAGTGTCTGCCTGCTTGGCTGATGATGATATCATGCTGAATATCAAGCCCGGTGAGCATGGCTCAACATTCGGTGGATTCCCCTTGGCCGCCCGTGTGGCTGTAGAGGCACTGAAGGTGGTGAAGCGCCAGAAACTGGTGGAGAACGCAGAGAAGATGGGAAAGATCTTCCGTGAGGAAATCAAGAAGATCGACTCTCCATTTATCGAGGAGGTACGCGGCCGCGGACTGCTGAATGCCATCGTCACCAAACCAATCAATGGCAAGACAGCCTGGGATATCTGCATCCGTATGATGGAGAAGGGCCTGTTGGCAAAGCCTACCCATGATCATATCATCCGTTTTGCTCCGCCATTGGTCATCACCGAACAACAGTTGCGCAAGGCCATCGACATCATCAAGGAGACATTCGCCGAGATGTCTGAGTAGTAAACACTGATATTGAAGGATAAAGATGCAGACAACCAATAAAGTGTTGATGGTTCGTCCTGTGCGCTTTGCCTATAATGAAGAGACGGCAAGCAACAATGCCTTTCAGAAGAAAGACGATACACAGGGCGGTGCTCAGACCATTGAGCAACAGGCTGTTAGGGAGTTTGACGCGTATGTGGCCATGTTGAGGGATCAGGGTGTTGAGGTGCAGGTATTGCAGGATACCGAAGAACCGTTCACACCCGACTCGATCTTCCCCAACAACTGTTTCAGTACACACATCGATGTGCTGCCGGGAACATCGGTAAAACAGCGCACACTGGTGATCTATCCGATGTATGCCCATAACCGCAGGGATGAGCGTGGTAAACTGTTGAAGGCTCTCATGAAGGAGAAGTTTGATAAGATCGTCGATCTGTCGATACTTGAGCAAGAGGGTAAGTTCTTGGAGGGAACGGGTTCTCTGATCCTCGACCGTGAGCATCATATCGCCTATGCGTGTGTTTCTCCACGAACCAATCCCGTGGCCTTGAAGATCTGGGCGGATGAGATGAACTATCGGTATGTGCTCTTCGACGGCACAGACGATAACCGACAACCCATCTATCACACCAATGTGATGATGCATGTAGGTAGCCGTTATGCCATCGTCTGTCTGGAGGCTATCGCCGACCAAAGTCAACGGCAGACGGTCATCGACTCACTCCATGCCACAGGCAAGGAGATCGTCAATATCTCTTTCGACCAGATGCGGCAGTTCGCCGGTAATATGCTGGAACTGAGAAACTCCGAGGGAAAGAAGATCCTCGTGATGAGTGCGACAGCCAAGCACTCCCTAACCTCAGAACAGTTGAGTATTCTCGAGCAGGATGCGCTGATCGTCGCTCCTGATATTCATACGATAGAGACAGCGGGTGGCGGAAGTGCCCGTTGTATGATAGCAGAAAAATATTGATAATAACTAAAAACAAGAAATATGGAAAATTCAGTGATTACATTCCCACTGCCGGCCAATGAACCGGTAAAGGCTTATTTGAAAGACTCTCCAGAACGCGTGGCATTGGAGAAAGAACTCGAAAGACAGAGTAAACTCGTGGTGGATATCCCTATCATTATCGGCGGAAAAGAGATACGCACCGGTGATGTGGGCAAGGTAACCTGTCCGCACGACCATAAACATGTGTTGGCTACCTATCATAAGGTGGGTAAGAAAGAGGTGGAGATGGCCATCGAGGCTGCCATGGAGGCTCATAAAGAGTGGAGTCGTACACCATGGACCACCCGCGCGGCTATCGTCTTGAAGATGGCTGAGCTGTTGGCAACGAAGTATCGCCCGATCATGAATGCTGCCTGTATGCTCGGACAAAGTAAGAATATCTACCAGGCAGAGATCGACTCCGCTTGCGAGACAATCGACTTCTTCCGTTATAACGTGCACTATGCCTCTAAGATCTATGGCATGCAGCCAAAGGATGGCGTTGGTCAGATCAACCACACGGAGTATCGTCCGCTGGAGGGCTTTATCCTGGCAGTGACCCCGTTTAACTTCACCTCTATCGCCTCTAACCTCTGTATGACACCGGTATTGATGGGTAATGTGGCTATCTGGAAACCATCTACCACCGCCCTGCTGAGCAACTACTACCTGATGCAGTTGTATAAGGAGGCTGGTCTGCCTGATGGCGTGGTGAACTTCCTGCCGGGTAGCGGTGCCCTGATTGGTGAGGTGGCAACACAGTCGAAGTACTTCTCTGGTATTCACTTCACAGGATCTACACAGACCTTCAACTCCCTGTGGAGACAGGCTGGTGAGCATCTCGGTGAGTATATCTCTT
The DNA here is from genome assembly GCA_902797505.1 of uncultured Prevotellaceae bacterium. GTDB lineage: Bacteria > Bacteroidota > Bacteroidia > Bacteroidales > Bacteroidaceae > Prevotella. The sequence continues at coordinate 8,998 of CADBSW010000064.1, read as the reverse complement.
ATCCACGACTGGTAGGTGAGACTGGCGGTAAGGACTTTATCTTCGTACATCCTTCTGCTGATAAGAAAGCCGTGGCAACAGCTGCCTTCTGTGGTGCCTTCGAGTTCCAGGGACAGAAGTGCTCGGCTGCTTCGAGAATGTACATTCCGAAGAGTATGTGGCCGGATGTTTTGGAGGATATGAAGCGGATGGCTGCAGAGGTGAAGATGGGTGATGTGATGGATCCCAACAACTTCATCAATGCGGTGATCGATGAGGCTTCGTTTGATAAGATCAAGTCGTATATCGACAATGCCCGTGAGGCTGCCGATGCCAAGGTGGTGATGGGTGGTAAGTGCGATAAGTCGGTGGGCTACTTCGTAGAACCAACGGTTATCGAGACCAGCAACCCGCACTATCAGTCGATGGTGGAGGAGATCTTCGGTCCGGTCATCACCGTCTATCCATACGATGATGATAAGGTGGAGGAAACCGTAGAACTCTGCGATACCACCTCTCCTTACGGTCTGACAGGTGCGGTCTTCGGACTTGATCGTCTGGCTGTGGAGAAGATCACCGACAAACTGCGTTATGCCGCAGGTAACTTCTATATCAATGACAAACCGACAGGTGCCGTGGTGGGTATGCAACCCTTCGGCGGAGCACGTGCCAGCGGTACTAACGATAAGGCGGGCGGTGAGTTCAACCTGATCCGTTGGATTATCCCGCGCGTGATCAAAGAGACACTCGTATCACCTACTGATTACCGATATACCTATCTTAAATAATGAGTATCACACCTTGCAAAATAAATGTCGCTTCGGAGACGGGCCGCCTGCGGGCGGTCCTACTCCGGAAACCGGGTATAGAGATAGAGCGAATGACTCCGCTCAACGCTGCCCAGGCTCTGTATAGCGATATCCTTGACAAACCAACGGTTGACCGTGAGTACGGACTGTTTAGCGGGGTGCTCGAACGGTGGACACAGGTGTATTATGTCAAGGATGTTCTTGCAGAGGTGCTGAATGATGAGGCTGTTCGTGAGCACTTGGTCGTGGAGAGTCTGCGACATGACCGTCGTACGTCTCAGCAACAACAGGTGATCAACGGACTGTTCAAACATCTCATGGAACTCGACAGTCAGCAGTTGGCGAAGATCCTCATTGAGGGCTACGAGAAAGAGCATTGGGATGGCTATTCTAATGACCGATACCTGTTGAAACCGCTCTATAACCTGATGTTCACCCGTGATGCCTCTTCCACGGTGTACGACCGAGTGCTCATCAACTCAATGAGTTTCGAGGTGCGCGAGCGGGAGACACTCATCTACGAGGCGATCTTCAGTCATTTCTTCGGTGTCGATCTGCTGAATGCGGCAACATGGAATCCCCATGCACATACGGAAGGTGGTGATGTGCATATCGCCTCGCCCGACTTGTTGTGCATGGGTGAGGGTATCCGCACGAATACGAAGGGCATCGACTACTTGGCACAGACCTTCGCCAAGGAGCGTGACCACTTTAATATCTTGGTGCAAGAACTGCCGAAGACTCCCGAATCGTTCATCCATCTGGATATGGTGTTTACCTTCTTGGGCAAGCATTATTGCATGGCTTTCGAACCGATGCTCAAGAAAGAAGGACTCTTCGCCGGTAAGGAGACAACACTCATCAGCATCGATAACGGTAAGATCAGTTATCATGCCGTGCCCAATATCTTGAAAGGACTCGAGTCGTTGGGATGGGAGATGGAGCCGATCATCTGCGGTGGCAGTGACCCTTGGGTGCAGCTGCGCGAACAGTGGCATAGTGGCGCCAACTTCTTCTCGTTGGGTGATTGTCAGGTGATGGGTTATCGCCGTAATACCCATACCATCGACGCGCTTGACAAAGCAGGCTTCAACGTGTTGTTTGCGGAGGATATCATCAGTGGTAAGGCACTCATGAACAGTAATGAGAAGTTCGTGGCAGCCTTCCCCGGCTCCGAGCTACCGCGTGCCGGTGGTGGCGCCCGCTGTATGACGATGCCGTTGTTAAGAGATTAAAAACGCTAACGTTAACGTTAACTACCCCTCTCTCCCCTTTCGGGGGAGGGAAGTATAAAACACTCGGGGACAGGCTCTATCATGTGCCTGTCCCCGCCTATGGGTAACTATCGGGGACAGGCACCCCTTCGGTAGAGCCAGTCCCCGAATGAAGCAGCCCCGTCTTTTTTACCTCCACTCTCCTCATTCCGGCCACCGAGTCCTCATTCCGGGCTTGACCCGGAATCTCATCCGTGTTGTTTCTCTAAATAAAAACACAGAGACACAGAGTAACAGAGTTTTCTTTTAATTATAATCTCTGTGTCTTGGAACCTCTGTGTTTATATTTGCAGGAGATCCCGGGTCAAGCCCGGGATGAGGGGATCAAGCCCGGGATGAGGGGATCAAGTCCGCGATGAGGGTGTTGTCTCTGCGCATCTCCCTCCCTTTCGGGGAGGGTAGGGGTGGGGCTCCTCTTCGATTTCAATTAAGCACCTGTTTCAGACGACTGATGAAGTCGTCGGCCTCTGCTTTTGTGAGGCAGAGGGGTGGTAACAGGCGAAGGGTGTTAGTGCCTGCACATCCGGTGAAACAATGCTGTTCAAAGAGCAGGCGCTGACGAATCTCTTTATAAGGCACAGCCAGTTCAACACCGATCATCATGCCCCGGCCACGTACCTCGGTGATAATGGGGTAGTCCTTCTGCAGGTCTTTCAGTTGTTCGATCAGGTATTCTCCAACAATATGCGCATTCTCAACGAGCTGTTCCTGTTCGAATACATCCAACACGGCTAATGCGGCAGAACAAGCCAGAGGGTTGCCGCCGAAGGTGGTGCCTAACTGTCCGTAGATAGGTTTTAATGCCGGTGATATCAATACGGCTCCCATGGGGAATCCGTTGGCGATGCCCTTAGCCACCGTGATGATATCGGGCTGGATATCCAACCACTGGTGGGCGAAGAACTTTCCGCTACGTCCATAGCCACATTGTATCTCGTCGCAGATCAGGAGGGCGCCGTGCTTCTTACAAGCAGTAGCTAATCCTTGGGCAAAGTCCTTGCTAACCATTTTGATACCGCCAACACCTTGTATGCACTCGATGATCACGGCACATACATCATCCTTTGCCAATTCCTTTTCCCATGCCGGCAGATCGTTCAAAGGCAGATAGGTAACATGCTGGTTGTTGTTGATGGGGGCGATGATCTTAGGATTATCCGTTGCCTCTACCGCAAGAGAGGTCCTTCCGTGAAAGGCTTTCTTCGCAGCCAGAATACGAGTACGGCCATTGGTAAACGATGCCAACTTCAGGGCATTCTCATTAGCCTCTGCTCCGCTGTTGATGAGGAACAACTGGTAGTCGTCATAACCACTGATCTTACCAAGGCGTTCTGCCAACTCCACCTGTAACATGTTCTTCACGGAATTGCTATAGAAGCCCAGGTTGCTGAGTTGTTCGGTCACCTTATTAATATAATGTGGATGACTATGTCCGATGCTGATTACCGCATGACCACCGTAAAGATCCAGATACTCCTGACCTTTATCATCCCAAATCTTACAGCCTTTCCCTTTGACAATGTTGATGTCGAACAGGGGATATACATCAAATAACTTCATGAATAAACGTTTTAATTAAAAGGCGCTTGCCTTAAGTTGTAAACCAGTTTGCTCGGGGATGCCGAACATGATATTCATATTCTGTACAGCCTGTCCGACGGCTCCCTTCAGTAGGTTGTCGATCATACAGGTGATGACAGCCTTGTTACCAAACTTATCAATATGTACCAGTGCCTTGTTGGTGTTCACCACCTGTTTCAGGTCGATGGCCTTGTCAACATAATGGGTGAAGACGGCATCTTGGTAGAATGTCTTATAAAGATCGGCTAACTGACTGGCCGTGGGATTCGTCGGGGATCCTTCCTCACCATCGAAGCGCACCACCTCTGTGCAGAAGATACCTCGGGTAAAGTCACCACGGTAGGGGATGAAATCAATCGTATAACCATCATCCTTAGCATCGTTTGGAAGAAGTGGATTGATAACCTTTACCCCATCGGCAGGAGTCAGTTCGTTGATACTCTGACAGATCTCATGCAAGTGCTGGTGGTTGAATACCTTATACACGCTCATATTGTTGTTACGCCATGAGAAATGCGTGGTGGCACCCGGCTTCTGACCGGCTCCGGTAGACCCCGTAATGGCATTCACGCTGATGTCGTGATACAACAATCCTGCCTTTGCCAAAGGTAACAATCCCAACTGTATGCAGGTGGCGAAACAACCGGGATTAGCCACATGCTGTGCCTTGGTGATAAGCTCATGGTGAATCTCGGGGAGACCGTAGATGAAGTCGTGTGTCGGGGCGGCTATCCTGAAGTCTTGCGCCAGATCGATGATCTTCACCTGTTCAGGGATGGTGTGCTCTTTCAGGTAAGCCTCACTCTTGCCATGACCGAAACAGAAGAATACCACATCCACCTGATCGAAAGGGGTGTCAGCGGAGAATACCATATCGGTGTCTCCAAGCAATCCTTCGTGCACATCACTGACGGGATTGCCGGCATTACTCTCACTATTGGCAAACACGATGTTTACCTCGGGGTGGTTGAGCAACAGTCGGATCAGTTCGCCACCGGTATAGCCGGCAGCACCTAAGATACCTACATTTATCATGGGCTTTATCTTTCTTCATTGGGGTGAATACCGTAATACACACGCAATGGGGTAGAGGAGACCTTGATGAATCCCTTAGCCTCTTCGGCTGTCCATCCATGTTGCATCTCACCATACTCACCTAACTTGCTCTTCAGTAGGTCGTTGGGTGAATCGACACCGACGGTCTCAAACGACAGAGGGCGCAACTTCAGAATGGCAGTACCTGTCACATTACGCTGAGAGGAGAGCAGCATCGCCTCAATATCGGGCATCACCGGCTCCAGATACTGACTCTCATGCAAGAACATACCATACCAGTTGGCCACCTGATCTTTCCAATACTGCTGCCATTTGCTAAGCGTGTATTTCTCCAACATGCGGTGAGCCTCGATGATGAGTTTCGGAGCTGCGGCCTCGAAGGCTACACGACCTTTGATACCGATGATGGTATCACCCACATTACAGTCACGACCGATGGCATAGCTGGCGCCAATCTCCTCAATCTTCTGGATGGCTTTGATCTTATCATCAAAATGCTCATCATTGACAGCCACGATCTCTCCCTTCTCGAAAGTAATCTTCAGTTCGCTTTCCTCTTGTTGGGTGACATGCTTCAGATAAGCATCTTCTGGAAGACCTTGCGCAGAGTCGAGAATCTCTCCGCCACAGATGCTCGTTCCCCAGATACCTACGTTATAAGAATACTTCAGTTTCGCAAAGTCAGCAAAGAAACCGTGGGCATTCAGATAGTCGATCTCTTCCTTACGCGAGAGTTTATGATCGCGGGTAAGTGTGATGATCTCCACACCGGGAGCCATCACCAGGAAGGTCATGTCAAAACGTATCTGGTCGTTGCCGGCACCTGTGCTGCCATGAGCGATGGCATCGGCGCCAATCTCCTTTGCATAGCGGGCAATGGCGATGGCCTGGAAGATACGCTCAGAGGAGACAGAGATGGGGTAGCAGTTGTTACGCATCACATTACCGAAGATCATGTACTTGAGGGATTTCTCGTAATACTCTTGGGTAACATCCAGCGTGACGTATTTCACGGCGCCCAACTTATAGGCGTTCTCTTCATTTTTCTTCAACTGTTCTTCACTGAAACCGCCGGTATTGGCACATGCCGCATATACCTCATAACCATCATTATGCAGTTTCATAACGGTATAGGATGTGTCGAGACCTCCTGAGAAGGCGACAACAACTTTTTTCTTCTCTTCCATATTATTAATTTCTTGATTTGTTTCTATTACGAATGATTATCACGAGGGGCTTACGCACCCCACGGGGCTTACGCACCCCCACGGGGGTTAACACCCCCGCCTATGCTCTGTCGCCCCTACGGGGCTAATCATAACTCTACACTCTACACTTTCAATTCTACACTCTACACTTTAAATTCTTCACTCTTCATTCTTCACTTTTAATTCCGTGCCATCGATCTCACGGATGCGCTGAATGACATCATCGGGTATCTTGGCAGGGTAATGCTCGGCGGGGTCGAAGAGCATACCTGTGCAGATGCAATACCTGCGGTTGGTTCTCTTCAGGATATCTACGTTTACACAACCTTCACAACCGCGCCAGAATGCTTCATCATCTGTCAGATCGGCAAACGTTACGGGCTTATAACCCAACTGCGTGTTCATCAGCATCACAGCTGCACCACTTGTCAGTGAGAAGATCTTTGCCTTGGGCCAACGGATGCGGGCCAACGTGAACGTCATGTCCTTGATACGTTTGGCTACGCCCTGACCACGGAAATCGGGATGAACGATCAATCCTGATGTGGTAACGTATTCCTTGTTCCCCCATGTCTCGATATAGCTGAAACCGGCAAAACGGTCATCCTGCAGGGCAATCACGGCCTTGGCCTCGCGCATCTTGGTGGTGATATAGTCATGACTTCTCCTTACAATACCTGTTCCTCTTACCTTCGCAGCTTCGGATATGGTTTCCAGAATGGTGTCGACATATTTCTCATGTGTCTTGTCTGCCACCATTACCTTTATCTCTTCCATCTTTTTACCTTGTATATTTTATTCAGGTTTTACATTGTTCAACTTCTTTGTAGTTAGGTAGTTAAAGTAGTTATCACTTCGCTCGTCCTGCGGACGGTAGTTAAGCCATTACCTTGTTGTTAGCATTGCGTATCACATTGCATATAGCTTAACTTCTTTAACTACTGACTTCTTAACTACTTCAGAAATATTTATTTGATATTGGGAATAATCGTGCTGAGCTCATCAATGATGGTCTCTTCCTCTACTCCCTGTTTGATAACGATCAGGATGGTGTCGTCACCAGCAATAGTGCCAAGAATATCCGTGATGGCTGCGTTGTCGATGTTGTAGGCAATGCTGCTGGCATAACCCGGACGAGTCTTGATAACACCGATGTTTCCCGAGAAATTAATCGACAGGAAACCGGATGTCTGCAGCATCTCCATGGCTGCCTTAGGGGTGGAGATACGCTTATACATCGTGTCGTTGGGAAGCACATACACGTATTTGCCGTTCATGCTGGCTGCCTTTGCGACCTTCAACTGCTTCAGGTCGCGACTCAAAGTGGCTTGAGTCAACTTAAATCCTTCTTTCTCCAAGGCCTTGAGTACTTCATCCTGACTGCCCAACTCCATGCTCGATATCAGCATCTTCAGGGCTTCCATCCTATTCTTTTTAACCTTCATAATGAATATATATTGAAAATTTGTGGACAAAGGTATGCATATTTTTGTAAATACACAAATATTTTTGCATATTTATTGCACTTTTGTTGTAAATTTTGTTATGTATCAAAAGAAAAGACTCTCAATAAGGTCTTTACTATCTTCAGCATTCCTTATTGAGAGTCTCCTCTCTGCGTGTACAGACTCCTCGGAGATCTGCGTGTATTTTAATTAATCTCTGCTATTTCCAAAGATACGCAACAGATAGAGGAAGAGGTTGATGAAGTCGAGGTACAGACTCAAGGCTCCCATCAAAGCCACTTTCTGTGCGGTCTCACCGGTATCGGGTGCAGCCTGAAGCATCTGCTTGATCTTTTGGGTATCCCATGCAGTAAGTCCTACGAAAATCAGTACACCCACATAACTCAGTATCATCGTAAGTCCGCTACTCTTAATAAAGAGGTTCACGATCGTGGCGATAATCAATCCGATAAGTGCCATGAACAAGATCTGTCCCATCTTCGATAGGTCGGCCTTGGTGAAATAACCATAGAGTGACATGGCGGCAAAGGTTCCGGCTGTGATGAAGAACACGCTGGCTATCGATGTCATGGTATAGGCCAGGAAGATGAACGACATGGTAACACCGTTCAATACGGAGTAGAGGATGAATAGCAAGGTGGCAGTGGTCAGCGACAGACGGTTGATAGCCGCACTGACTCCCCATACTAATGCTAACTCACCAATGAGCAGTCCGAAGAACAGAATCTGATTCGTCATGATGGCCTGTAAGATGGCTGGAGAACTGGCTACATAGTAGGCCGTAAAGCCGGTGATGGTAAGCGCCAGCGCCATCCATGTATATACCTTGCGCATCAAGGCTGAGAAGGTGTTGGTAGACACGATCTCTTGTTGTCTTACAGAGGATGTGGCATCCTCACGTATTGATCTTTCAAATTGTTGTAAATCCATATTCTTAATAATTAATGTTATACAATAGATGATATACAAACATTATGCCATACGATACCTGACAAATATCTGTCATTTATTCGACAAAGATACAACAATTTATTCTATTATGCAAATTTTTATTTGATTACCAACACAATGTAGTCGTCTACGTATAAGGTCTTTTCGATGAGCTTATTGCTCTTCTCATCCCATGTACGACTGACATACTTCACACTTGGGTTTCCGGCCCATGCACCTACTGCGCCACAAAGCATTGTAAACAAAACTACGACTGCTTTCATTCCTTGAGTAAAATTTTCTTTTTTCATAATCTTTTTTGTTTGTTTATTTGTTTTTTAATGTATTTGTTCTTTGTCTTTGGGCTAATCATAACCCTCCATTCTCCACTCTCCACTCTAACCCTAAACCCTACACTCTACACTCTCCACTCTACACCCTCCACTCTCCACTCTAAACTCTAAACCCTCCACTCTAAACTATATAATATAATAAGGTGTACCCTGAAAAACCTTTAATTTTGGTTTGACATAAATCAATTCCGGATAAATTTTCGCTTATTTTTGAAAAATTTCTTGGAAAAGTTTTGGCGGTTCGGAAAATAGTCGTACCTTTGCATCCGCTTTCGCTTCAGAAATGGAGTTGAGGCAATACAAACAAGCGTTGTTTGATATATTTACATAGACAAGAGAAGT
>CADBSW010000063.1 GCA_902797505.1 uncultured Prevotellaceae bacterium | reverse complement strand
GTTTTTTTGCATGTCTGTTTTCGTTGGTATTCCAGCAATGGCAAATGCCAATAACAGTGTAACAGAGAATCAGAGTGTTCAGCAAGCACGTTCCGTCAAGGGACATGTTGTTGATGAGAATGGAGAGCCTATGATTGGTGTGACCGTTATCATCAAGGGTGTCACAGGTGGTGCTATCACCGACATCGACGGTAACTTCACTATTAACGTACCAGTAGGCAAAAACGCCCTGGAATTGAGCTACACCGGTTACAAGGCACAGTCGGTCAACATCTCAGGAAAGAACAATGTGAACATCAAGATGGAGCCCGACATGATGGGACTCGACGACGTGGTGGTCATCGGTTATGGTACTCAAAAGAAGCGCGACCTCACCGGTTCTGTCGTATCAATGAAAAATGAAGATGTAACTATTTCTCCTACCAGTGATGTGATGGAAGCTCTTCAGGGAAAGATCGCCGGTTTTGATATTACGAAGGAGAGTGGTGAGATTGGTGCCGGTGTCAACTTGTTATTGCGTGGTTCCAGATCAATTTATGGAGACAATCAACCTTTATTCATCATTGACGGTCTTCCTGGCAGTTACGATGCTGTTAACCCAAATGATATTGAGAGCGTCGATGTATTGAAAGATGCATCAGCAACTGCTATTTACGGATCTGCAGGTGCAAATGGTGTTGTCATTATCACAACCAAACGCGGTCAGGCAGGAAAGGTTAAAGTAAACTTTGATGGCTATTATGGTTGGAGTGGCACTCCTGAGTACAAGAGTGGCATGACAGGAGATGAATGGACAGCCTATCACCGTGAAGCATATAAATATAAGAACGGTAGTTATCCTGACAACGTTAATGCATTGTTAGGCGGTAACCAAGACTATATCGATGCATACAACGCTGGGAAATGGATTGACTGGGTTGACGAAGTATCAGGACGTACAGCCACCACACAGAAATATTCTCTTTCTGTTACAGGCGGAACAGAAAAGACCAAGATATATGCCTCTGCAGTCTATAACCAGGACAAGGGTCTTTTACAGAAAGAACAGCGTGATAAATACGCATTACGCTTGAATATCGACCAAGAAATCTTCCCATGGGCCAAGATTGGTTTCACCTCTAATTTCAACTACACCATTCATGACCGTGGCGACAACAAAACATATACCCGTGCTCTTACCTCACTTCCTCTTGGTGAAGTATATGACGCAAACGGAAACGTCAACCATGAGTATATATCCAACCAATATAGTCCTCTGTCTGACGATATCCTCTATCAGTATGCCCGTAACACGCGCAGCACCTATGTTAACGCTATCGGTTATCTTGAGCTGACTCCTATTGATGGACTGTCATTCCGCTCACAAGTAAACGGTTCACTGACACATTCACGTCTGGGTCAATATTGGGGTGCCTATGCTAATGCTAACCGTCCTACATACGCAGGAACACCACATGCAGACCTAACCTACAACGATGCTTATGGCTATACATGGGAAAATATCCTCAGCTATACAAAGACGATTGAAGATCACACATTTGGTGTTACCGGTGTTTCTTCATGGCAAAAAAACAATACTGAGTATAGCCAGAATGGTGCAAACAACCAGGCCCTCGACGTATGGCAATATTGGAACATGCTTGCCGCTACCAGCTATCGACTGGAGTCTGCGTTCACACAGACACAGAAGATGTCATATGCAGTGCGTTTCAACTACAGCTACAAGAGCAAGTATCTTTTTACTTTCTCTAACCGTTGGGATGGTGTATCGTTCTTTTCGAAAGGCAACAAATGGGACTCTTTCCCTGCAGCCGCTGCCGCATGGCGCATCAGTGACGAAGCATTTATGGAGGGAACCAAGTCGTGGCTTGACAACCTGAAACTCCGCATCGGTGCCGGTATCACAGGAAACTCTGGTGGTGTTGGTGCTTATGGAACTACTACCCGTGCCTATCTATACTCCAATTCTGGTGTAACTGTTGATGGAAAGATTGCCTCTTTCGCACAGTTCTCCGGCAATTACGAGAGTCCTACTCTTGGATGGGAGAAGTCATACAACTGGAACTTCGGATTGGACTTCGGTATTCTTGGCGGTCGTATTGACGGTACTATCGATTATTACACGACAATTACACGCGGATTGCTTTTTAAACGTACGATGCCAATTACGACAGGTGCCACAGGTTGGGGATGGACACTCAGCACATGGGAAAATCTGGCAAAGACCAGTAACAAAGGTTTTGAGATGACTATCAACAGCCGCAATATCGTAACAAAGGATTTCACATGGACGACATCTCTGACAGCCACTTGGCAGAAAGAGAAGATAGAGAGTCTGCCCAACGGTGATTTGGTAAATGAGAATCTGTTTATCGGAAACCCGATCAAGTCTATCTATGATTATAAATATGCAGGTATTTGGGGAACAGATGCAAGTCAGGAAGAACTCAACACATACGGTGTAAAACCAGGTTGGGTGAAGATTGAGACTTTGGAGAAAGACGGTGATGGAGGTAAACACAAGTACAGCACCAACGACCGTATGATTGTTGGTCACCAGAATCCAAACTGGATCCTCGGATTAAACAACACATTCATCTATAAGGATTTCGATTTTACAGTATATGCGATGGCTCGTCTTGGTCAGACTATCAGCAGCAAGCTTCTGGGCTTCTATACTGCTAAATCGTCAGTAGCCGAGAATCAGCTTTCCGGTATTGACTATTGGACAGAGAGTAATCAAGATGCATATTACCCAGCACCTGGTTCTGGCGACGATCAGTCCATCGGCATCACCTCACTACGCATTTTTGACGGATCGTTCTTCAAAGTAAAGAACATCACCTTAGGCTATACTCTTCCAAAGAGCATCAGTCGATATGCCAAGATGGAGAAATGCAGACTCTATTTCACGGCATACAATCCCTGGATTATCTGCAAAGAGAGTCAGTTAAAGGGCACTGACCCAGAAATGGGTGGAGCCGACGCATTCCCAACTTACAAGCAGTATGTGTTTGGTGTTAATATCACATTCTAAAAAAGGAGGATTAGAAAATGAAGACAATAATTAAAAACATTGTATTATTAACAGCTTTGTCAGCAACCTTGTTCTCTTGTTCTTTAGAGGAAGAGAACCCAGGCGGTTTCACAATGGATGCTCTTGCAACATCGGAGACCACTTACGAAGCACTGATTAATCAGACGTTCTTTGGCATGGAACGCCAGCTGTATGGTACAGAATTCTATATGATGTATTCAGAAGGTAATACCGACCTGTGGACTTCCAAGGCAAATATCAACTCTTCGAATACACAGTATTTCTGGTTTGACGCAGGTGCTTCACCCAACATTTCCCACACATTAAGTCTGTGGTATTCTATCTACGACGGTATTGGCGCATGTAATCAAGCGATAGCAAAGGCTCCTAAAGTTCCTTTCAAAACTGAGGCTGCTCGAAATGCAAAGGTTGCGGTAGCTCATTTTATGCGCGCAGTATATTATTTCAACGCTGTTGAGCTGTTTGGTGGTGTAACAATGATGACAGAGCCATCAATGGCGACAGATTATGCACCTTCTCGTACCGCTCCGCTGGATATATATAAAGAAGTGATTATTCCTGACCTGGAGTTTGCTGCGGAATGGCTGGAGAAGGGAACAGATGCCACCTGCACCACACCTACGAAGAAGGCTGCTCTTGGTATGTTGGCTAAAGCATATCTTCAGACACATGAGTACGGTACTGACGAATATCAGCAAAAAGCATTGGAGACAGCCCAAAAGCTGATAACAGACTGTGAGTCAGGTGGATCAAATTATGGTGCTTATATGTATCCAAATTATAAAGATGTATTTGCCAAGGATAATAATCTGGCTAATAAAGAGGCATTGTGGAAGCACCGTTGGTATGCAGGAACAGATGGCCATGGCTCAAGTAATGGTAACTGGAAACTGAATCGTAACGACGAGAACTTCCAATGTGCTTTAAGCCATTTCGGTGCATGGACACAAAGCCAGGCTGCCATCATCTCATACGAGTATGATAAAGAAGGTTATTTCATGCCCACCCAGCATCTGCTTAATCTTTTTGTTCAGACTGACGGATCTCTTGACCCACGTTTCCACGCCTCATTCACAACTGAATGGAAAGCGAACCAGAACTTCACATGGGATGCCAGCACACAAGCAAACTTTAATAAGGATGCCAGTGTCGTTGGTCAAAAGATATCTTCTGGTGAGTTAGCTTACAAGATTGTGATGCCTCAGGATGCCGACTACAGCTCAGAGGTTGCCAATAAAGCTTCCTCAAAATACCTGTTGGTTGACTATAAGGATGTGTACGATGATGCAAACCGTAATGTAAAGATGACATTGAATGGTAAAGAGAATCACTTTAGATATATTTATCCTTCACTCAACAAACATCTGAGTGACAACTACTATGTTGCAAACGCATCAAAATCAAGAAATGGTAATCTGAATGCTACCTTTATCATGCGTATGCCGGAAGTGTACTTGATTGCTGCCGAAGCCAGTATCTATCTTAACAATGCTTCACAGGCACTCAACTACATCAACAAAGTTCGAAGTCGCGCTGGTGCAAAAGCATTAACAGGCTCTCCGTCTGTACGAACGGTTATCGACGAGCGCGGAAGAGAGCTTTGCGGTGAGTACTGTCGTTTCTTTGACCTGAAACGCGCAGGTTTACTTACTTCCAGTTATCTTAATGAGACACATCCTGATCTCGCACAATATTTTAAGGCTGAGTATGTGGTGAAACCATTCCCAGAAACATTCATCCAGTCTATATCAAATGGAGCAGAATATCAGAATCCAGGCTATTAATTATTTATAGATTGATTAGTAGAGTAGATAAGGATTGTCTATTTACGAATTGAGGGGCTGCATGCAGCCCCTCAATCTTTTTCTCTTTTATCAATCTGTTACAAATCCTTTATGACCGTTGCCTTGATAATCTTGATATCCGTCAGCGGACGATTATTCTCATCCCCCGGCATCCGTTGTATCTTATCCACGACATCCAGTCCTTCAAGCACCTCTCCAAACACCGTATATTGTGTATCGAGATGTGGCGTTCCACCTATTTTATAATAGGCCTCCCGGATCTCGTGTGGGAAGGAGAAGAGCGTCTTGGTAGCCCTGGATACTCGTTCTTCCATATCATCGAGGCCATTGCTGTTGAAGCGCCTACCCCAAACGATATAGAACTGTCCCATAGACGAGGCACGCTCGGGATTCACATCATCCCCCTCTCTGGCCGCAGCCACTGATCCCCGTTTATGGAAGATCTGTGGAAAACGAATCTCTGCAGGGATGGTATAGTTCTCGTAAGGTGCCTCACCCAGCAGTTCTCCCGGCTGGGCATGGCGTGTCGTACTATCACCCGTCTGTATCATGAAGTTCTCTATCACCCTGTGGAAGAGCACCCCGTCGTAGAATCCCTCTTTCACCAGTTTCAGGAAGTTATCCCTATGCTTGGGAGTCTCGTTATACAAGGCGATGCGGATCTTTCCGCTATCTGTCTCCAATAACACCTCTGCACAAGACGAGAGGTCTTGTGCAGATAAAGCAACACACATCATCAGTCCGATGACTGTCAGTATTTTCCTCATATCGTTTATTTTAATAAGTCTCACCCTGTTTCATCTCATTGCTGTCGATCTTCTTCTTATCCATGCTATACCACGCATAAGCGATATAGGCCAGCACAAATGGGATGAAGAGACTCACCACGGCCATGGTGCGCAATGTAAACTCACTACTGCAGGAGTTGACGATCGTAAGCGAACTCTGCAGATCGGCGTTTGACGGATAGTAAGCGGTGTTGTTCCATCCTGTGATCAGGAATAGGACAAGTACCACCAGCACCGTTCCTATGCCTGCCGGCCAGATACCCTTGATATAGGTCTTGCTCACGATCGTGCGGTAGATGGCATAGAGCACAAGCACCACACCCACCAGGAAGATAATCAGCAAGGGCCACATATCCAAGAGGTTATGCAGGTATTTATAAGGCTCCATGAAGATCTCACCCGTCTCTGGATTATAGGCATAGCCCTCTTTCACCAGTGTGCGGATCACAAAGGCAAGGAAGAAAATCAGGAAGCACACCGTATTACCCACCAGACGAACGCTACCACGCGAACGGATATCCTCATCGTTGACATTGTTCATCACATAGAGAATACCGAGGATACGAGCCAAGAACAGCACCGCAAAGCCTAAGATAAGATTCCACGGATCGAGCACGGCATCCAAACCGTTGGAGGCATTCGCCCATTTAGAGATGATGGGGGCAAACTGATCTGTCAGGCTGGCTTTCTCGATAATAAAGTTACTACCATTGAAGAAGGTGGCAACGGCACAACCGATGAGGAAAGGCCCTAACACACCGTTCAACACCAAGAACCACTGGAAGGTTTTCGGACCCAAGAAATTACCTAACTTATTCTGAAACTCATAACTGACCGCCTGCAACACGAAGGTGAGCAGGATCAGCATCCATATCCAATAAGCTCCGCCAAAGCTGGTGCTATAGAACAAGGGGAAGGAGGCAAAGAATGCACCACCAAAGGTGACGAGCGTGGTAAAGGTCAGCTCCCACTTCCTGCCGGTGGAGTTAAGCACCATGCGTTTTCCCTCTTCAGTACGTCCCAAAGAACTGATCTGTGAGTTGGCTCCCTGGACAAACATCAGGAATACCAACAAGGCACCCAACAGACTTACCAGGAACCACCAATATTGTTGTAGAAAAGTATATGTCATAATGATCTATTTCTTTAACTGTTAGTTGTTTATGTACTAAATCGATAACAAAATATCGAATACTTTATTCTGTATATTCCGGTCCTTTCTTAATCTGTTTGAACATGATGTTCAGCTCCACGGCAAGCATGGTGGTAAACAGAATCAGGAAGATAAAGAACGTAAGAGCCACACTGCCCGACGGGATATCAGAGATAGATGCGCTAACAGGCAACATATCCTGGATAGTCCACGGTTGACGGCCAAACTCTGCCACCAGCCATCCGCTCTCACTGGCGATATATGCCAGAGGCACCAGGATGATAGCCACGATATAATGCCACTTAGGCAGTTTGGCCAAGTCTTTCTTACGCCAGTCCATGAAGAGGATCACCGCAAAGAACAGGATAAAGAGGCATCCCAAGCCCACCATCAGACGGAAGGCCCAGAAGTTCACCGGGATATAAGGCACCAGTTCTGTCTTGTCCTTGATATAGCCGTAGCCGAAGTACTTGAAGTTCTCCTCGATGATCTGCGACTGCACAGCTGCCGTTTCCTCATCACCTGCAGCCTTAGCCTTCCGGTATTCTGCCAGGGCAACGATGGCTTTCTTACCCATCTCGATCTTTTCATCGGCAGAAGGTTCCTGCGTACCATCCGGGCGAGTGTAGCCGTTCAGCAGATCGTTCACACCCGGCACATATCCATGCGGGTCACGGGTAGCCATGATTGATAAAGCATAAGGCATGGCGATGCGCAAAGGCGGTTCTTCATCCACCGTATAATCGGGTTGTTTGAAGGGATTCACCCATGCCACACCCGTCAGACTCTGGTCCACACCACCATTATAGAGTGCCTCCATGGCAGCCAACTTCATCGGTTGTTTCTCTGCCACCTGTTCTCCGGAGATATGTCCGGTGGCCGCAGCCAAGAGAGAAGCCACAAGTCCTACCACAGCTGCAATCTTCATACTCTTCAAGGCCATCTTGGTCTCACGCCGCTTCATCAGATACCAGCAGCATACAGCCACCACGAAGACTGCTCCGATAATCCATGAGGAGATCACCGTATGGCAGAACTTCACCACTGCGAAGGGAGACAGCGCCACATCAAAAAACGATACCATCTCATTACGCACGGTATCGGCATTAAACTCGCACCCTACCGGGCATTGCATCCAGGCGTTGGCCACTAAGATCCACCAGGCAGAGATCGTGGCGCCAAGACCTGTCAACCACGTAGAAGCCAGGTGGAAACCCTTCGACACCTTGTTCCATCCGAAATACATCACAGCCACGAAGGTGGATTCCATGAAGAAAGCAATGATACCCTCGATAGCCAATGGTGCTCCGAAGATATCACCCACAAACCAACTGTAATTACTCCAGTTCGTTCCGAACTCAAACTCCAGGATGATTCCTGTAGCCACACCCATAGCGAAATTGATACCGAAAAGCTTCTGCCAGAACTTGGCAGCATCCTTCCAAAAGACATCCTTCGTACGGTAATAACACGTCTCCATGATACCCATGATCACGGCCAGTCCCAATGTCAACGGGACAAACAGCCAGTGGTACATGGCCGTGAGCGCAAACTGTGCTCTCGACCAATCTATCGTACTGGCATCCACATTCAAAAAGAGGTTCGTCATCATTCTATCTATACTTTTAGTTATTAAGGATTTATACTATTAAATAAAAACAATCACTCTGAGCGCTCTACAAACTCTTTCATCACATAGTCAGACTCTCCCCCTTTCTCGGAGTGTGTCTTCAGGAAATTAGGGAAGAAGAACAGTTTCAGGATAAAGAAGATAATAAACAGTTTGATGGCAATGATCAACCACAATGTCTTCCCCAGTCTCATGTTGCGGAAGCCATCGTAATACAGGTCGTATGCTCTATAC
The DNA here is from genome assembly GCA_902797505.1 of uncultured Prevotellaceae bacterium. Lineage (GTDB taxonomy): Bacteria > Bacteroidota > Bacteroidia > Bacteroidales > Bacteroidaceae > Prevotella. The sequence goes on along the minus strand of CADBSW010000063.1, from coordinate 6,276 downwards.
CAGAAACTTTTTTTCTCCATCCTCCCATCTTTTAACAATCGCAAATATACAAAAATAATCCAACAACTACTCTTTTTCTGTCAGAAAAATCTTCTGCAAAGGAAAAAAAGTTTATTCATCGTCTGTTTTTCCCCTATTAGTTACAAAATAAACTCCTTTTAAGAAATATAAAGTTTTTACTAACCTTTTTACTTTGTCGTTTCACAGAAAAAAACTAATTTTGCATCATTATTTGAAACCTTTAGTGGGCTTTTTGTTAGAAACAATACAAGAAAGATGAAAAAGAAAATACTAATACCCCTGATATTGCTGTTGCTATTATTGGCCGCAGGAGTAGGTTATCTGTACTATAATCTTGACCAGCAGAAGAAAGTGAATCAAGACATGCAGGAACTGGCTGAGCTCGACAAGAAAGAGATGCAGAACGAGTATGAGCAGTTTGCCCAGCAATACAGTGAGATGAAGACACAGATCAACAACGACTCCATCATCGCCCAGCTGACTCAAGAGCAGTTGCGTACCCAGCAGTTGCTCAAGGAGTTGAAAGAGGTGAAGGCCAATGATGCCCGTGAGATCACCCGTCTGAAGAAGGAGTTGGCCACCTGTCGTGCCGTCATCCGCAGTTATGTCTTAGAGATCGACTCCCTGAACCGTCTTAACGAGAACCTCACCGCAGAGAACACCCGCGTAAAGGGACAATTCGAGGAGGCTACCCGCCAGATAGAGAGTCTGAACACCGAGAAGTCATCCCTCTCTGAGAAAGTGGCCATTGCCGCACAGTTGGATGCCACAGGAATCTCCATGAGTCTGAAGGACAAGAAAGGCAAGAATACCAACAAGGTAGATAAAGCGAAGAATATCCAGATTAATTTCAATATTGCCAAGAATGTTACTGCCAGCAATGGCATACGTACCCTGTACGTCAGGATCATGACTCCCACGGGTGGTGTACTGACCAACGGCGGTACCTTCAACTATGAGAACAAGAGTCTGCAGTACTCCATGAAGAAAGGCATCGAGTATACTGGTAATGAGACTCCCGTATCAATGTATTGGAATGTGGCCGAGTTCTTGAGTGCCGGCACCTACAAGGTGAGTATCTTTGCCGACGGTCAGATGATCGGTTCAAGAAACTTCTCATTCAACTGATTTATAGACTGTTAACAGTATGAGAAAGGTATTATTATTAGCATTATTAGGAATCATCTTACCTGTCAGGGCACAGCAAGTGCTGAGTCTTGACAGTTGCAGAGCTATGGCTTTGCGTAACAACAAGCAGTTGTCGATAGCCCGGTTTAACCAGGAGATTGCCCGCTACACCAAGAAAGCCGTGGCTACGAAATATCTTCCAAAGATTGATGCTATAGGAGGATATGAGTTGATGAGCAAAGAGATCTCTTTGTTGAGCGATGACAGTAAGACAGCCCTTAACAACTTGGGTAACACCGTCATGAAAACAACAGGCGAGAGTCTTACATCCATGATTACAGCCATGGCACAAAATGGCATCATCACCCCGGCACAAGCACAGGGCATCGGACAGATCGTCGGACAGATGTCTGCCCCTATGGCACAGTCGCTTAATGCTGTGGGCTCGGAAATCCGTCAGTCTTTCCGCAGTAACAACAGGAACATGATGGGAGGAGCCATTATGGTGCGCCAACCTATCTATATGGGAGGTGCCATCACAGCTGCCAACAAGATGGCTGAGATCAACGAGGACCTGACGGCACACGCCACCGAGAGCAGTATTCAGAATACTATCTTCAGCATCGACGAGACATACTGGCTCATCTGTTCCCTGAAACAGAAGAATAAGTTGGCAAAGAACTTCCTGGAGGTTGTCACGAAGTTGGATAACGACGTGCAGAAGATGATCAAGGAGGGTGTGGCCACCCGTGCTGACGGTTTGAAGGTAAGCGTGAAGGTAAACGAGGCAGAGATGATGGTGACCCAGGCAGAAGACGGACTGGCTCTGGCCAAGATGCTGTTGTGCCAGCAATGTGGCATGCCCCTCGACAGTCCTATCGTCTTGGCAGATGAGGAGAACACCCCGTCTACGGTATCTCCATCAACTATCAGCGGCAGTGCTGACATTGCCATGGAGAACCGCCCCGAACTGAAGATGTTGTCGGATGCTGTAGAGATCAGTCAGCAGACCACCCGACTGACACGCGCAGTCTACCTGCCACAGGTAGCGCTCACAGGTGGTTATCTCATCACCAATCCCAATGTTTATAATGGTTTTGAGAATAAGTTCTCTGGTGTGTGGAACATCGGCGTCATGCTGCGTGTCCCCATCTGGAACTGGCAGGAGGGCGCCTACAAGGTGCGTGCCTCAAAGGTGGCTACTAACATCGCGAACATGGAGTTGCAAGAGGCTAAGGAGATGATCGAGCTTCAGGTAAACCAGAATATGTTCAAGGTGAAGGAAGCCAATAAGAAATACGCGATGACCGTGAAGAACGTAGAGAAAGCCGAGGAGAACCTCCGTTGTGCCAATGTAGGATTTCAGGAAGGTGTCATGACAGCCACCGAGGTGATGGAGGCTCAGACGGCTTGGCTACAGGCCAAGACACAGCATATCGATGCGGCTATCGATGTCAGGTTGTCGGAGACAGGATTGAAGAAGTCCATGGGTGTTTTAGATTAGAGTATAAACGTTTAATGATATTATAAGATGTCAGCAAAACAGCAGCATAACAACATTCTACTGGCCATCATCGGTTTTATTGCGGCAGTAGTGATTGTAGGAGTTATCGGATTCTTTACCCTTGACCGCACTCCGGATGAGATACAGGGCGAGGTAGAAGTGAGCGAATACCGGGTATCGAGCAAGGTACCAGGACGTATCCTTGAGCTCCGTGTGAAAGAGGGCGACTATGTCCATGTGGGTGATACCCTTGCCATTCTTGATGCTCCCGAGATAGAGGCCAAGAAAGCACAGGCACAGAGTGCCGAGGCTGCAGCCTCTGCCATGAGTGAGATGGCTCAGAATGGTGCCCGTCAGCAACAGATACAGGGTGCCTACCAGTTATGGCAACAGGCAAAGGCCGGTGCCGAGGTAGCTAAGAAGACTTACGACCGTGTGCAGCGCCTGTTCAACGAGGGTGTGATGACGGCTCAGAAGCGTGACGAGGCCTTTGCTGCCTACAAAGCCCTGGAGGCTCAGGAGAAAGCAGCTAAGAGTCAGTACGACTTAGCTATTGAGGGTGCCCGCAAGGAAGAGAAGAAAGCCGCTGCCGCTCAGGTAGAGCGCGCCCGTAACACCGTTCGTGAGGTCAACTCCTATATCCACGAGACGGTTCAGGTGGCTACCTTCGAGGGTGAGGTGAGTGATGTATATCCCAAGGTGGGTGAACTGGTAGGAACAGGCTCTCCCATCATGACCATCGCCATCATGGATGACATGTGGGGAACATTCAATGTCAGGGAGGATCAACTCAACGGTATGCAGATAGGCACAGAGTTTACAGCCTTCAGTCCGGCCTTCAACAAAGATATCAAGATGAAGGTTTACTATCTGAAAGACCAGGGTTCCTTTGCTGTATGGAAAGCCACAAAGAGCAACGGCCAGTATGATCTGAAGACCTTTGAGGTAAAAGCCCGTCCGGTGGAGAAGTTCGAAGGTCTGCGCCCGGGTATGTCACTGATCATCAAAAAATAATGCCCTTAGATGAAGGAGTTGATCAAACAGATTAAACAGGTTCTTCTCATATCATTGCGTGAGTGCGACATCCTGAGGAGAAACGCCATATACTTTTTCTGTATGGTGTTCTTCCCTGTCTTTGTCATCTTCTTCTTTACCACGTTCCTGAAAGAAGGACAACCATCAGACATGCCGGTAGGTATCGTTGATAATGACAATACGTCCACCACACGGTCACTCATCCGCCGACTGGATGCCTTCCAGGCCAGTCATGTGGTGGCCTATTACCCCAACGTCAATGAAGCCCGCAAGGCCATACAGGAGAACAAGATCTATGCCTTCCTCTATTTCCCCAAGGGAACGACAGAGAAACTGCTCTCATCCCGACAGCCGAAGATCTCGTTCTATTACAGCAATACCTCATTGACGGCAGGTGCACAACTGATGAAAGACCTGAAGACGATCAGCAGTCTGGGATCTGCTGCCGTAGGACAGGCAACACTACGTGCCAAGGGAGCCACCGACAAACAGGTACAGACATTCCTGCAACCGATACGGGTAGACCTCCATGCCGTACATAATCCCTACACCAATTACAACTATTACCTGAGCACCTTCCTCGTGCCGGGAATACTCCTGCTCTTCATCTTCCTGATCTCAACGTACTCTTTAGGAACAGAACTGAAGTTCAAAGACTCGCACAACCTGATGGAGATTGCAGGTAATAACATCCACGTGGCATTGATCGGGAAATTCCTGCCGCAGACACTGATATACCTTATTATATTATTAGGGTACTCGTGGTACGTCTTCGGCTATCTCCACTTCCCCTACGAAGGGAGCTACTGGATGATCATCATGTTGTCGGTCCTCACGGTATTGGTAGGTCAGGCCTTCGGTATCTTCATCTTCGGACTGATGCCGTCACTACGTATGTCGATGAGTATCTGTTCGCTGTGGGCCATGTTGGGATTCACAGCCTGTGGAGCCACCTTCCCGGTGATGGCCATGGACTCCCCCATCGTAGCCTTGGCCAACCTCTTCCCATTACGCCATTACTACATGATCTATCAGTTGTGTATCTTCAACGGCTACCCGATAGATACCGCATGGTTCCATTTCATGGCAATGGGCATCTTCCTCAGTCTGCCCTTCTTTGTCATCAAGAATATCCGTAAAGCCATGCTGGAGTTCCAGTATATACCATAATATAACGCATCATGAAGCAGGGTACACTCCTACAAAGAATCAACGAAGGTATACACGATATGTGTTACATATGGGCAAAAGAGATGAAATCTGTTGTCCAGGATGAGGGTGTGCTCATCTTCTTCATCATCGTGCCGATCCTCTACCCGCTCATCTATTCGTGGGCATACAACAACGAGACGGTAAGAGAGGTGCCTACAGCTATCGTCGATAACAGCAACTCCTCACTCAGTCGTACGTTCATCCGGAATTTCGATGCCTCTCCCAATACGAAGGTGACTTACCGATGCAATGACCTGAAGGAGGCGCGCGACTTGATGGAGAAACAGGTCGTTCATGGCATCCTCTATTTCCCGGAGGACTTCGCTACACGACTGAACAGGATGGAGCAATCCACGGTAAGCGTGTACTGCGACATGGCCCTGATGCTCAACTACAAAGCGATTTTCCAGACGGCTACCTCTGTGCAAGGGGAGATGAACAAAGACATACAGATCAGTATGGCAGGTAACTACACCGATCGGGAGGACCAGATCGCCACACAGCCCTTGGCCTTCGAAGAGGTGCCACTCTTCAATACCACAGGGGGATACGGTAACTTCATCATTCCCGGAGTGCTCATCCTGATCCTGCAACAGACACTCTTGTTGGGTATCGGACTGGCTGCAGGAACGGCACGTGAGAACAACCGTTATCGTGACCTGGTGCCTATCAGCAAGCATTACAACGGACTCTTCCGTATCGTGTTCGGAAAAGCGCTGTGTTACTTCATGCTCTACATGGTGATCAGCGCTTACGTGCTCCAGGTCATCCCCCATCTGTTCCACTATACAGCCCTGGCACGTGGTAACGACCTGATCGGATTGGTCGTTCCATTCCTCTTGGCATGTATCTTCTTCGGCATGTTCGTGTCGTGTATCGTCAGATACCGTGAGAACGTCATCCTGCTGGTGGTCTTCACCTCACTGCCCCTGCTCTTCATGGCAGGAACATCGTGGCCACAGAGTAATATCCCCGGCGTATGGCAGGGTGTGTCATGGCTCTTCCCCTCTACCTGGGCCGTAAGAGGATTTATCCGTATGAACTCCATGGGAGCCACCCTGCATGAGATACAGTTTGAGTATCAGATGCTGTGGCTACAGGTAATCGTCTATTTCCTTGCCGCCTGTCTGGTTTACCGTTATCAGATCATCAGCACCCGCCAGCGCGTTGTCAGTCGCGTGAAGTATATGCAGGAACAGGCCAAGAGGGCGAAGAAAATGGAGAATGGAAAATGAAAAATGTTCTTTCTCTCTGTCCGACAGAGAGAAAGCAACCAAAGAGAGAACTCATTGCACGCTCCGGTCAGAACAAATCCGACTCTTCAAAACTGTGCTGCGGAACTCGCTTCGCTCAAACAGTCCTCGCACTGCCTAAAG
>CADBSW010000062.1 GCA_902797505.1 uncultured Prevotellaceae bacterium | reverse complement strand
TACAATTTTGATGTTATTCCATACGAGAGCATTATGATTGGGCAATATGCGGCATGGTGTGGTCCAGAGAACAATATTTGTGCAAAAGACAACATTCAGAAACGTAATGTAGTGTCATTGGGTTATAGTCGGGATGGTTTTCATTTCTCGCGTCCTACTCACAAAGCATTTGTTGACGTCAATGAGACAGAAGGAGCATGGAATTGGGGTAATGTTCAATCTATAAATGGAACCCCCTTAATTGTTGGTGACTCCCTGTATTTTTATACTAGTGGTCGACGACTTAACGATATCTTTTGGGATTGTTATACCTCAACAGGTTTATTTACTCTCCGTAGAGATGGTTTCGTATCAATGGATGGCGGTAAAAAAGAAGGTAGCCTGTTAACTGAAACGGTAACTTTTGACGGAAATTACCTTTTTGTCAATGCTAACGTCTCTAGTAAAAAGGGACAATTGTTTGTAGAGATTCTTGATGAGAATGGTCAACCAATACCTGGTTATACTCGAAAAGACTGTATCGTAATGAAGAATGTCGATAAGACGAAATTCATGGTTACATGGAAAAATAAGAAAGACCTCTCAACCCTAAGAGGAAGTAAAGTGAGATTCAGATTCTATCTCCGTGAAGGACAATTATATGCATTTTGGGTATCTCCTTCAATAAAGGGTGAGAGTAGGGGGTACACGGCTGGAGGTGGTCCCAATTTAAGTAAGACAGGATTAGATTTATAAAAAATCGAATATGAAGAAATATCTGTTATTGATTATTACTTGCATCAGTGGACAATTATTGTATGCCCAACATTCGGAAATATCTAAGGCAATAAGAGATAGAAATAACAACGACTATGTTTGGGTAGCCGCTCATCGTTGCGATTGGATATACTCAGTAGAAAACTCTACAGATGCGCTTAAAAATGCTATTCGTTCAGGTGCAGATATTGCTGAAACAGATGTACGGCTGACAAAGGATGGTAAAATAATAATAATGCATGATGCAACTATCGACAGAACTACTGTTGGAAAAGGTGTTATTTTAGAGATGACATTAGATGAGATTAGGAAAAACCATATGCGGAGTATCAATTATGGTGTTAAATCAGATCTTGTGGTTCCAACACTTGAGGAGTTTATTGATATTGCTAGAGGAAAAATTCTTTTGTACTTAGATAAGGCTGGTTATGATATTCCAGGTAAACCAGAAGGATACATGGTGCAGCAAGTCTTAAAAGTACTGGAAGAAAAAAATGCATTGGATGAGGCTATTTTTGTGTTGGAATGGCCATATGAAAAAGCAAGAAGGATCTTTGGTGATAAATTGGATAAAGTAATATATTGTCCAGCTATCTCAGATCGCATCACCAACGTTAATGAATACGTGGATGAATGGATTGAGAAGTTTAATCCAGTAATGTATCAGTTTAGAATGTCCACTCTTGACACAGACGTCTATAAACAACTTCCAAAGATACATAAAGTTAATGCGAAAGCATTTGTTGCTGCAACATGGCCAGAACATACGGCCAATCATGATGACTTGGTCTCTATTTTTGATCGTCCTTCAAAAGGTTGGGGGTGGTTGCTTAATCAAGGCTTTCGTGTTCTGGAAACAAATTATCCTCACGATCTCTTAAGATATCTGGAATACGAGAAATGGCGTTAAGCAATATTCAATGAAGAAAATACTGCTAGTTTTTATATTTTCAACCGTAAGTGTGCTGTTGTTCGCAAAAAAAACAATAAAAGTTGCTTGCGTGGGTAACAGCATTACTTATGGTTTAAAGTTGGAAAACCGTGAAAAACAATCCTATCCCGCTCAATTACAACAATTATTGGGCTCGGATTATCTTGTAGGAAATTTCGGAAAATCAGGCACAACATTATTATCAAAAGGACATCATCCTTATATTAAAGAAATAGAGTATCAGAATGCACTCGATTTTGCAGGAGATATTGTCGTTATTCATTTGGGTATTAACGACACAGACCCTAGGAACTGGCCTAATTATAGGGATGATTTTGTCAATGATTATCTACAAATGATATCTCGTTTTAAACATGCAAACCCCAAAGCGAGATTCATATTAGCTAGACTATCTCCTATTTCAAGTAGGCATAAACGTTTTTTATCAGGCACACGTGATTGGTTAGGGCAGATTCAAGATCATATAGAAATCGTGGCAAAATTGTCTGGAGCACAACTAATAGATTTTCATGAAGCCTTGTATCGATATCCTAATTACTTCCCGGATGGCTTGCATCCTAATGTGGAGGGCGCATCTATATTAGCCCATACAGTTTATTCTGCAATAACAGGTGATTATGGTGGGCTACAACTTTCGAAAACCTTCTCAGATAACATGGTTCTTCAGAGAGACCAAGAACTGACAATTAGTGGTAAAGCTGATGCAGGGGAAGAGGTTAATATTTGTATTGGTAACCAAAAGACCACTTGCATAACAGGTCTTGATGGACACTGGACTGCCCATCTACTACCTTTACCTGCAGGTGGTCCTTACACAATCTCTTTTTCAACACGAAACAAAACAATTCTTTTAAAAAATATCATGATTGGAGACGTCTGGCTCTGTTCTGGTCAATCTAATATGGAGTTTATGATGTGGCAGTCAGATACAGGTATTAAAGATATTCCGAAATCATCTGATAAGGAATTAAGGTTGTTTGATATGAAGGGTAACTGGAGACCATCGTATGTGCAATGGAAAACAGAAGTCTTGGATTCGTTGAATCATCTCAAGTTTTTTAATGATACTAACTGGCAGATGGCGACACCGGAGTCTGTTAAAGATTTTTCAGCCATTGCATATTACTTTGGTCAGATACTCAGAGATTCTCTTAAAGTCCCTATAGGTTTAATCTGTAATGCTATCGGTGGCTCACCCGCAGAAGCATGGGTAGACAGAGAATCATTAGAATATCAATTTCCTGCAATTCTTAATGACTGGATGCATAATGATTTTGTGCAGGATTGGGTGAGAGAAAGAGCTCTTTATAATATATCAAATTCTAATGACCCTTTGCAGCGACATCCTTATGAACCGTGTTATCTGTTTGAGACAGGTATAATTCCTTTGGAAAAATTTCCAATAAAAGGGGTATTATGGTATCAAGGAGAGTCGAATACTCATAATTATGAAGCTCATGAGCGTTTATTTACATTACTTGTAAATGGGTGGCGAAAATACTGGGGCAATAATCGGATGCCATTTTATTTCGTACAGCTATCAAGCATAGATCGACCTTCTTGGACATGGTTCAGAGATAGTCAAAGAAAGTTATCTGAGACAATTCCTGATGTTAAGATGGTCGTATCCAGTGATAAGGGGGATTCTACTAATGTTCACCCTCAACATAAACATGTCATAGCTGAACGTTTATCTAGACAAGTTTTATGTCATGAGTATCATTTTGATATCATCCCTTCTGGCCCTATTGTTAAAAGTTTGCAATCGGGTGTAGGTTATGTTAATGTCTTTTTTGACTATGGCAATGATCTGCATGCATCTTCTGGTGACCATATCGTAGGTTTTGAGATTGCCGAACATGAAGGTGTCTTTTATCCAGCAGAAGTAGAGATTCATGATGGTTATGTGACTTTTAAGAATAAAAATGTACAGCATCCTCATATTGTTAGGTATGGATGGAAACCTTTTACGCGAGCTAATCTTGTAAATGGTGCAAATCTGCCTGCGTCAACATTTAGGATTACAGATAAATAATAGTTATATATATGAGAAATATAGTACTTTTCGTATGTTTATTGGCAGCAATAGTTTCGTCGGCTCAGGATCGTGTTTCACAAATTCGAAAGAAACTGCTTAACTGTGACGAAAAAACAGTGATGGTGGCTTCTCATCGCGGAGACTGGCGAAATTTCCCTGAGAATTCCTTAGAAGCTATTGAAAGTGCTATCAAGATGGGAGTAGATATCGTGGAGATAGATTTACAAAGAACTAAAGACGGTGAGTTAATTTTGATGCATGATGCAACTTTGGATAGAACGAGTACAGGGACAGGTATGATCGCTGATACCACATTTGCATATATCAAGACACTAAAATTAAGAAACGGATGCAATATAAGAACTAAGCATAATGTCCCAACATTAAGAGAGGCTCTAAAACTTGCCAAAGGTAGGGTTATGCTCAATTTAGATAAGGCTGACAGATATTTCGAACAGGTTTACGAGTTGATGAAAGAAACAGGAACAACAAAGCAGATAGTAATGAAGGGTATTAAGTCTGCTGATGAAGTAAAAACCCAATATGGGGAATATCTCAAGGATGTTATTTATATGCCGATTGTGAATCTAGACAATGGGGATGCGGAAAACCAAATAGAGCAATTCATTCATGATATGCATCCTGTGGCTTTTGAATTGCTCTACCTAGAAGATAAAAATACACTGCCCCTCAGACTAAAGAATTCCTTAAAAGGAAGAACCTTGATTTGGTATAATACTTTATGGGACACTATGGCTGGTGGTCATGACGATGATGCTTCTTTAGATAATATTGATAATGGCTATGGCTATCTTATAGATCGTTTGGGGGCAAGAATTATTCAAACGGACCGCCCTCAGTTTTTATTGAATTATTTACGTTCACGTGGTTTGCATAATTAATAGTGTATGATAAACAAAAACATTGATTTGTCTGTTTCCTGTTATGGAAAGACCAAGGATGTTAAGTATGACATCGTTATATTACCTTGGGGAGCTACAGAGCCCCACAATTATCACCTACCATATATGACTGACTGCATATTGGCACATGACATTGCGGTGGAAAGTGCAGAGAAGGCATGGAACAATGGAATCCATTGTATGGTACTACCTCCCGTCTTTTTAGGGTCTCAGAATCCTGGACAACGTGAATTGCCATTTTGTATACATGGAAGATATGAGACCCAAAAAGCCATTTTAATGGACATAATTTACTCATTACAAATTCAGGGAATAAACAAACTACTAATCGTTAATGGTCATGGTGGAAATAGCTTTAAGAATATGATAAGAGATCTTAGTATCGAATATCCGGATTTCATGATCGCAACGAGTGAATGGTATAAGGTTTTACCAGCTAAAGATTTCTTTGAAGAACCAGGCGACCATGCAGATGAATTGGAAACATCCGTAATGATGTATTATCACCCGGAACTGGTGAATATAACTGATGCAGGTGAAGGAAAATCAAAATCATTTTCATTGTCTTCACTTCGTGAGGGTATTGCTTGGATACCTCGTGATTGGAGTAAAATATCTGTAGATACGGGTGTTGGTAATCCCAGGAAGGCAACTCCTGAAAAAGGGAGGCGTTTCGCTGCAGCAGTAAGTGACAAATATGCTATTTTGTTAAAGGAATTGGTGGAATATCCTTTATACTGAAAAAATTGAATTAATTCAGGCGTTGGACGATGATTAAAATAAAGTTAAAGTAACCATAAATAAATTATTTTATTAATAAAATTCTTATTTTTGCAAAAACTCTCTATTAGCCATGCAGAAAATACAGAATGATATTAGCACATTGTTTGTTTCAGGACGAAAGTCTTCTCAGTACAAAAATGTAATAAAATATTTTATTACTAATGGTGATACGACTATTCCTGAATTAGCAAAAGGCTTGGATGTTAGCGTTCCGACAATTACTAAAATTGTTAATGAATTGGTCCAAAACAATTTTGTTGCGGAAGTCGGAAAGAAGGAAAATATTTCAGGTCGTTTACCTATGCTTTACAATTTGAATCCTACATCTGGCTATTTTATCGGAGTGGATCCGGGACATTCTTCTATTAATCTAGGTATGATAAATTTTAGTGGAGAAGAGGTATACTCCAAAATAAATGTTCCTTTTCATATAGAAAACTCTCTGGAATCGTTGGATAATTTCGTCTCTCTCTTATTAGACTTTATAGATGAGACAGGTATCGAAAAAGATAAAATTTTAAGTGTTTGTGTGAATATATCTGGTCGCGTAAATCCCGACACAGGTAATAGTTACAATACATTTAATTGTACAGATAAACCATTAGCTGATGTGCTTTCAGATAAAACAGGGCTAACTGTTTATATTGATAATGATACACGTGCTATGGCCTACGGTGAACTTTTGAAAGGATGTGCAAAGGGCGAAAAGAATGTTATCTTTGTAAATGTTAGCTGGGGTATAGGCATCGGTATTATTATAGATGGCAAGATTTATAAGGGAAAGTCAGGCTTTTCTGGTGAACTTGGTCATATGAAGATGTACGATAATGAAATTCTTTGCCATTGTGGAAAGAAAGGGTGCATGGAAACGGAAGTATCGGGCATGGCTCTTTTACGTAATTTGATAAAGCGTATAGAAGATGGTGAGTTGTCCATTTTATCTGAGAAGGTAAAGACAGACAAGAAAAATATAGTTTTAAATGATATTATTTCCGCTATCAATAAAGAAGATTTTGTTTGTATTGATGCTTTGGAAAAAATGGCAGATGAATTGGGTAAAAATCTTGCAGGCGTTATTAATATCTTTAATCCTGATATGTTAGTAATTGGAGGAGATCTTTCCGTAACTGGAGACTACGTTACCCAACCCGTAAGAATGGCTATAAAGAAATACTCATTAAATCTGGTTAATGAAGATTCAAAAATCGTTACATCAGAACTAAAGGATAGGGCAGGCCTTGTGGGAGCGTGTTTGATAGCTCGGAGTACCATGTTTAAGTAATAATAATATGAAAGAGATCAATATAGAAAGTAAAATTTATTTTGGACAATTAGCGGAGTTCTCCAAAGAAGACCAAGAGCTAATAGCTTATGCTATTGAGGCGCTGGACAATTCTTATGCAAAATATTCTAATTTTAATGTTGGTGCTGCCATTAGACTAAGTGATGGAAAGATTATTAAAGGTGCCAACCAAGAAAATGCTTCATTCCCAGCAGGCTTATGTGCGGAACGAACAGCTATTTTTGCTGCTCAAGCACAATATCCTGATTTGTCAATTACGGCATTGGCTGTTGCAGCAAGGAACTGTTCTGGTATTCTAAATAAGCCTATAACACCTTGTGGCATTTGTAGACAGACAATCCAAGAGATAGAATCAAGATATCATAAACCAGTGCGGATTCTTTTGTATGGAAAAGATGGCGTTTATGCTTTAGATGGTATTAACAAGCTCCTACCTCTTTCTTTTATCGGTGACGACTTATAATTAATAATATGACGAAAAGATTATCCCTTATTCTTGTTTTTACAGTTTTGTCTTTGAGTATTATTGCTCAAACAGCTCGCGAGGATATTGCTGCAAATAAATATTTAGCAGCTAGTAATTATCTCGACTATAATAGGCAACTTACAACAGAGACATTAACTCCTACACCTAAAGGATATGAACCTTTTTATATAACACACTATGGGCGGCATGGCTCTCGTTGGCTGGTTGGAAATGAAGAATATACTCGGCCGTTAGAGGTGTTGAAAGAAGCACACCAAAAAGGAAAACTTACAACTTTGGGTGAAGAAACACTTAGCAAGTTGGAATCATTTTATCCATGTACTGTTAATAGGGTAGGAGATTTAACAACTGTTGGTGAACGTCAACACCATGGAATAGGGAAACGCATGACGGAGAACTTCCCGGAAATTTTTAAATCTAGGAATGTAAGGATAGATGCACGTTCAACAATAGTTCCACGTTGTATTCTGTCTATGATGGCTGAGTGTGAAGAATTTGCGGCTGCTAATCCGACAGCAATAATTCATAATGATGTAAGCGAGTCATTGCAATTTTATTTGAACCAACCTTGGGATGGCATAGTTAAGAAAGCTGGTGAAAGAACTTCTGAAATATTAAATGAGTACCGTATTAAATATACTCATCCAGAAAGATTGATGAAATCACTCTTTAATGAGCAACAATGGGTATTTAATAATATCCGTGCTGGTAGTCTGATGAATCAATTATTCAATGTCGCAACTAATATGCAGAGTCATGACACCGAGATTGAGTTTTTGTCATTGTTTACAGAAGAGGAAATTTATGACCAATGGAGAATCCAAAATATCGGTTGGTATCTTAATTATGCAAATGCACCTCAGAGTAAAAATGTGATGACATTCAGTCAGAGGAACCTTCTTAAAAATATTATAGAAACAGCTGATACTGTAAGCCAAACGCAAGCCACTCTGAGATTTGGTCATGAAGTATGTGTCATGCCTCTGGCGTGTTTGTTAGAGCTTAATAATAGTAATGCTTCTGTCGAGAACCTGGACGAACTTGAACAACATTGGCAGAACTATAAGATATACCCCATGGCATGCAATATTCAGATTGTTTTTTATAGACCTAAGAAAGGCAAAGCTGGAGATATCTTGGTAAAAGCACTCCTTAATGAAAGAGAAGCCAGAATGCCAGTCGCAACAGATATGTATCCTTATTATAAGTGGTCAGACTTGCGTTCTTATTATCTTGATAAACTGAGTAAGTTTGATGAATCTTATTCTAACGTGTGCACATGCAAATAAAAAGTTCTCTGTAATTCTTTGAATTATGAATATTAAGTTGTATTTTTGCAACAGGTTAAAAATTATAAAGCTATGACAGCATCTGAATTAAATGCGGAGATTCTCCGTAATATGAGTATTGTGGTTACAGATGAGTCGCTGATGAAACAGTTGGCAAAGTATTTGCGTAAGCTTGTGGCAAAAAAGGATGATACTTTAATGGCCGAGGATGAATTCTTTAACAAAATAGATCAAGCAAAGAAGAGTATTGAACAAGGCCAAGGGCATCGTTTCTCTACTGTGGAGGAATTAGACAGTTATATCAAGAGCTTATGAGATATGACATTATTTACGCTCCAGAAGCTGAACGTGATCTCTTAGTATTATACAAAAGAGAACCGAAAGCTTATGAGAAAGCTTTGAAACTGATTTCTGAATTGCATGACCATCCAATGACTGGTACAGGTAAGCCAGAACAGTTACGTGGCGACCGTGCTGGACAGTGGAGCCGACGTATTACTAAAAAGCATCGCTTAATATATGAAATTCATGAAACAGAAATAGTGGTCCTTATACTTTCTTCGTATGGCCATTATAATGATAAATGAATTTGATACTCCTTGAAAAACATCAATACGATGCGGAGCAGGGGATGCCGGCGGCAATCACACGGTCGCGGATGGCGTTGAGCTCGTCGGGCGTGGCCTTCTGCAGTCCTTTGTCGGGTGTCTCACGGTCGATGGTGTAGATCATCACCTGTTGCGGACGGATATCCTTCACGGCTTCTAACCAAGGAGCCACAAAGTCTTCTCCTAAGTTATTTGCCTCTTGCGGGGCCTCGCCATTCACGGTGATAAGACCTTTCATGAACATCGTCTGGATGATGACATGACCATCGAAGCGTTTCAGTCCTTCGATGATATCCTCCACATGATACCACTCGCCAGTGGGGCGGTCCACCCGCTGGATATAATCCATATTGATGGTGTCGAGCTTACAGATATTGTTGTCTACTCGCATCAGGGCATCGTGCACCTCCTGACGGGTGATCAGGGTGGCGTTGGTGAGCACGCTGATCTTTGCCTGCGGGAAATACTGGTCGCGCAGACGGATGGTGTCGTCGATGATCTCGGGGAAATGAGGATGACAGGTAGGTTCTCCGTTGCCGGCAAAGGTGAGTACGTCGGGTTTCGGACCGTTCTGCAGCATGTCTTGCAGACGGTGCTCCAAGGCCGTAGCCACCTCCTCACGGGTAGGCACCTTTTGTTTCGGACGGTGATCGGCATTCAGTCCGCACTCGCAATAGACACAGTCGAACGTGCAGATCTTTCCGTCGGAAGGCAGAAGGTTAATGCCAAGACTCACACCCAGGCGTCGGCTGTGTACCGGTCCGAAGATCGGCGAAGGATAGATAATCGTACTCATAGCGTCATTCTTTATTTGTCGGCGAAGGTACAAAGAATTAGATGAAAGCTCAAATTTTTCTTAATTTATTTCTGTGATTCGGGAATATTTTATATTTTTGCAACAAATTAGGTATATTACGGCCGAATACGAATGGTAAAAAAGAAATCTACAGCCCGTAACCACCGTGGGTTACAGGCTATAACGTTGTGTATTAGCACAGCACTGGTATTGATATTGTTAGGGATGGTGGTATTCTCGGTGCTTACCGCTCATAACCTGTCGGTATATGTGAAGGAGAACCTCACTGTTACGGTGATGCTGAATGATGATGTGACGAACCCCGAGGCACAACAGTTGTGCAAGGAGTGGAGCAAGCGCCGTTATATCAGTGGGTGGACCTTTATCAGCAAGGAGAAAGCCCTCGAGGAAAACAAGAAGGAGATGGGGGCCGACCCCAGTGAGTTTGTGGGTGTCAACCCGTTCTTGAGCAGTATCGAACTGCAGTTGAAATCCGACTATGCCAACAGCGACTCCCTGAAATGGATCACGAAGGAACTCAAGAAAGACCATAAGGTGAACGAGATATCCTATCCGCAGGATCTGATGGATAGCGTGAATGCCAATCTGAAGAAGATCAACCTGGTGCTGATTATTCTGGCTATCCTGCTTACCATCGTGTCGTTCTCACTGATCAACAACTCGATCAAATTGGGTATCTACGCCCGTCGTTTCTCCATCCATACGATGAAGTTGGTGGGCGCCTCATGGGGCTTTATCCGCAAGCCCTTCCTCAGGAATGCCCTGCTGATAGGCATCCTTGCCTCGCTGATCGCTATCCTGGTGCTGGGCGGCGGTATCTATGCCCTGTATGTCTATGAGCCTGGTGTGCTCTCGGTCATCACGTGGCAGGTGATGCTCATCACGGGATTGTCGGTGTTGTTCTTCGGCTTGCTTATTACGCTTGTGTGCTCTTATCTCTCGGTGAACCGTTTCCTGAGGATGAAGGCGTGCGATCTGTACAAGATATAAGGCGCCCCGCCCCTGACCCCTCCCCGAAAGGGATGGGGATGTGGCTATCGTTTGTTGTAATTGTATATTGTATAAAATATTATGGATAAAAAGGATTTGGCTTTTGGCCGCATGAATTTCATACTTTTGGCGATTGGTGCCGTGGTGGTTATTATCGGACTGATACTGATGAGTGGCGGGGGATCTACTGGTGAGGCTTACGACCCATCGATCTTCGATGCCCGTCATATCAAGGTGGCTCCGGTGATTACTTTCATCGGTTTTATCTCCATCATCTTCGCCATCATGTACAAGCCAAAGGCTAAGGAGGAATCTACAGAGAAAAACGCAGAATAATGGATTGGATACAAGCATTAATTCTTGGTTTGATACAAGGACTTACGGAATACCTGCCCGTAAGTAGTAGCGGTCATCTTACTATCGGAGCCTATCTCTTTGGGATAGAAGACTCTGATAACCTGGCGTTCACCGTAATGGTCCATGTGGCTACGGTGCTCAGCACGTTGGTGGTGTTGTGGCACGAGGTGGTGTGGATCCTGCGCGGACTCACCGAGGGAAAGATGAACGAGGCTACCCGTTTTACGATTAATATCCTGGTGTCGATGATCCCTATCGGCATCGTGGGCGTTTTCTTTAAGGATACGGTGGAAGAGATCTTCGGCACTGGACTGCTCATCGTGGGGTGTATGCTTCTGTTGACGGCTGCCCTGCTGATCTTCTCCTATTATTATAAGCCCAAGGCGAAGGATCATCTCTCTATGCGTGATGCCTTCATCATCGGTGTGGCTCAGGCCTGTGCCGTGATGCCCGGACTGTCGCGCTCGGGTAGTACGATAGCTACCGGACTGCTCTTGGGTAATAAGAAAGATAAGTTGGCGCAGTTCTCATTCCTGATGGTTATCCCTCCGATCCTGGGTGAGGCCCTGTTGGATGTGCTGAAGATGATCAAGGGAGAGGCCGTGTTTGAGCATATCGACACGCTGCCGTTGGTGGTGGGATTCCTTGCCGCCTTCGTATCGGGTTGTGTCGCCTGTAAGTGGATGCTGCGCATCGTGCGTCGCGGTAAGTTAGTGTATTTCGGCATCTACTGTGCCATCGTAGGATTAATCGCCCTGCTCTCGTCGATATAACATATGCACTTCCACGAAGGAGAGATACTATATATCAACAAGCCGTATGCCATGTCGAGCTTCGGCGCATTGGCCCATATCCGTTACCTCCTGTCTAAACGACTGGGGGTAAAACGGTTGAAGACGGGGCATGCCGGCACCCTTGATCCTCTGGCTACCGGCGTACTCGTGCTCTGCACGGGCAAGGCCACCAAGAAGATCGAGCAGTTGCAGGGGCATGACAAGGAGTATATAGCTACCCTGCAGTTGGGTGCTACGACAGCCAGCTATGATATGGAGCATCCTGTAGATGCTACCTATCCCACGGAGCAGATCACCCGGGAGCGCATCGATGAGGTGCTGGCCGATCTGACGGGTGATATCCCGCAGGTGCCTCCGGTCTATAGTGCCGTGATGGTGGGTGGCAAGCGTGCCTATCATTTAGGGCGAAAGGGTGCTGAGGTGGAGTTGAACGCCAAGACCGTGCATATCGAAAAGATTGAGGTGCTGAACTTCGATCCCGAACTGATGCAGTTGTCCATCCGTGTGGAGTGCGGCAAGGGCACGTATATCCGTTCGTTGGCCCGCGATATCGGCGAGGCTCTCGGCAGTGGCGCCTATCTTACCTCCCTCTGTCGCACCAGGGTGGGGGATGCGCGTATTGAAGACTGTCTCATCCTGGAGGATTTTCCCCAGTGGTTGGAACAGCAACAAATAGAAGGATAAAAAATAAAATATAGAAATATGAAGCTATCACAATTCAAATTCAAGTTACCCGAAGAGCTTATCGCGTTGTATCCCCCGATGCATCGTGATGAGTGTCGTCTGATGGTGCTGCACCGTAAGTCGAATACGATAGAGATGTTTCAGAAAGATGCCGATGGTAATCCTATCGACGGTACACAGAAGGATGCCGACGGGAATGTTATTCCTGCCCAGTATCTCGACTTCAGGGCTGTACTGAACTATTTTGATGAGGGCGACACCTTCGTGTTCAATGACACCAAGGTCTTTCCTGCCCGTCTGTATGGCACGAAGGAGAAGACCGATGCCAAGATTGAGGTGTTCCTGCTCAGGGAGTTGAACCGTGAGATGCGTCTGTGGGATGTGCTCGTGGAGCCGGCCCGTAAGATTCGTATAGGTAACAAACTGTTCTTCGATGACAGTGGCACCATGGTGGCTGAGGTGATCGACAATACCACCAGTCGCGGACGTACGTTGCGTTTCTTGTACGACTGTCCTCATGATGAGTTCAAACGTGAGTTGTTCGCACTGGGTGAGGCTCCGCTGCCACACTATGTGGTAGACCGTCGTCCTGCCACCGAACAGGATATGGAGGACTTCCAGTGTATCTTCGCCAAGAACGAGGGCGCTGTCACCGCACCAGCCAGTGGTCTGCACTTCTCTCGTGAACTGATGAAGCGCATGGAGATCAAGGGTATCGAGAGTGCTTTCATCACCCTGCACTGCGCCTTAGGTAACTTCCACAATATCGAGGTGGAGGACCTCACCAAGCATAAGATGGACTCTGAGCAGATGTTCATCCATAAAGAGGCTTGCGACAAGGTGAACCTGGCCAAGCAGAACGGTAAGCATATCTGTGTGGTGGGTACCAGCGTGCTGAAGGCTACCGAGACAGCTGTGGGTACCGACAAACTGTTGAAGGAATATGAGGGATGGACCAACAAGTTTATCTTCCCGCCTTATGAGTTTGGTGTTGCCGATTCGATGATCTCCAACTTCTATCACCCCATGTCAACCCTCCTGATGGAGACTGCTGCCTTTGGCGGTTACGACCTGGTGATGGAAGCCTACAACCAGGCTGTTGCGCATGAGTATAAGTTCGGTTGCTATGGTGATGCCCTGCTGATCGTAGATGACTGATCGTAAGATACATACTGTATACCTGTCGTTGGGCAGTAATCTGGGTGACAAGGAAGAGAACCTCCGACAGGCGATAGAAAAAATTAATGAGATGGTTGGCGCCGTGGTGCGCCAGTCTTCTTTCATGACAACCCAACCGTGGGGCTTTGAGAGCAACAATATGTTTGTCAATGGCGCCGTTTGCTGTGAGACATCATTGACTCCCCATCAGTTGCTTCGCGTAACCCAGAAGATAGAGCGGGAGATGGGACGTACCAGGAAATCCATCGTCATGGTGGATGGACAACCGCAGGTAGACTACCACGACCGTATCATCGATATCGACATCCTGCTCTATGATGATATCACCGTGGATACCCCCACACTGAAGATTCCCCATCCCCTGATGCATGAGCGCGACTTCGTGATGGTCCCGCTCAGGGAGATATGGAAAGAACAGGAAACTTAAATTGATAATTGACAATTGATAATTGAAATTTTAAGTTTTTGTGTATTGAGATCGTGTAGAGTGATTTTATAGTGTAACCATTGTATGAGAGTAGAAGATAAACAACAGCTGTTTAAGGAATTGTTCTCGGAGAACTATTCACGGCTGTATCATGCTGCTCTCTATCTCGTAAAAGACAGTGAATGTGCAAAGGATATTGTCAATGATGCCTTTGCCAATGTCTGGGAAGAATACCGAAAGGAGGGGAACTCCTCCAATCTCAACTTTACTTATTTATACCGTATCGTACACAGTCGTTGTATCGATATGCTTCGTCATCATGAGGTGGAAAACCGCTATGCCCTGTTGTACCAACAACTGAATCAGGAGGGTATCTTGGCAGAAGATGATGAGAAAGACAGCCGGTTGGAAACGATCTATCAGGTACTCGAGCAAATGCCGCCGCGCACTCGTTTTGTGATGGAACAGTGTTACTTTGAGAATAAGAAATATACAGAGGTGGCAGAGATCTTAGGAGTGACAAGGGATGGGATAAGGATGCAAGTGATGAAAGGCCTGACCATGTTGAGGAAGGTCTTTTCTATTAATTATAAGAAAGGTCAATGACCATATTACCAGTGAAAACGTTAATATAGTAAATGATCGGATGACAGAAGATAATAACATAATAACAGCTGCGGATAATTCTTCAAACAAAGCCTTTGACAGCATGGAGAATATTGAAACGATGGGTCGTGAAGAGTTGGAAAAGCTCCTCGCCGACCAGGATGTGCGCCAAGATATCAGTCTGCTGGCGGCTGTTGAGCAGTCTTATCTCCGTCATCGCTATCCGGCTCCCGATACCCAGCAGATGTGGGAACTGTTTGAGGCTCAGCATATCACTCCCATACGTGAAAGAAGGAAATACCGTCTTCGTGTGATCTCGGCTGCTGTCTTGTCGGCTGCTGCCGTACTGTTATGTCTTTTCCTCTTCCATAAGAGCAGTCCTGATGTGGCATCTGAGGAGATGACGGATGCCCCTCTGATGGCTTTTACCCGTGATACCACCCCACAGGTGATACGTTTCTCTGATGAGAAAGGCCATGAGCAAGTTATCGATGAGCTGTTGGCTAAAGAGAGTGAACGTGTAAATGACCTGGTGGCAGATTTCTCCGTACCATCATCCGTTCCTCATGACGTGGCTCAGCAGTCAGATGCAAGCATGGTAGGGTGGAAGACCATCCGTACTCCGCGTGGGAAAGTGTATAAGGTGATATTACCAGACAAGACACAGGTGTTGATGAATGCCGACAGTAAGTTGACATTCCCCGATCGTTTTGAAGGTGCAGAACGTGTGGTAAAGTTAGAGGGAGAAGCTTTCTTCTCCGTCACCAAGGATGCTCACCATCCCTTTATCGTGGAGAGTGAGAAGTTGCGTACTCATGTGTTGGGTACAGAGTTTAACCTGCGTGCATATCCCAACTCCAGACCTCATGTGACGCTTGTCACCGGACAGGTCCAAGTGGATAACCTGGAGAATCATCAGACCGTGATCATGAAGCCCGGACAGGATGTAACGATTAATGCCGAGCGGGGCTTCGATGTTTCAACGGTAGATACCGAGTATTATGTGCAGTGGAAAGAGGGATTCTTCTATTTCGATAACCTTCCGCTCGTTGAGGTGCTGAAAGAGTTAGGCAGATGGTATAATGTAGATATACAGATCACCGATAATTCCCTCATGAGTTATCGCCTGCATTTTATCGCCGACAGGGGCGCAAATATCGACCAAGTAGTCAATAATCTCAATGGATTCAGTTATCTGTCGGTAGAGAGACGGGGTGAATGTATTATCGTTTCGAAAAAAATACATTCTTCTAATTGACCATATTATTTATCTAAACGTTAATCTTCATAGACAATCATATTAACAATAAGTATTGCTTATGAAGAACTATTTCGACAAGGGGCGTGCAAGATGCAATATCACCTTTACCATGGTTTGTATCTTGTTGTTGTTTGGCGGCTTATTTGCCAATGCCCAATCTCTGACAAAGCGTATCTCTATCGATTGTAATCACGAGCCATTACCATCGGTCTTGAAGAAGATAGAGAAATCCTCTGGTTTTAAAATCCTTTTCACCTATGATGAGGTGCAGCGGTACAAGATTACGGCATCTATCAAGAATCAACCGGTGAGAAGTGCTCTGGAGACAGTATTGCAAGGGACACCCTGCAAATACACCGTCAATGAGAAGTTCATCAGTATCACCGTGAACGATGTTCCTGTTCCTCAAAATGATAGGGGAGGAGCCCGCAGGATCCGCGGTCATGTGTACGATGGCGAGGGACAACCCCTTCCTGGTGCTACCGTTACCCTAAAAGGTACATCGGCTGTTACCGTAACAGATACGGATGGTGCTTTCAGCATGGATCTTCCGCACGAGGGTACCTTGTTGGTCAGTTTTATCGGAATGGAATCTAAGAGTGTCAAGACCAGTGGAAAGCGTGATATCAATATAGGTCTTACTGATGATGCCAATACGATTGGTGAGGTGGTGGTAACCGGATTGATGAACCGTGATGCCAAGAACTTCACCGGTAATGCCTCTGTCTATAACGGTGATGAACTGAAGGTGATGGGTCATCAGAATATCATCAAGAGTCTTGCCCTGCTCGATCCCTCTATCTCTCTGGCAGAGAACACCGAGATGGGTAGCGATCCTAATACCATGCCAAAGATCAGATTCCGTGGAGAGAGCTCTTTCCAGGGATTCGAGGCTATCGATAAGTCGGGTTTGGTAAGCGATCCTAACCAACCGTTGTTTATCCTTGATGGTTATGAGACCACCATGGAGCGTATCATCGACTTGGATATGAACCGTGTGGAGAGTGTTACAGTGCTGAAAGATGCCGCAGCTTCCGCTATCTATGGTGCACGAGCTGCCAACGGTGTGATCGTCGTGAAGACGAAGCGTCCTAAGGAGGGCCAGTTGCGCGTGAGCTATACCCTGGACCTGAATGCGGAGTTGCCTGATCTCTCCAGCTATGATCTGTTGAATGCCAAGGAGAATATGCAACTCATCGATCAGTTGAAACTGTACCGTAATACCGACGGCACACTGCGTCCGGAATACAATGAGATTGCTAAGTGGGTGGCACAGGGCGTTGACACCGACTGGATGAGTCAACCGCTGCGTAACTCCTTCGGAACACGTCATTCTCTGAATCTGCAGGGTGGTGATAGCCGTATGCGCTACGGACTGGATCTGAACTACGGCAATACCCCGGGTGTGATGAAAGAGTCGAAGCGTGAGAACTATGGTATCGGTGTAGACCTGAGCTATAATGCCAACGACCGCGTGTTGTTCAACAACTACCTGAGTATCTACAAGACGAAATCAAAGGATTCTCCTTATGGTAGTTTCGCCAGCTATACCACCATCAACCAGTTCTTCCCCATCTACGATCAGGAAGGACAGATGTACAAATACTACACATACCCCAACGAATATGGATCATTGAACAACTGGTGGGGTAATGTAAGCAACATCCCTGTGAACCCCTTGTATGAGGCAAATGTCGGAAACTCCAGCAAGAGCAAGACCGTTTCGTTTAATGAGAACTTCTCTTTCGACTGGCGTATCCTGGAGTCTCTGCGTTTGAATGGACGTATCTCTTATACTCATTCTGAGAATAACGGTGATGTCTTCGTTTCGCCTAACTCAGCTACTTATACAGACTATGGCGCAGGTCTGACAGATCTGACCACTGAGCAGCAGATGTTGCGTGGCCGTTCTACACACACCCAGACTGAGCAGAATGGTATTGAGGGTAATATGTTCCTTACCTATGCACAGAAATTCGGTGTACACTTTATCACGGCATCAGCTGGTTCGTCACTGAGTGACACGAAGAGTGTAGTTTACGGTTTTACCGCTCAGGGATTCGGTGACAGTGGCAATTCACAACCATCCTTTGCTGCCGGCTATGAGAAGGGTGGCGTACCACAGAACGTAGAGGGTCATGCCCGTCTGGCTTCCTTCTTCGCTTCGGCCAACTACTCTTACGATGACCGTTATCTGTTCGACCTCTCTTATCGTCTGGATGGTAGTTCTTCTTTCGGTAATGATAAGAAGACCGCTCCGTTCTTCAGTACTGGTATCGGCTGGAACCTGCATAATGAGAAGTTCATTAAGAACCTGAAATGCGTGGATATCTTCCGTCTGCGTGCCACTTATGGTGAGGTGGGATCGGTGAACTTCAGTCCGTATCAGGCAAAAGATATCTATTCTTATACTACCAATGACCGTTACGACGGCAATATCGGTGCCCTGTTGCAAGGACTGGGTAACCGTAACCTGAAGTGGCAAACTACCAAGTCAACGGAGTTTGGTATGCAGTTGGGACTGTTCCAGCTCTTCGATCTGCAAGCCAGCTACTATAACCGTCTGACAAAAGACATGGTGCTCCCTGTTACCACACCGCCATCTGTAGGATTCGGCAGTTATACCGAGAACCTCGGAGAGATGCGTAACCGTGGTTGGGAAGTCTCTCTGCGCGCTTTCGTTATCAAGAAACCACAGTTGAATGTTTCTCTGTTTGCCAGCGCTTCTCATAACTCGAATAAGATCATGAAGATATCCACCGCACTGGAGTCGTTCAACAAGTCAACAAACTCTCGTGAGAGTGGACTGAGCGACTATGAGTGGGGACAGATGACTCACCG
>CADBSW010000061.1 GCA_902797505.1 uncultured Prevotellaceae bacterium | reverse complement strand
GCTTCGCTCAAACAAGTCCTCGCACCGCCTTCGGCGCCGAACTCAATCCTCGCATTTTATTGCTAACCTTCTCGCTATCGCAACCTTGCCCCCTCCTACTCCCCCAAGGGAGAGGGACCTTTTGTCCTTCGACCTTTGACTATTGCCCTCTCATTCCGGCCACCGAGCCGGAATCTCATTCGTGTTATCCGCGATGAGGGGATTACTGGGACAGGACTGTTTACTAAGGTCAGGGCTCTGAAAGGGCACCAAGGGACATAGGAAAGCCCTGTAAGGGCAACAGATCATAGGCGGGGGCGTGAGCCCCCGTAATATTCGGTAGAATAGTACAACCCCAGCGGGGTGACAGGTAGGGCGTGCCGCTCTGGGACTTACATGACACGACTATGTTGTGTTGCTCAGGGGTTACACCCCGCCGCCTATGCTGTGTCGCCCCATCGGGGCTTATATCTTGGGGGGTACATCCCCCACGGGGGTTAACACCCCCGCCTATGCTCTGGCGCCCTACGGGCTACATAATTATCAATTAGGATTTCGCAGGAGATCCCGAGTCAAGCCCGGGATGAGGGGGATCAGGGCCGCAATGATGGGATTACAGCGGGACAGGGCAGCTGTGTATACCTGTCCCCGTTATGGTATGCGGTAGCATCAGCTACGACAATAGCCTTGGCGGAAAAATAGTACGTAAAATCACGCTCATTTTTTTTTTGGAACACCCCATTAATTTTCCCTCCCTTAAGGGAGGGAAGAAGTAAAATTTTGTAATAAAAAATTCGAAAGTAGGGGTTTGGTAATTCACTTTTTACTTTTCAAATCTTGTATCTTGTTGTTTATCAGTCATTTACAAAAAGTGAAAAGTGAATTGGTGAATTGGTGATTTACCCCCTATGCTTGAATTTGCGAAAAATTGTCATTAACGCGTACCTCTTTAATAAATTATATATATATTATTAATTATTTATTATTATTAATTAATCAAGACATAGTCTTTGATATGCCACCTAAAAGGTATGTCGATTCACCGATTCACTATTCACTTTTTCGCAAACACTTGATTAAGAATACATTACGGAATCATGTAGTGAATTTGGTGAATTCACTTTTTGCCATTTTTAAAAAAAACACCTTTTATTCACCGTAAAATCATTCATATCTGTTAACGTATGATAATTAAATTTTAAAAATTGTTTATACTATTGCACAGTTCAATTTTTCGTTGTATATTTGCAAAACCAACAAATAATTAACTAAACAGCAAAATGGAAAATCGTAAAGCTTATCAATCGGCGTTTCATGGTCCCCATATGTGCATCAGGGACTGGTTCGGTCAGAGGGCATGTCAGTTCCCCTTGGCACAGACTATTTTGTCTCTGTGTCTCTGTCTGACCGTCCTTATCCTGTCACCCATCAAGGTGAGTGCTGACAATCGCGCCAGTCGGCCGGGCATCACCATGGGCACCTACCAGATATTATCGATAGACGTCCGTTCCATCAGGTGCATGAAGTCCGACTGCATATTCTCCTCCCAGGCAGGGATTGGCATGATCAACCGGGCGGTTGCTCCATGTCGTCAGGATGCGTCACGGATACGTTCTCCCAACGCGATCAGAGATCGTGCGTCCCCCGGAGCCTGTCTATGGATAGCATAAAAAAGCCGGGGGCGTACTGATATACACGCCCCCGGCTGTGGATGGATAGACGAAGAAACAATGCGGTATTCCCGTCTATTACTATACTTACATACTAACTATCGATCAATATCCGGGATTCTGCCAAGCCTTCTTCTGCTCCTCAGAAAGATCTGAACCATCCTCATTCTTCAGACCGTCGATGAAGGTCTGCGGTATCGGGCGGTAGATATGACGATCCTGTATGTTGGTTGCTGCCTCGGGATTGAAGGCCTTGGCACGAGCGACAAGGGTCTTGGTACGTGAGAGGGTCTCCCAACGCTGCCACTCACCGATCAACTCACGAGTACGCTCATTGAGGATGAAGTTGATAGCACGCTCCTTTTGTCCAGTAATACCGAGTTTCTTCAGGATAGCCTCATCCTCTGCCGGCAGGTTCTCCCAAGTCCAGTTAGTGAGGTTAGAAGCGGCTGTAGTAACGGGCTGATCAGGATTAGACAGGTAATAGGTGTTCATCCAGAGGTTGGAGTTAGTATAATTGGTGGCGGCAGTACCGGTATTCAGGCTGTTGTTAGCGAAAGCCTGTGAGCCATCGGTATAGTAAGAGCGGTTCTCACCATTCTTCCACTGAGCACGGGCACGTATCACGTCGATGTCTTTCTTCGCTGCGGCATAGTCGCCCAGACGGGCATAGCACTCCGCACGTACCAGGTAGGTCTCACCCACACGAGCCATCGTCACGTCACGCTGGGCATCACCCTTCTCTGCCGTACGGGTACCGTCGGCTGTCTTGTTGATACCGCAGAAGAAGTTACAGATAGGCTGACTCTTGAAGGTTGGTGCCACATACTTACCGTTTTGATAGAGTACCAGTGAGTTGGGAATCCACTGTCCCTTCTTGGAGGTGAGCTCTCCCTTCGTACTGGTCTGGCGTGCATCCACTTTCCATTCCGGCAGACGACCGGCATCATCGGTGAAGGTAGGATTCTGTGAATAGCAACCGAAGGTATAGTTGTCGTAGGTATGGTCATCCTTGGTGTTGAGGATCATCACGATACCGGGGTCACCAGCTGCGACGCCCTTAGAGGCATCAGCCACGTTGTTGACACCATAGACTGTCTTGAAGGTCTTCCACAGACGGGCATCGTTGACATGGTCGTACACCGCATAGGTATACTCCGTGGGACGGCAACGCTGGAAGTCCATATCACCGATCCACACACCACGACGTACCCATGCTCCTGAGAAGTTGGAGAACTGCGGACAGAAATAGTTATAGGTACGATTGCCGTAGCGACCCTTTGTGGCGGATGCATCGTTGAAGCCTGCAGCCATCAGGATCTCGTTAGACTCCTCGATAGCACAGTCGACACCTGTGAAGTTGGCGTAGAGGTCACTGTAGTTAGCCTCCAGACTGCGTGACTTGATCACATAGTCGCAGGCAGCGATGGCCTCACGCAGGTCAGACTCCTTGGTAGCACTGTTGAAAGCATCGCAGCGCTCAGAGGCACGGAACAGCAATGCTTTTGCGAGGAAGTGTGCAGCGGTGGCCTTTGTCCAGGTGATACCCTTACCATAGGTGAATACCTCACCCTCAAAGAGGTTATAAGCCTCGCGCAAGTCGGAGATGACCTGTGCCCATGCCTCTTCCTCGGTAGCTTGCGTGAAGCTACGTACAACACCCGAGGCAGGTGTGATCTGGAGTACGGGGCGCCCGTACTGGGCTGTCAGACGGTAATAGTTATAGCCACGCAGGAAATAGGCATGTGCCAGACAACGGTTGCGCACCTTCTCATCGGATATCTTCTCGGCATTGGCAATAATCGTATTACAAGAGGCAATACCATAGTAAAGCTGATCCCATAGTGCCCCAGGTGCAGGACAGTTCTTGTTGGCTGCGCCGGTAGCGGGTGTACAGGCAACAGGACCAAAGCGGTTGTCGTAGGTGTTCCAGCACTCACTGGTCAGGTCGTTACCATTGGTAAACTCATCCGTTCCATACAGGGTGACACCATAGGCCCATTCGTAGCCGAAGTGCCAACGGATATTTCCATAGAGCGACACAGCCAATGCCTCAAGACCCTCGGCACTCTCAAAGTACTGCGTAGAGTATTTCGTGGTCAGTTCCTCGTCAAGGAAGTCACTCGAACAAGAGGTCGTACCTACCAGCATAGAGATGGCAAGAAGACCGCTGATCATATATTTATTGATATTCATAATCTACAATATTTTAACTTTAATACCTGATAATCATTTATTTAGAATCCGAGTTCTAATCCGAATACGAAGCTGCGGTTGAAGTAAGTACGACCGGTGTCGAGATCATAGCCTTCTACAGACTGTTTCAGGCTGAACGGGTTGATGATCTGAGCGTATGCCTTCACATGAGAGAGTCCGGCTCTCTTGATCACGTTCTTCGGAAGGTTATATCCCAAGGAGATGTTGCGTACCTTGATGAAGGAAGCCTTCTTGAAACCGAGCAGAGAAGAGAACTGATCGACAGATCCTGAGGTGGCCTGTCCCAAGATAGGCTTCTGCCACTCTGCACCGGTATTGCTCGGTGTCCAGTAATCCACCTCACGCTGGTTGGCATGGGCGGTAAAGGCCTCGCCACCGGTAGAGAAGATATAACCCAGTCGGCCGAACATCTGGATACCCAGTTCCAGTCCTTTCCAAGAGAAGTTGTTGTTCCATCCCAGAGTAGTACTCGGGTTCCTGCGTCCTAACACTACGCGGTCTTCACCATCCATCTTATAGTCGCCGTTCTGGTCTTTCGGACGTACGTTACCAGCTGTGAAGTTATAACCGTTGGCATTCCACTTAGCCATCTCTGCGGCATCGCTCTCCTGCCATATTCCCTCATTATCATAACCATAGTACACTGAGATAGCCTCACCGATGAAGAGAGCATTGTCGGGCATGTCGTTCTTACCGTATGCCAGCTCCACGATCTCATCTTTCTGGTAAGCGATATTGAAATCTGTCTCCCACTGGAAATCCTTCGTCTGAACAGGGATAGCGTTCAGTGCGAACTCGATACCGTGGTTCTTGGTCTTACCGATATTCGATGTAGTGCTTGGGAAACCAGTCAGTGTAGGAATGACGGTGCTCATGATCAGGTCGTTGGTGCGCGACCAGTAGAGATCCAGGCTACCGAAGATACGACCGTTGAGGAATCCGTAGTCGATACCGAAGTTCCACTGAGTGGTCTTCTCCCATCCCAGTTCGGGGTTGGCCATGGTCAGCTGTGTGCCTACATAATAAGGCTCGTTGGTGGTATAGCCCACCACATTATCCATACCGTTGAACGGCAGGTAGATCATTTGGATATCACCCTTGGTCTCATAGGGGGCGACTGAGGAGTTACCTGTCACACCTACACCAAGACGCAGTTTGAGGTTGCTGATCCAACCGATATTCTTGATAAACTCCTCCTCACCGATACGCCATGCCAGGGCAGCAGAGGGGAAGAAGTCCCACTTATGTCCCTCAGCCAACTGTGAGGCACCGTCCCAACGACCGCTGACGGTCAGCAGGTAACGCTCATTGAAGCCGTAGTTCAGACGAACCATGTACGACTCCAGCTGACGCTCTGTAATACCTGATGAAATACCCACCTTATTATCCGCATTAGTCACGTCGAGGGTTCCGAAGGCATTCCACAAATAGGAATCCTTGGCGATATTCTGTCCAGATATGCTGGAGTCCTCCACATTCCACTTCGAGGCTGTCTGCAGCAAAGTGACACCCACCTTATGCTTCTCGGCAAAGGTACGGTCGTACATAATCATATTATCCAATGTCCAGGAGATATCACGACGGTTGTTCAGTCGTGCATAGTTGACGCCCTCAGAGCCGTCGGATGCCCTACGGCGTACGGAGAAGCCGTCGATATAAGAACCTTCACGCCAATGACGGAAGTCGGGACCGAAGTTGATCTTATAGCGCAGGCCCTGCACAGGCTTGAAGATCTCACCCAGGTCGATGGTAGCTGCGAAGTTACCCAAGGCGCGGAAGGCCTGTGATTTCTGCTGTGAGTGCTCCCACTCATCAATAACGCTATAGATACCTGTCTCTCCACCGGGGTTGATCACCAGGTTTCCGTTGGCATCATAAGGTACGGCATGGTTGTAGATCGACTTTGCCTGTCCGTAGATGGCATCGGGCACAGAACTGGATGAACCACCCAGGGTAGACATACCATAGTCTCTCTCCTCCCAAGAAGCATTGATAGAGGCCTGTACCGACAACCACTTCGTCGGGTTGATATTCACACTGATCTTACCGGTATAGCGATCATACCACTGTCCTTTCTGCGTACCTTTATTACTCAGGTAACCGAAAGAGCTGTAGGCATTCATCTTTTCCGAACCGCCACTGACAGCTACGGTATGCTCATGAGACACAGCCGTCTGAGTCACGAAATCTGTCCAGTCCGTATTGGTCATCTTCGAGGGATCCCATTTGCCTCCTGCCCAACCTTTCAGAACGTTGTCGAGAGAGGTGTTTCCGTCAAGACCGCTACCGAAGATAACCTTATCGTTCTCCATAGTGGGAGAGTCTGGATGTGCATAGGTGTTGGGATCTAGGTTGTAGGCAGCCCAACGACGGAAGTTGACAAACTCTTCCGCACTCATTGAGGGTGAGCGGTCCACGATATTCGAGATGGTGAGTGTTCCTGTGTAGTCAACACTCATCCTTCCGGTCTTTCCCTGCTTGGTAGTAACGAGAACGACACCGTTGGCACCACGAGATCCGTAGATAGCCGTGGCGGAGGCATCCTTCAAGATATCAATTGACTCAATGTCACGGGGGTTCAGCGTCTCAATGGCTGATGCTGACATCAGAGGCACACCATCGACCACATATAACGGAGAGTTGCCGGCGTTCAGTGAGCGTTCTCCACGGATTCGGATGCTACCCAGAGATCCCGGGCGCTCATTGGTGGTGATATCCACACCGGCAGCCTTGCCCTGCAAAGCCTCAAAGGCATTGTTCACCGGACGGGCATTGAGATCTTCACTGCTGACACTCGTCAACGATCCCGTCACGTCACTCTTTTTCTGAACGCCATAACCGA
Source organism: uncultured Prevotellaceae bacterium (assembly GCA_902797505.1). Classification (GTDB taxonomy): domain Bacteria; phylum Bacteroidota; class Bacteroidia; order Bacteroidales; family Bacteroidaceae; genus Prevotella. The sequence continues at coordinate 17,623 of CADBSW010000061.1, read as the reverse complement.
CAACCACTACCTCATCAAGAGCCTGACGGTCTTCCTGAAGCGTCACATTGAAGTTGTCCCTACCAGATAATGCCACCGTCTGGGTGGAGTAACCGACAGAGGAAATCACCAGACTACCTCTCTCAGGTGCATTCTGAAGGGTGAAATGACCATCGAAGTCAGTCACCGTTCCGGTGGTCGTCCCTTTGACCATCACCGTAGCGCCGATGATTGGCTCACCAGTAGCATCAATCACTGTTCCTGTCACTTTCTTCTGAGCGAAAACACTTGAGGTGCAGAACACCATGAGTGCCAAGAACATCAGATGTCGGAGTAAAGAAATACCCGACACCCACTTGTCTGTAATTTGGTTTCTTTTCATATAAATAATAGTTAGTAATAAATATATCAGTTCTTTTTAACTCTCTCACGTCAATCCCAAAAACAATCTCTCACCAAAAACTAAGCATTGATAAAACCTAAATAACTACCTTCTAAATACCTAATTCTAACATATAACCTAACTAATCTAAAAACTCTTCACGAGCACTGAACATCTTTTTGCTGCAAAAATATAATGAATATACAACTACCATCGGTGGGTTATTCATCAAAAAACATAGAAAAATAGTTCATGACGATTTTCCCACGCAAAAAACAACGCTTTGATGAATTATCCTACTATCGGCTAAATAAACGGTTTTTGCACGTTATGGGACAATGTACAACGATTTATTTGTCAAACAGGGAAGACTATTCCGTCATAGGGGCACATCACAGGATCCAGAATTTGGACTTTACGTTTTTTTTTATATATTTGCAATGATAAAAAGGAATCTTATGAAAAAAATACTATCCATACTTGTATTCTTCTGCTTATGGTTGACCGGGGCGGCACAGACGACTGTCACCGCCGACAAGCATATCGGTATAGAGAACGGACTGTCGAACAACTTCATCATCGATCTGACCATCGACAAGAGAGGACACGTATGGGTGGCTACCGAGTCGGGGCTCAACCGCGTGGCCGGGAATATCGTGACGACCTTCCACCGGCGGGATTTCTCCGAAAAGAGTTATACCAATGCCATCGGCAACGGTATCAGAGCCTTGTATTACGACGCCACCACCGACAAGATCCTCATCGGCATGGAGAACGGCATCAGTATCTATGACAACAAAAAAGCATCTTTCAAGAATATCTCCAGCGATGAAGGTCCTTTCCACTCGGGTATCAACGACATTATCCGCAAGGGTGACGGTACGGTATGGCTGTTGGCCGTCAACGGTTCTGTGTGGCAGATGGACTGTGAGACCCTACAGATGAAAGAGTTGCCGATCGATGTCAGGCGCGGCATACGCTGTGGCTACGACGACGGCAACGGGCGCCTGTTCTTAGGACTAACCAGCGAAGGTTTGTCGGTGATCGATATCAACAGTGGCAAATCCAAGCACTACGCCCACCAAGAGGACATGCCTAACAGTCTGCCGGGCAATAATGTGAGATGTATCTATCAGGATGACATGAAGAATATATGGGTGGGGACCGACCATGGCGTGGCGCTCTTCAATCCGCACAAGGAGACCTTCACGAAGGTGACACACACCAATGCCGCCATATATGATAATGTGTATAGTCTGAAGAAATTCAACGACGGACTGCTATGGGTGGCCAGCGATATGGGTGGTATCTCCTTCATCGATCCTGATCAGGCAGGGGAGCATGAGAAGAACGGAACACCCATCACCTACCATGAGAACAAAACGTTGCACCTGTCATCCACCAACACGCGTGCACTGGATCAAGACGAGTTCGGGAATATCTGGATAGGATGTCACAGCACCGGTCTGGACTTCATCGCCGCACAGAAGCCCCTTTTCCACACGATACCTTTCTTCGACGACAACAACCAACAGAAACGTATCTATGGTCTTTCGGCCGATGCACAGGGAAATATCTGGCTGGGCGGCGAGGATGAGTTCTCCCTCTGCCGAGACGGACGAGTGATCAACACCTGGAAGATTACCGGCGGGCGCCGCAGGGAGCACTCCTTCGTGATGAGTCTGTTGGCCGACCAGCAACAGAATATCTGGTTGGGTATAGAAGACGACGGCGTGGTGAAATACGACCAGAATACCCGTCAGTTCAAACGTATCGAGATCGGTTATGCCGCCCCGGATATCCGTTCGCTGGCAGAGGATCATGACGGCAGGATATGGATAGGCAGTGAGTTTGGCATCAGTTCATACAAGGACGGGGTGGTTGACCGGGAAGAGGCCATCAACAAGAAGATCGAGCATGAGCATATCTGCAGTATCATGGAACTGAACGACGGCAGGATACTCCTCGCCACGCAGGCAAAGGGCGTGTTCTTCGTCAATCCGAAAACGAAAGAGGTGCTGACGATCAGTGATAAAGACGGACTGCCCTCGTACTGCGTCAACGATGTATGCAGCGACGGACGTAACGGTATCTGGCTGGGCACCTACGAGGGACTGGCACATATCGACGACATACGTCATCCCCAGCAGATTGAGACATACGATCACCGGCAAGGACTGAAAGACAACCATATCCGTGCCCTGCAATGCGACAGGTCAGGGCGCGTATGGCTAAGCACCTTCACGGGGATATCGTGCTTCGATCCCATCAAGAAACGATTCTACAACTACAGTCATACCGACAACCTCCCATCGGGCAGTTTTATCAGTGGTTCGTGTGCCACGGCATCCGACGGCACCATGTTCTTCGCATCACCCAATGGTGTGTGCTTCTTCAATCCCCAGATGTTGAGTCACGAACAGAAAGTGTCGGAGGTACAGATCGTAGGACTGGAGGCATACAACCCCGCAGGTGAGGATACGGAGATACAGCACCTGGTGCCCAACGACAAAGGGTATGTCTATACCACGTATAAGCAGAACACCCTGCATATCACCTTCGGTGTGAAGGACTTCTCGCAATCGGGAAGAGTGGAATACTCCTACCTGATGAAAGGACTCAACGACGAATGGTATTATATCGACAATGATGATGACGTGGTGTTCCGCGGACTGCGCCCCGGCAACTACACCTTCATCCTCAGGGCAAAGTTGAAGAGTCAGGACTGGGAAGATGCCTCCACCACGGAGATCAATATCCGTATCAAACCGCCATTCTGGCGCACGTGGTGGGCTTACCTGCTATACATCCTCGTGTTAGGAGCCATCGTGTGGTTCCTGACGGATATCTACAAGAGAAAACTACATCTGGAGAGCTCTCTCGAACTGGAGAAGCGTGACAACATGCAGAAAGAGGAGTTGAACGAGGAGCGCCTGCGCTTCTTCACCAATATCACCCACGAGTTGCGCACACCACTCACGCTCATCTTGGGTCCGCTGGAGGATCTGATCAACGACCGGCAACTGTCTGACAACTACCATAAGAAACTGGAGGTAATCAACAAGAATGCCGGACGACTGCGCGACCTCATCAACCAGATATTGGAGTTCCGCAAGACAGAGACACAGAACCGTCAGCTTACCGTGGCGAAGGGTGACTTAGGAGCATTGGTCAACGAGATCGGTCAGTTCTACAAACAACTGAACCGCAACCCGCATGTGGCCGTGAATATCCATGTCAGCGACGATGTGCCACCCGTATATTTCGACTCGGAGGTGATCATCTCCATCATCAACAACCTCATGTCGAACGCCGTCAAATATACGGAAGAAGGATTTATCAACCTGTCACTCACCCAGGATCAGCAGCAACAGCAGACGGTCATCACCGTGGAAGACTCGGGCTATGGCATCGATCCCGCCTCCCTACCCTATATCTTCGACCGGTATTACCAGGTAAAAGGGGAGCATCAGGCATCAGGCACCGGCATAGGACTGGCACTCGTGAAGTCATTAGCCGATCTGCATCAGGGTACGCTGTCGGTAGACAGTCGTCTGGGTGAAGGTGCGAAATTCACCTTCTCTATCCTGACTGAAAATACCTATCCCAATGCCCTGCACAAGGAAGACCCGGAAGAAGACGACAAACAAGAGACGGACATGCTGGAGGTGATTGAGACGGATGCCGACCAGCGCCCCGTACTGCTGGTCGTAGAAGACAATAGTGATATCCGACAATATATCGCCAACTCCCTGGGAGATGATTTCCAGATACTGCAGGCTGCTGACGGAGCGGAAGGACTGGATCTCGCACACGTCAACATCCCCGACATCATCGTGAGCGACATCATGATGCCCAAGATGAATGGTATAGAACTGACACGGAAGTTGAAAGACGACATCAACACCAGTCATATCCCCATCATTCTGCTTACAGCTAAAGACACGGTGGATGACAAACTGGAGGGTTATGAGAGTGGAGCCGACTCATATATCACCAAACCGTTCAGTTCACGACTGTTGTTGAGTCGTATCAACAACCTGTTGGCTAACCGTCGCCGACTGTCGGAGATTATTCTTAACAGGAAACCAGATACCATTACGGCAGAACCCTCACAACCGTATGTGGCGGATGATGAACCGCATCTGAGTCGTCTTGACCGTGTGTTTATCGAGAAGATGAACCGTGTCATCCAGGAGCATATCGACACAGAGAATCTTGACATGGCATTTATGACAGACAAGATGGCGATGAGTCATTCCACCTTCTACCGGAAGGTGAAAGCCCTTACCGGCATGACGGCCAAGGAGTATATCCGCAAGATTCGTCTGCAACGATGCGCAGAACTGCTTGCCAGTGGCGACTACAATGTCTCTGAGGCTGCCAGCATGATCGGTTTCAACGACCTCGGTCATTTCCGTGAGGTGTTCAAGAAAGAGTTTGGCGTGGCTCCTTCTGAATACTCCAAGAGGAATGGATAATGGTTTAGGGTTTAGAGTTTAGAGTTTAGAGTTTAGAGCCCTTTAGGGCGATACAACATAGGCGGGGGTGTGAACCCCCGTTATATTCGGTAGAATAACGAAACCCCAACGGGGTGGCAGATTTATTGTGTCGCTCGGGGACTTACGTGCCCCGCCTATGTTGTGTCGCCCCGATGGGGCTTATATATTGGGGGGAATATCCCCCACGGGGGTTGACACCCCCGCCTATGCTCTGGCGCCCCTTCGGGGCTTTTGCATCAGCAAGTAACATACTTGCGAATGTTGAGAATTGACAATGAGAGGAGCAGCGAGCCGTGAGATATAACCTCATTGCGGACTTGATCCCCTCATCCCGAACTTGATCCGGGATCTCCTGCGGATAACACGAATGAGATTCCGGCTCGGTGGCCGGAATGAGAGGAGCAGCCCGGAATGAGAAAATAATTATAATTGAGAATTAATAATTGATAATAAAAGTAAGATGTCAACAATAAGAAGAGTTTGTTCAACAATTCTGTTTCTCATGCTCTGCCAGGTAGGTATCCTGGCAAAGAGTCAGTTGGTATGGTTTGATGGCAAGAACCCCATCAGTTACACCCTCAATACGAAGACAGACCCTGTGGTAAAAATCGCCTTAGAGATGTTCTGCGACGACATGCGTCAGGTCACTGGCATGACGCCCCGTAACCAATCCAAGGGCACGATACAGATTACTCAACAAGATCGGTTTGCCGCCCACCAGAAAGACGGTTTTGAGATCTATATCAAGAAAGGTAAGATCCATGTCATAGGATATGGCGGACGAGGGACGGCCTATGGCATCCTCGAACTGTCGAGACTCGCCGGTGTCTCACCGTGGATATGGTGGGGCGATATCGTACCCGAGAAGAAAGAGCGACTTACCCTGTCTGCCGAATACCATACCGAGCAATATCCCAGTGTGGAGTACCGTGGTATCTTTATCAACGATGAGGATTGGTCGATACGTCCGTGGAGTCACAAGACCTTTGAGAAAGGCATGGATGGACAGATCGGCGTACAGACCTATAAGAAGATCTTCCAACTGCTGTTGCGTCTGCGTGGCAATACGATATGGCCAGCCATGCATGAGGGTACCATCGCCTTCTTCAAGGTAAAGGGAGCCAAGGAGATGGCCGACTCATGTGGTATCGTGGTGGGCACCTCCCATTGTGAGCCTCTGCTGAGAAATAATGTGGGGGAATGGGATCAAACTACCATGGGAAGGTTCAACTATAAGACCAACCGACAACGGGTGCATGACTACTGGACGGAGAGACTGAAGGAGGTCACCGACAGCCACAAATACTTCTTCACTATCGGCATGCGCGGCATTCACGATAGTTCGATGGAGGGATATACCACTCCTACAGAGAAATTCGAAGGTTTGCAACAGGTCATCAACGATCAGCAACAACTACTTCGCCAGTATGTAGGTGATCCATCATCACTCGCACAGATGTTTGTGCCGTATAAGGAGGTGCTGCAACTCTATGAGATGGGACTAAAGGTGCCCGAATATGTTACCCTGATGTGGTGTGACGACAACTACGGATATATCACCCGTTTCTCTGACAAACAAGAACAGTTACGCAAGGGCGGTGGCGGTGTCTATTATCATCTGAGTTATTGGGGAAGACCACACGACTACCTATGGTTGACCACCACCCAACCCGGACTTATCTACAACGAGATGCGTCAGGCGTACGACCATCAAGTAAGGAAGATATGGATTGCCAATGTGCACGACCCGAAGGTGGCCGGCTACGATCTGGAACTGTTCCTCGATATGGCATGGGATATCCATAGTGTCAGTGCCTCAACGCTTAACAACCACTACAAGAACTGGCTCTGCAGACAGTTCGGCAAAGAGGTAGGAACACAGATCTTCCCTGCCATGCAGCGTTTCTACCAGTTGTGTGCCGAGCGCCGTCCGGAGTTTACGGGATTCACCCAGGTAGAACTCGACAAGAAGAAGTACCACCGGGGCTTATCCCCTGTAACGACAGTGGGATGGGATCGTCATGAAGCCGACAAACGACTATCTGCCTTCGATGATATCAAGAACATTGTCACAGATAACGTTTCACGGGTAAGACCCGAGCTGAGCGATGCCTATTTCGCCGCTATCCTCTACCCTGTCATGGCTACCAATGCGATGAACCGCAAGATCTTAGGTGATTCCATTGAGAGTCATCATGCTTATGAAGAGATACAGGCGTTAACAGCAAGATACGGAGAACTGAAGGATGGTAAGTGGCGATATCTCATGGATGCCTCCCCCCGAAATCTGCCTGTTTATCAAGATGTGCATGCCACCCTATCGCCCGACAAGCCACAGCCCTTGTTCGTCAAGGATGCATCCTCTTTTGATCAAGCATCGCAAGGAGCCCACAGCATCCAGATGCTCGGTCATTCGATGAATGCCGTCTCACTGCCTAAGGGAGACATGCTGACATATTCTTTCCATGTGGATACAACTGGCACTTACACCCTTCAGACAAGGATGATCCCCACTCATGCCGTAGATGCCGGTGATATCCGTTATAGTGTCAGCATTGACGGTGGCAAACCGACGATCTATACCCTGAAAGAACCCTTCCGCTCGGAGCAATGGAAACAGAATGTGCTCCGTTGTCAAGCCATCAGGAATCTCGAGACATCACTCTCTGCCGGCGATCATACCCTTACCATTCAGGCACTCGATGAACACATCCTCATCGATCAATGGGCATTGTATCTTAACAGGTAAGTATCATACTGCGTCTTAAAGGGAGCGAATGGTGCCGCAACCTTACTCGGGTGATCAAAGAGTTGACGACATATCTCTGGCATGGCATCCATATCCACAAGGTACATCTTAAAACGCCCATGCAGGGTGCCTGTATTACGGGAGATCACAGGGAAGGCCGTGCGGGCAAACTTCGGTCCTTGACCGGATACCGCCACATTAACACTCACAACGACACCTCTGTCGGTCTGCTCAAAATTAACATTCAAACTGTCACCCACCAGGAGCAGACCCTTGCCATTACTACCAGAGAAGAGTGCGGCATCTACACCCATGCGGTTACCCTCGAAATACAAGTCATCCATCTGTTTACCCCAGAAACCATAGCGGTTAGCCTGTCTTCTTCCGGGATAAGAAGCGAAAGGACCCTGTCCGATCCACTGCACACGGTCGATCTGCTGATCCAACAAGAAGGCGATGCCCAACTCCGACAAGAACGCATCTGTCGTATCAGGAGTCAACGTGAAGTCGATGACAGTTGCATCATGGTCATTCTCTATACGCACATCAGTCTTTACATACGGATTATCCAACGGTTGGAGATACTTATCGATACGCTTGTCGGCTACCTTGAGGCGTTCTGCCATCGTCTCCTTACGACCGACACGCACAAGAGGACCCTCTTTTATTATATGCATGGGATCACCTTGTCCTGTCCACTGTTTCTCGGGATTGTTCAACACAAAACTCTGATGCAGGAAGGTATGACCATGGTTGTCACTAATATCAAACTGTAAGAGTGAGAGGTCTTTCTGCCGGGGTAGACTTATCTCATAAAAACCTTGTGAACGAGGAGGACATTCCGGAGTGAAGGCACCCCTGAGCACGGTATCTCTGTTGTTGGTGAGATACCAATGGAAGATCACGTAATCTTTCAGATTCACGAAGTCATAACGGTTATGAATCTTCAGTTTTACCGCCTCGGCCATCGTATCTATGGAAGCGACGAAAGCTCGGGCGTAGTTGTGCTGCAGTTCGTAGTAGTTGGGCAATGGTGTACGGTCGGCATACAACAGTCCGTCGGTGCCTTTGTTGCCACACATCTCAAAACCTGTGCTGTCTGTCGTAAAGACACGCTCCTCATACCCATATCGTTTGACTTTAGCAGATGCCTCACTCTTCACTCTTAACTCTTCACTCTTAAACGGCATGCCTTGGTCGACCCACTCCCAGACAGAGCCACCAGCGATACATGGGGTACGCTCGATAATCTCCCACTGACGGTCATGATCCTCAAAAGAGATGCCTAACGTATGACAGTATTCGGTGAAGATCACCGGTCGGTCGGCCTGCTGATAAAAGTTAGCAATCTGACTGGTGGTAGGATAATGGGGAGCATAGACATCCGCCACCTTGGGGAAATCATAATTAAACTTACGGAAATACGAACCTACCTGCGGATAACAGACAGGGCGAGAAGCATCTAATTGTGCTTTGACATAATCACCGAGTCGGATACAAATATCCGTCAGTGGGTTCTCATTTCCTATACTCCAGATGATCACCGAGGCATGGTTCTTATCCCTGCGGATGGTAGCCTGAGCCCGTTGTTGGAGCACAGGATAGAAGGAGTTGTCAGAAAGGTTCTTGTCACCAAACCCGAAAGGCACCTCATCGATGACGTAGAAGCCCAGTGAGTCGGCCAGCTCATAGAAGCGCGGTTCACGGGGATAATGAGAGGTACGGATATAGTTGACAGAGGCTTCCTTCATCAGTTGCATGTCTCTCTTGGTCAAATCCTCACTGATCACCTTTACCGTCTTAGGATCGGTAGCATGACATGTCACTCCACGCAGCTTGACAGGACTACCGTTGAGTTTCAGGATATTCCCCTCAACGGTAACTTCACGAAAACCGAACCGATGCTCAAATGTCTGCAATACCTGACCTTTCTGCAACAATGTCGTGCGTAAGGTATAGAGATAAGGTGTCTCGGCAGTCCACAGATGGGGATGATCCACTTTATCTGTCCCTACTACCTTCCCATTCCGGTCTATGATCTCATGTCTGATGGTAGTCGTCTTTGTAGGATTTGCGATGGATGTTTCCACGCTGACCTCCCCACTATTACGTGTATGGATGGTAAGATCTTTCAGATGCGTGTGTGGCACAGCCATCAGGGTGACATCACGAAAGATGCCGTTAGGTGCCCAGTCATCATTGCAATCGAAGTCACTGCCACGATGTTTAGAGACCACCCGCATGGCCAGTTGCTGACGGTCTTTCTTCTTGTTGAGATAATCGGTAATGTCGAAGAGGGCAGTGTTATAAGCAGAATGCCATGAACCTACCTTTTTACCGTTAATCCACAGATCGTACCCATAGAGCACGCCATCGAAGCGGATGATGATCCGTTGCCCTTTCCACGCCTGCGGCACAACAAAGGAGGTGCGGTAATAACCGGTTAATGAATCGGGATAATTATATTGGGGTTGACAGAAACCGTATGCCTCCCAACAACCGGGTACAGGAATTGTTCCCCACGAAGTATCAGTGGCAGGGACAGTCGTATCGTTAGTGATACCTTTTACAACTTTTAATTGCCACTTACCATTCAGCGGAATCTTCATGGAGGGATCGGTGACTGGAAGCACACCATGAAAGGCATCGTCCACCTGGGCACAGAGTTGTGTCATGCCACATACCACAACGAATAAAGTCAACAGGATCTTTCTCATATATATTTGTTTTTCAATATAGACGGGGACAGGCACCCTTTACAGGTGAGCCTATCCCCGAGTCTTTTCTATAGTTTACGATATCTCAAATCAATCTTGGTGTATTTCCTTTCCTTCTGGTTGTTCCAGTGTTCGAAGAGGCCGAGAGGCTGATCAAGCACCTTGCCGTCTTGACGATAGACCGTGCCACTGGGCACATGAGGAATTGTTGCCGCCTCACGCAGGTATTCATCACAATAGTTCATACTCTCAAACTCAGGCCACTCTCCGATCAGGATATCCATGCCTACCGCATCACAGGCTACCTCATCCTGCGATACGATCAATGAACAGGCCCAATCGCCGTTGAACGGTTCTTTCTGCCATTTAGGGGCAGGAGCACCGTTCACGTCTCGTGATCCGTATGTACCGTCGATAATGAAGAGAAGTGTCTTTTGTCCCAAATGCTTATGAGCCATGAAATCTACGAACGTCTTGTACCCTGGTTTCCCGTGGCGCTTGTCCTGACTGATATTGTTATGTGCATTTCTCCTCCAGATCAGGTTGATGTCTGTTGCACCATACCAGTTTTTGGATGTCAGCGTCACGCCAGGACCATTGTGCGTCTTCAGTAAGGCGGAATTAATGAGGTAATCGGCATCTACGATACATTTTGCCAATCCGCGTGCCATCTTCCCGTTATCCACAGAATAAGTAATCTGCTCTGGGTAATATTCGCATTTCTCACGACCATCGCCACCGATATTATCAATGAAACGGACATTCGGGAACTCACGATGCACCTTATTATATATACTGTCGGTAATGGCACGACTGGGTTCACACAGGATGATATCCTGCTGGCGGATACCACCGTCGTTGACCATTGATCGTACTAATGCCAGTGTTACGAAGGGAGAAGAGTTGAGTTCTATCGTATCGTGGTGGGTGATGGCATTGTTCATATTCAGTTTGATCGCTATCGACTCCCCTTTCTTATAACCACGGTTTCCTCTGCCGTGTGTCTTGTTAAAATGCTTGAAGAGTTGTCGCCATGCCTCCTTGGCTGTTGACTTATCCGTCAGTTGGATGACTGCCTCACGTACCATCGCATCGGCCTTTTGCTGATCATTCCACCGGTCTTCCATCCAGAGTCCAGTCCTACCATCCCATGTCGCCACACCCGGACTATGTATCCATGCCACTCTTCCTGGGAAGATACCCTTTCCGACACCTAACGGCTGGTTAGGGCCAACAAACAACTTCGGAGACTTGGGATTGAACTCACCAAAGAACAGTCGGTTACGGTCTATAGGGGCATCAAGCGGTTGGATAGTCGTTGATGGTCCTAAGTCAGGATTCCTCCAAGAACACAGTTGCCACACCACCTTCCCCTCTTTGTCAATCTCTATCGCCTGCATAGGTGCGTGAGCAGTATCCATTGGAGTCTTCGACCACTCATTATACCAGTTGTTGATGAGATGATGACCGTTCTTCAGTCTTACAGTCTTCTGCGGTTGGGTAATCCCGTAATCGGTCGTGTTAATCTCCCAGACAGTCTGACCCATCCGTGTAATCTCCTGGATATGTCCTTTTCTACCTGTTATCAGCAGGTTTCCCTTGGGCAACTCCTGCACCGACCAAGGCAGAAATCCATCCCAACGGTCTATCTCTTTACCGTCACTGTTATACTCATGGATACAACCCAATCCCATATTCGCAATCAACAACGTTCCGCGGGATGACAGTCGGGCATTGCGGAACTGTCCATGCACAGACCCCTTCTCAGAAAAAGGAACAGGGAACTCCCTGACTATTCGCAGAGATGGTATCTCCATCACCACCACCTTGGCGGGCTTACCATTTTGGACAAACACCACATGCGACTTACCTATGGGTTGTATGGTATGTATCTCTGTACCTTCCGGTGCCTCATAGTGCCACACCGTCTTATTGTCTTGTGTCACCTCTGCAATACCATATTGATGTGCCAACAAGATATGTCCGTCGGTCATGAGGATGGCATCACTGATCTCACCTTTTTTGATTTGATCCTGATATTGCCAGGCCACCTGTCCGTCTTTGACGATAAACATCCTTCGTTGTTTACTCTGTCCGGCATAAAAGAAATCATGACGGTTAAGACTATTGTCTATGCTTTGTGCATGAGCGAATGTCGTCAAAGCAAATAAAAAGATTAAAAGCAATGATTTTTTCATACATTTAAGTGGTTATGTTGATACATGGTCTTCTGTTTGCAAAATTATAATAATCTTGTCAGATACATAAGGGATTTATTCGTCAAAATAAGGATAGTTTTCGGGCAACGGGCAAAATAATCGGTTTTCTGTATTTCAGATTATATTTTTTTTGTATATTTGTATCTTGAAAAAGAAACCATATGAAACTATTTCATCGATTAACGCTAACAATAGTATTGTTCGTTGGTATATCTGCTGTCGCTCTGGCCCAACCACGGTATAGCGAACAGGATATCTGCAAATGGAACCTCGACAGAGGGGTGGTAGCCATACGACAGGGAAAACAGGTATGCATCAGTTGGCGTACACTGAAATCCGATCGTATAGGTGAGCCTTTCTCCGTTTTCAGGAACGGGAAGAGGATCAGTAAGCGTGCCCTAAAAGATGGCGGCACCTTCTTCATCGACAGTCATCCCCTGACGACAGACGCTGTCTATGAAGTGAAAGGGGGCGGTAAAGACGGCCGTTATACGCTGAGGAAAGATGCTCCAGACGGCTATATCCCCGTCAAACTGCAGCAGCCTGAAGGAGGAAAGACACCTGATGGCAGATCGTTCACCTATTCTGCCAATGATGCCTCTGCTGCCGATGTGGATAGTGACGGACAATATGAGATCATCTTGAAATGGGATCCATCTAATGCACACGATAATGCACACGACGGATTTACGGGTCCTACCCTCTTCGATTGCTATCGTCTTGACGGCACATTGCTCTGGCGCATCAATATGGGAATCAATATCCGATCAGGGGCTCACTATGTGCCTTTCATCGTTTACGATCTGGATGGTGACGGCAAAGCAGAGTTTATCGTTCGTACTGCCGATGGAACGACTGACAGCAAGGGGAATGTCATCGGTGATGCCAATGCTGATTATCGTCACAGACCACAGACCGACGCACCCAATCCCTCACCAGAGAGAGAATGGACAAAATATAACCGGACTGGGCGCCCTATGACGGGAAGGATACTCAAAGGACCTGAATACATCACTGTTTTCAATGGTCTGACTGGTGAGGCAATGGACAGCAAGCCCTATATCCCCCAGAGAGGGAATCCTATGGATTGGGGAGATCAGTATGCCAACCGCTCTGACCGTATGCTGGCTGCTGTGGGATACCTCGACGGGAAGCATGCCTCGGCTATCTTCTGCAGAGGATATTACACCCGTACGGTGTTAGCCGCTTGGGATTGGAATGGCAAAGAACTGAAATCAAGATGGGTGTTTGACACGAACATGCCCGAGTGGAGCAAATATGCCGGACAAGGGAATCATAACCTGAGAGTAGCTGATGTGGACGGCGATGGCTATGATGAGATAACCTATGGTTCGATGGCCGTTGACCATGATGGCAAAGGACTCTACAATACCGGTATGGGGCATGGGGATGCCATTCACCTGATGGCCTTCGACCCCAATACTGAAGAACTGCAGGTATGGGACTGTCATGAGAATCGTCGTGACGGCTCTGACTTCAGGAATGCGCGCACAGGTGAGGTCATCTTCCAGATTCCCAGTAAGAGTGATGTGGGACGTGCCATGGCAGCGGATATCGACCCTACCAATCCCGGTGTAGAGATGTGGAGCAGCGACAGTCATGGTATCCGGAATATCAAGGGGGAAGTGATCTATAGCGCACAGGATCCTGATGACCCACAACATCAACAACACTTGAAGCTCAATGGCAGACATCTCTCCGTAAACTTCGGTATCTGGTGGGATGGTGATCTATTGCGAGAACTGCTCGATCATGAGACGGTTAGCAAATACGATTGGAAAAACCATACCATCAACGATATCGTGAAGTTTAAAGGCGTGGTGTTCAACAACGGTTCAAAATCCAATCCCTGTCTTGCCGCTGATATCCTCGGTGACTGGCGTGAGGAAGTGATCGCCAGAACACCCGACAACAGTGAACTGCGTATCTATGTGTCGCCCATCCCCACTCAATACCGCATCAACAGTCTGATGGAAGACATCCCTTACCGACTGTCAACGGCCGCACAGAATGTGGGATATAACCAACCATCTGAGCCGGGCTTCTACTTAGGACCCGATAAGACGGTTCATCCTTTCTTGAAATAAAAAACAATTACCCATTTATAAAAAATGAAAATGAACAAGATATTAATTCCCTTATTCCTGCTGCTGCCCTTTACGGCAGAGGCACAGAAAGTCAACGACAGTAATACGCCCTTGCACCTGTTGAAACCGCAATATGCCCATCCATATGGCATACCAACCACCACAGAGGTGAAACAAACCATCGACAGAGTATTGCGGTATGTTGATAGTGAGACACCGGCACAACTGATCGATAAGAAGTCGGGTAAAATCGTAAGCAAACTTACAGATATCAACAAAGACACGCAGTTGAAGCAGGGTGGTTTCCGACTTACCAGTTATGAGTGGGGAGTCACCTACTCGGCCATGCTCGCTGCCTATGAGGCAACTTCCGATAAGGCATACCAGGATTATGTCAACAGCCGTCATCTGTTTCTCGCAGAGATAGCGCCCTATTTCCAGAAGATCTATCAGAAAGACAAAACTATTGATGGGAATATCCGCAGGGTGATCGATCCGCATGCCCTCGATGATGCAGGTGCTATCTGCACATCGATGATCAAAGCTTTGCTCAAAAACGCATCCTTACCGCTTCGACCGCTCATCGACAACTATAGCGACTATGTTATTAATAAGGAATATCGTCTGAGCGATGGCACCTTTGCCCGTCTGCGTCCACAGAAGAACTCCGTATGGCTCGACGATATGTTCATGGGCATCCCTACCTTAGCCTATATGGGTAAGTTGACCGGTAATAAGGAATATTACGACATGGCGACACGACAGATCATACAGTTTGCCAACAAGATGTTCGTACCAGAGACAGGACTCTTCCGACACGGATGGGTGGAAGACATGCACCCACACCCCGCCTTCTACTGGGGAAGAGCCAACGGATGGGCAATCCTCACGATGTGTGAGGTGCTTGATGTACTGCCCCAAGAGCATCCCAACCGGGCTTATATCCTCAACCTGCTGAAGCAGCATGCGGAAGGACTGGCCAAGCGACAGCATCATGATGGTTTCTGGCATCAGTTGCTCGACCGTAATGATACCTATCTGGAGGCATCAGCCACGGCTATCTACACCTATTGTCTGGCTCATGGCATCAACAAGGGATGGATCGATGCCAAGGCTTTCGGTCCCATTGCCTTGTCGGGATGGCAGGCCGTCGCCTCATCCATCAATGAGAAAGGACAAGTGGAGAATGTCTGTGTAGGAACAGGTATGGGCTTTGATGCCGCCTTCTATGCCTATCGCCCAGTACATGTCATGGCTGCTCACGGTTATGGCCCTGCTATCTGGGCTGGCGCAGAGATCATCAACCTGTTGAAACAGCAGCATCCCAAGTCGAACGACAGTGCTGTACAGTTCTACGACGAGGAGGTAAACACCGACAAGCCTATCTTTAATTATGACGGCAGCATCAGATTCTGACACGGTTTTCTCTCCATCATACATAGGTAAATCATTCAAAAAAAACGATAGAACAACAAATATCATCACCGTTTAAAGAATAATCCGTACATTTGTACGGAAAAAATAAAGGACAAAGAACATGAAGAAAACTATCCTAACAATTGCTGTCTTGCTCATGACCATCACGGTTTGCGGACAAGCAAGCAAAGCACAAGACATCATGAAGACATTACGCTTGGTCAACGACTATTTCATGGCTAAGTATAACGATCCCACATTGCCTACCAATGTGAACAAAATCCGTCCGTCATCCCTATGGACACGAGCCGTCTATTACGAAGGACTGATGGCGCTCTACGGGATTGACGCTGACAAACGCTATATCGATTACACCGATCGCTGGGCCTCTTTCCATCAGTGGACCCCGAGGAATGGCATCAAGACCAACGATGCCGACGACCAGTGCTGCGGACAGACGTACATGGAGCGCTATATGCAGAGTGGTGGCAAGGAGAAGATCAGTCATGTATTAGAGAATCTCGATCATCAGATGGTGTCGAAGAACCCGAAGGTTGACAATGAGCTGTACGGTTGGTGGACGTGGATTGATGCCATACAGATGGCCATGCCCCTCTATATGCAGGCCTATAAGGTGACTGGTAACCGTAAATATGCCGACCATGCCATGAAGATGTACCGCTGGAGTCGTAACACTTTAGCTGGCGGACTGTTCAACACACAGGAAGGACTATGGTGGCGTGATGCCGACTATGTGGCTCCCTATAAGACACCCGATGGCAAGAACTGCTATTGGAGCCGTGGTAACGGTTGGGTATATGCTGCCTTAGTTCGTTGCATGAATTACTTATCTCCCAAAGACAAGTATTATAAGGAGTTGAAGAAAGACTTCCTCCTGATGAGCAAGGCGATCAAGGCTTGTCAGCGACAGGAGGATGGTCTGTGGAATCCGAGTATGGTATCCTATGCCGACTACGGTGGCAAAGAACTGACAGGAACGGCACTCTTCCTCTATGGCATGGCCTGGGGTATCCAGAAAGGTTATCTCAAGGAAAAGGAATACATGCCTGCCTGCGACAAGGCTTGGGAGGGAATGCTACGCGACTGTGTGCACCGTGACGGTTTCCTCGGATGGGTGCAGGGAACAGGTAAAGATCCTTCTGCAGGACAACCCTTATCATACGACAAAGTACCTGACTTCGAAGACTATGGCACAGGCTGCTTCCTGCTCGGAGGAACAGAGTATTATAAGTTAAGAGTGAAGAGTGAAGAGTGAAGAATAAGCCCCTCCCTATCCCTCCCCGAGAGGGAGGGGAAAAAGCCCCGTAGGGGGCGATAGAGAATAGGCGGGGTGCGTAAGCCCCCGCGAAAAGTGAAGAATAAGCCCCTCCCTATCCCTCCCCGAGAGGGAGGGAAAAAGCCCCGTAGGGGCGATAGAGAATAGGCGGGGTGCGTAAGCCCCCGCGAAGAGTGAAGAATAAGCCCCTCCCTATCCCTCCCCGAAAGGGAGGGGAAAAAGCCCCGTAGGGGCGATAGAGAATAGGCGGGGTG
>CADBSW010000060.1 GCA_902797505.1 uncultured Prevotellaceae bacterium | reverse complement strand
GTCCCAATGAAGAAATTGTTGGTATCTACACAATCTCTGGCATAAAAGTTCCGTCTATTATAAAAAGAGGTATCTATATCATAAAAGAAAAGACACCCGACGGACAAATTGTATCTACAAAAATAGTAAGAAGATGATAATAAGAACAATGTACAAGAAACAGATAATTATGGCTTGCCTGATGTTGGCCATGTCACTATCGGCAAACGCTCAGAAAAGAGTATATCCTCATGTCTTTGCACCAAGTGAAGGACTTGTCAACAGAATGGAACAACCCTATCGAAGTGAGATTTGTCTGAACGGATATTGGGATTTTCAACCTATTGAAACGCCTAAAGACTTTACTTATGGGAAGGGGATCGCTCCTGACCTGCCACAACCACAGGATAAGGCATGGGACAAAACACGTATCAAGATCCCGTCTCCATGGAATATCAATGAATTCGGATACAGAGGATTGGAAGGACCCGATCACCGCAACTACCCTTCATATCCCAAAGAATGGGAGAAGGCTAAGATGGCATGGATGCGTAAGTTCGTGAAGGTGCCCGCAGATTGGCAGGACCATAGGGTACAACTGCATTTCGAGGCTGTTGCAGGAATGGCTGAGGTATATGTAAACGGAAAGAAAGTAGGCGAGAACTTTGATTTGTTCCTGCCTTTTACCATAGATATCACTGACCAGATAGTCCCTGGTGAAGAAGCCGAGATTCTTGTAGGTGTTCGGTCACAATGGTTGTTTGAGGATAAGTCAACGGTTGGTCGTAGAGTCGTACCTGGAGGCTCTATGTGGGGATATACGATCAACGGCATCTGGCAAGATGTTTATTTAGTGGCATTGCCGCAGATTTACATCAAGGATATCTTCGTGAAGCCTTTAGTGAGTAAGAAGAAACTGCAGTTGGAGATAACATTAATGAACACAAACAATCGTTGTGCCAATCTTTCGTTACAAGCAATAGTAAATGAATGGAACAACCTTGCTGGTACGGATGTCAATACGGCTCCTGTTCCGACATGGAGCCTTGGGCAACAGGTACTTAGTTCAAATATTATTGCGATAAAGGTAGATGCTCTTTCGGAAAAGAAGATGACTATGGAGATGCCTGTGCCTGATGAGGGTTTACGATTCTGGACCCCCGAACATCCTAACTTATACGCACTCTTATTAAAAATGAAAGACGGCAGAAAGAATATTGATATTAAATATGAACGCTTCGGATGGCGCGAATGGACATTCAATGGAACACAACTATTATTAAATGGACAGCCCCGACAGCTAAAAAGCGACTCCTGGCATTTTATGGGAATACCACAGATGACAAGACGATATGCGTGGGCTTGGTACACAGCCATCAAACAGATGAACGGAAACGCAGTTCGACTTCACGCTCAGGTATATCCCCGACTTTACATGGACATGGCCGATGAGATGGGCATCTGTATTCTTGATGAGACCGCCAACTGGGCAAGCGATGGCGGTCCTAAATTAGACTCTGAACAATTCTTTGAGCATTCTCGTGACCACCTGCGCCGTTTTGTAGAGCGTGACCGCAACCATGCTTCTGTCTTCGGATGGAGCATCTCCAACGAGAACAAGCCTGTTATCTTATATGTCTTCAAACGTCCTGACCTGTTGCCCCGCCAAAAAGAAGAATGGGCTGTTTGGCGTGATATTGTCAAACAGACAGATCCGACACGTCCTTGGATCTCCTCTGACGGAGAAGATGATGGAGATGGTATGTTGCCTGTTACGGTAGGACACTATGGTGATATGAATGCCATGAAACGCTGGCAAAAGATCGGCAAGCCTTGGGGTATCGGAGAGACAGGAATGTGCTACTACGGGACCCCCAAACAGGTGTCCAAGTTCAATGGCCAACGTGCATATGAAAGCGCAGAAGGACGTATGGAAGGATTAGCTAATGAGTGTTATAATCTGATAAAAGACATGCGCCAGATGGGTGCCTCTTATACAACAGTGTTCAACATGGTATGGTATGCATTGAAGCCACTTCCTTTGGGTAAGAGAGACCTAACATCTGCACCATCATTAGAGGATGGTATATTCTTCGGTCCATACCGAGAGGGTATTCCTGGCGTTCAACCTGAGCGAATGGGACCTTACTGCACTACGCTGAATCCCGGTTATGATCCCTCACTGCCCCTTTATTCCACATGGCCACTCTATGATGCCATTCGTGCCGCCAATGCGGAGCCAGTTTCGGCATGGAGTCCTTGGGCAGAGGTTGACACCCTACAGTGTCGTCACCATAATGCCGCCAATGCAGAACAGTATAATGCGGTCATTTTCATCGGCAGTTCAGAAAGTCCCGTCAGACATATCTTTGAGCAACAAGGTGTGGTATTTAGTAAGAAGCCAGCCAAGAAGGGACGTACTCTTTTCATCATAGATGGCGCAGATCAAAACAGCAGAATGCCATCTTTGAAAGATAATACGACATGCGATGTATGGTTGTGGGGAGTGACGCCTGCCACTGTCTCCATTTTTAATCTTCCATTGAAACTGGATGAGTTGAAACGCTCGTCATTCCTACCAGAAGATCGCTCATGGATGGTAGGGCTGCAGAATGACGATTTCTACTTTTGTGAGAGTCAGAAGACGGATGCTGCCAGTTACACGTTGAAAGGACGCTTTGTTGAAGAAGGAGAAATACTTCTCAACGCTTGTCGTACCGACTGGCGTCGCTGGAATCAGCGTCCTGAGGAGTTAAAGACTGCCGGATTGTTACGTTCTGAGCAGGAAACCACTCAAGCACTACCCGTCTGGGTAAAGAATGGGAACATCTATGTTAGCACCCTGACCGATTTTGCCGACTCTGAGAAAGGGTTCCATACACTCTCTCTGATTCTGCATAATGCAGGTATTCCCTTCCGGGTACAGAAGATGAACTTGACAGGTGAAGGTGTTGACCATGATCCTAACAATCTCCTATTAGACCCTTCTGTGGATACATCAAAAAAGACAACTAAATAAAATTATATGATAAGAAGAGTTGTTCTTACACTGGTTGGTGTTCTGAATATTACTTTATTGTTGGCAACACAGCCTATACGAATTAGTTGCGTCGGCGCCAGCATTACCGAGGGCTATGGCACCACAAAGCCTTGGAACGAGAATTCCTACCCCGCTCAAATGGGACATCTTTTGGGCAACAAGTATCATGTGGAAAACTATGGAAGGGGAGGAAGTACGATGCTGCGAAAGGGTGACTGTCCTTATTGGGATAAAGAGAAATATCAACCGTCGATGGACTCACGCCCTAATATCGTGTTTATTGACTTAGGAGGTAATGATGCTAAATTACGGAATCGCATCCATAAGGCTGACTTCGTGGAAGATGCCTGCGAACTGGTTTATCGTTACCAGCACCTACCCACGCATCCACGCGTCATCTTGATGACTGCAATCCCTGGATTTACCAACGATACCACTGAGATTTGGAATACAGCCATAGTAAGAGATATCAATCCACTCATCATTGAGGCAGCACGGATGATGAGGGTGGAGGTTCTTGACATGTATCCTGTTATGGAGGGACATCAAGACCTGATGCCTGACAAAATCCATCCCAATGACGAAGGTGCAAGGATGATGGCGGAGAAAATGGCATGGTATCTTCAGACTTATCCTCAGAAGCCCTCTGAGGAAATGACGATCGATGGTTTAGCAGACAACCCCTTAATAACACATCTTTATACAGCTGATCCTTCTGCCCATGTGTGGAAAGATGGACGGCTGTATGTATATGCCTCGCACGACATCTATCCCCCACGAGGTTGTGACCGCATGGACGAGTACCATGTGTTTTCCACTGATGATATGATACACTGGACGGATCATGGTGAGATCTTACGTCAGAGTGATGTTCCATGGGGTAGAAAGGAAGGTGGTTGGATGTGGGCTCCTGACTGTGCCTTTAAGAACGGGAAATACTATTTCTATTTTCCCCATCCCAGTGCCACAAAGACCGAGAATAGTTGGAAGATTGGTGTGGCAGTCAGTCGGCAGCCTGCCAAAGACTTTAAGGTTATCGGCTATATCGAGGGGGCACCATCAGCCATCGATCCTTGTGTCTTTGTCGATAACGATGGACAAGCGTACATATATAATGGCGGCGGCACAGGACCTAATGTCTATGGAGGAAGGCTAAAAAAGAATATGATAGAGTTAGACGGTGAGATGCGTCCAATGGAAGGGCTCGTGGACTTTCATGAGGCGGCTTTTGTATTTCGTCGGGAAAATATCTACTATCTGACATACGCTGATAACCATACGGAGAAAGACGCTACAGGCAAGCAACGGGGTTACAATCGTCTGTGTTATGCTACAAGTTCTTCTCCATTAGGTCCGTGGAAATATCAGGGAGTATATCTCTATCCTACCGATTGCGATACAAGTCATGGTTCCGTTGTGGAATACAAAGGACAGTGGTACGCCTTCTATCATAATTGTTCTATTTCCCATCGGGGAAACCTTCGGTCTATCTGCGTTGACCGTCTGTTATTTAATCCTGACGGTACAATAAAACCCGTCTATCAACGTCATAAGAGTGAAATATTAAGAAAATGATATCATTCCAATTTTTGAAAGATATGAACAAGAGAACATTTCTAATAGTAACCATACAGTTTATTTTGGTCACAGTATCAGGGAAAATAACGCTGCCTAACTATTTTGCAAGCAACATGGTACTGCAACAGCAAAGCGATGTTCTTATATCTGGTACAAGTGACAGACAGAATCATACCGTCTCTGTATTTTCTTCATGGAATAAGCAGAAACTGTTGTCAAAGACCGATAGCAAGGGTTATTTCAGGGTCTCTCTGAAGACGCCATCTGCTGGTGGACCATACACCATTATCATAAACGACGGTGACCAACTTACACTTGAGAACATTCTCATTGGTGAGGTATGGCTCTGTGCCGGACAATCAAATATGGAAATGCCTATGCGTGGATTCGATCGGCAACCACTTATTGGGGCCAATGAAATTATTTCGAAAACTAAACCTCGGACACCCATCAGGATGTTTATTACGGATTCTGAAGATGGGCATTGGATACGCCAATATAGTAAGACCCCTCAATACGATATAAAAGGGAAATGGCTGGATAACGCACCTGAAAACGTTGCTGTCTGCAGTGCTACAGCCTACTACTTTGCCTGTTACCTGCAAGAGGTGCTGGAAGTTCCTGTTGGTGTGATGGTAACGACACTCGGCGGAGCCCGTATTGAGCCGTTTATGAGTCGTGAAGCACTACAACCCTTCAGCAAAGTTAGAT
>CADBSW010000059.1 GCA_902797505.1 uncultured Prevotellaceae bacterium | reverse complement strand
TCAACGCTCAGTAGCCGCAGGTCACGACCTGCGGTGAGCATAGTAACGATGAATATGCACGCTGAAGGCGTGCCCCATCTTTAAATATATTAGATAATGATTAATCAACAAACAACGTATTTCCACTACGCATTACGTGGAAATGGCGCATGGAATTCAGACGGTTGATGACCGCATCCAACCCGGCTTTGCGCTCCGCAAAGAAACGCAGTTTCAGATGCATGATATCCGTATTCTTAAACTCTACCGTCATATTATACATCTGTCCAACCTTGCGC
This sequence comes from uncultured Prevotellaceae bacterium, assembly GCA_902797505.1. GTDB lineage: Bacteria > Bacteroidota > Bacteroidia > Bacteroidales > Bacteroidaceae > Prevotella. The sequence continues at coordinate 10,659 of CADBSW010000059.1, read as the reverse complement.
ATCACATCCTGAAGTTCGGCATTGTCATAGAAAAGATAACCCTCTGCCCAATAAGAATAAGGCTTGGTGTCTATCTGGTCCTGTGTCGTAAAAGTTCCTTCCTTAACAACGGTCTGCATACCAGGACCTAACAACACCTTATCGTTATCCTTAAGGTTTTTGTTCTTTACCTGCACACGACCTTTCACCAAGGTAACCGTGGTAGCACTGCCGTCATGCGTATTGATATTAAACTCTGTGCCCAGCACCGTCGTCTGTGTCTGATTGGTCATGACAATGAAAGGACGGCTGTCATGCACCACATTAAAATAGGCCTCACCCTCTAACTTCACCACTCGCTCGGTATTGGTGAACTTCGCCGGGAATGCCAGTCGACTGCCGGGATGCAGACTGACGACACTCCCGTCAGAAAGGGCGATATCTGAAGAATGACCGGAAGGTACATTAAAAGCTACTTGCTCTGCAGGATCCACATGGGAAAGGATCTCACGATAATCATCCATCGTGAAACGCTGTTCTTGCTCCTGGGTTCTCTTTGGTAAGACGATATCCTCACCACCTACGGTCATCTCCACCTTTGGATTTGTCGCTGTAGAGGCAGTGTATACGCGCCCTGCAGGTATGTCTGGTTCATTCTTGTGGGAAAAGATGAAAAACAAGGCAATGGCAGCAGCAACAGCCGATAATGGCAACAGCCAACGGAGAAGACGCCTGCCCGCCGGTTTCTTATCTGTCTCCGCCTCATGCAACATAGCCAATCGTCCATCCACATCAAGCGGATGCTCATGAAGATACAAATCACCCTTGAGGGCCAATAGCTCCCGACATCGTTCGCGCAGCTCTGCATCGTTTCGCAACGCTTCCAATTGTTCATCACTGATATCCGGCAATTGGTCGATGATCTCTAATGCCTTTTGCTGTAATACTTCCTTTATCTCCTCCATATGGAATATCTACCTTATATTTTTATAACGACGGCAAAGCAAAACAGGTTACGCCTTGAGCAAAGAATCTTTCAACGAACGGATGATTTTCAATGCTTTCACCATGTGTTTCCTGACTGTTGCCACCGTCATCCCCATCTCTTCTGCCACCTCCCGGTATTTCTTTTCCTCTAAATAGCAGGCCATGAGAATCTCACGCGTAGGTGGCGATGGCAATGTCTCTAACACCTTTTCTATCAGTAGTTTGTTATAATCATCCTTTTCATACCCCTGTTCTTCTACATATTCACCCATCAACAGGTCTGCGAAGGCAACGTATTTCTCATGACGTTTCATCCGGCGCAAAGAATCAATACTTCTGTTCTTCACCACCGTAAACAGGAATGCCCGGATATTATCTATCGAATGCCTCATCAGATGGAGCCACAACTGTTCGAAAGCACCCGACACGATATCATAGCACTCCTCTTCATCACGCACATATTGAAAGGCAAAACGGAAGAGTTGCGCATAGTAATTCCGATAAATCGTATCGAATTGCTGATCAAGAACTATATTTTGGCTCATTCTAATAAGTATTCTCAGTCAATCATATCATGCACCTTCGGGAAATCATTTCATCTCGCTACAGACATGCCAACCAATTGCAAATGTAATGGATTATTGTTAATTTGCAAAACATTCACTTTAGAAAAAATAAAACTTTTTGAAAAAAGCGTAACCTGTTTACTTTTGCCAGCGTTGAATAATTAGAGAATGAGTGTAATTTTATGAATAATTGTTGTTAACCTATATATTTTTACTATGCAAAGAACTCGAATACTAATGTTGCTCATGCTGTTTTGTGCATTGCCTTTTGCTGCACATGCGCAAAACAATGATGGTAAGCTGACGATGACTTTCAAGAACGAGCCACTTGCGAATGTATTGGTTCGGTTGGAGAATGCATCCAGCTACAGGTTCTTGTTTATCTATGAGGATGTCAATCCCTACAAGGTAAACGGGAAGGTAACGAACGCTGCCTTCTTTGACGTTGTGAAGTATGTGCTTCGCGACACACCTCTGGAGTATTCTGTTGATGGTAAGTTTGTGAATATCAATCTGAAGAACAAGAAGACCAACCAGCAGAACAGGAGTAACACGACGATAGACGGCCGTGTGACAGACAAGAATGGCGATCCCGTTATCGGTGCGCAGCTGCGAATACCGGGAACCAACGTCGTGGCAGTAACGGATTTAGATGGACGTTTCCATATCGATCATCCGCTCTCTGGCAACGAACAGGTACAGATTTCTTATGTAGGAATGAAATCAGTTCTCGTCCCATTGAAAGATAACATGCGCGTCAGTATGGAAGAAGATGCACAGATGCTGCAGGATGTGGTGGTGACAGGTATCTTCCGCAAGGCACGCGAGAGTTATACCGGCTCTGTCAGTACCATAGAGAAAGAACAGTTGGAACAGTATCGCGGACAAAACCTCTTACAGACGTTGAAGAATGTGGATGCGAGTATCAACTTCACCATCGACAACCTCAACGGTTCTAACCCGAACAACCTGCCAAACATCAATATCCGCGGTAACTCCAGTCTGCCCATGAGCGTGGAGGAGTTTAATGCCGGTGAGGCCAGCAACCCCAACACACCACTTATCATCATGGATGGCTTTGAGATATCACTGCAGAAATTGATGGACTACAACGATGAGGAGATAGAGAGTATCAACATCCTGAAAGATGCTGCCGCAACAGCCATCTACGGTAGTCGTGGTGCCAACGGTGTCATCGTGGTGATCTCCCGACAACCGGAAGAGGGAAAACTGAAAGTAAACCTCGAGGCGGGCTTGGCCTTGGAGATTCCCGACCTCACCTCGTATCATCTGCTCAACGCAGCCGAGAAACTGGAGTTGGAGCGCAGGGCCGGTCTCTATACCTATCCTTACACCACCAACTCCCACACCAGTCAGTTCGACCTCCTTTATACCGATGCTTACAACCGTCGTCTGCACGATATCCTCGAAGGGGTGGATACCGACTGGTTGTCAAAACCGTTGCGTACCGGAGTAGGTCAGCGATACAACCTCCGTTTAGAGGGCGGTAGCAAAGAGTTCCGCTGGGCTGCCGACGCGCAGTGGAAAGACACCGAGGGTGCTATGAAGGGCAGCAACCGTCAGGTCTTCAACGGGGCCATCACCTTATTATACAAATATAAGAGTCTGACCTTCCGCAACTACACGGCTGTAGGTATCAACAACTCCAAAGAGAGTCCTTACGGCACTTTCAGCGATTATGTCATCCAACAGCCTTACGATGCACCGTATGATAAGGAAGGCCGACTCGTGAAGATGTTCCCCGGTTTCTATGAGTGGGCTGCCAAACGGGAGAATCCGCTATACAACGCCACACTGGGCGGTTTCAACAAGAGTAACTACCAGGAACTGACGAATAACTTCGCCGTCGACTGGCAGATCCTGCCGGAACTGACGCTTCGCGGACAGTTTGGTATCTCGAAGAACGATTCCGAAACCAACTTCTTCCGTTCACCCGACAACACCTACTATGAGAGTGATGCCGTAAGAGAACAGTACAGCACGGGCGAGGGATTCCTCCGCCGGGGCTACTACCGTTACGGCAATGGCAAGACATTCTCTTATAATGCTGATATCACCCTCGCCTATAATAAGGTGTTTGCCGAGGTACACTCCCTGTATATAGGTGCCAACTGGTCGATGCGCCAAAGCAATTACGACGGGTTCACCTCGGCCTACGAGGGTATTGCCAACGAAGACCAGGCTAAGATCGGCAACGCACGTATGTATGCCCAGAACGAGATGCCGTACGGATCAAACAGCAAGACACGTGCCTTCGGCATCACAGGGAATATCAACTACACCTACGCTGGGAAATACTATGCCGACCTGTCGTACCGCATGGATGGCAACTCCACCTACGGCAGTAAGAAGAAATACAGTTCGTTCTATAGTATGGGTATCGGATGGAACCTGCATAATGAGGCTTTCCTGAAAGGCAACGACATCATCAACATGCTTCGTCTGAAAGCCAGCTATGGCGAGACGGGTGCTGCCTCAGGTGCCTTAGAGACAGATGCCTATACTTATTATACTTATAACACCAACAACCGTTATATGGCCTTCAATGGTGCTGTACTTGGCGGCTTGGGTAATCCCGACCTTACCTGGCAGCTCACCAAGGAGTTTAATGTCGGAACAGAGTTTGGACTCTACGACAACCGTGTTCGTGGTACTTTCGAATACTATATCAAGAACACCAACAACCTGCTCTCATCCATGGACATGCCGTTGACAATGGGATTCCCCAGTTACCGCGCCAATATCGGAGAGGTACAGAACAGAGGATGGGAGGCCTCCCTGCAAGCTTATATCATCCGCGACCGTGCACGGCAGTTCAACTGGCTCATCGGCGGACAACTGGTCTATAACAAGAATAAGATTACCAAACTGTCGCAGGCTATCAAAGATCAGACCGAGGCATATATGATCTCTGATGCCATGAAGCCCTATGAGGATACCGGCAGCGGAATACAAAACCTGTTCTACGAGGGATATCCCCAGCACGCCATCTATGCCGTTCGCTCATTGGGTATCGACCCGGGCTCCGGTAATGAGATCTATCTCGACCGTGACGGTAACATCACGGACGTATGGAAGGAGTCGAACAAGGTCTATTGCGGAACGACAGATCCGAAATACCGCGGCAACCTGAATACGATGGTGCAATGGAAAGACTTCACCTTCAATGCCTCTTTCGGTTACTACTGGGGTGGACAGATGTACAATGCCACCCTGCGCGACCGTGTGGAGGTAAGGACAGAGACCATCCGCAATCAGAATGTGGATGAGCGTGTGCTCAACAGTCGGTGGTATGAGGTAGGCGACGTGGTATTCTTCAAGAAGCTGAACAACAACTTCAGCAAGGCCACCAGCCGCTATGTGATGGACAACAATGTGCTGGAACTGCAGAGCATCAGTCTGCAATATAAGTTGCACAACACCTATTTGGAGAATACCTTCAAACTGCAGAGTATCATCTTTGGCATCAACGCCAACAGTCTGATCCACTGGGGAAGCATCAAGATGGAGCGCGGTACGAGTTATCCTTTTGCCCGCAACGTCCAAGCAAGCGTAAAACTGTTATTCTAATTGAAAATTGATCCAAGAAAATTGAAGATTATGAGTACCAAGAAATATATATATAAGAAAAGCGGATGGCTGCTGTCTGTAGCTTTTCTCACGCTTTCTCTGAGTACGCTCTCTTCTTGCGACGACTGGCTCGACGTCCGCGGAGAGAATATCCAGAAGGAGCAAGATCAGTATGAATCATATAAAGGGTTCCGCGATGCCCTGACAGGTTGTTACATGACGATGGGCGACCTGAGCATCTACGGACTGAAGATGACGATGACAGACATCGAGAACCTGGCCAGTCTATGGTATCTGTCAACCTCTGCGGAGACACAGACACCGTTGAAATACTATCTCACCCATCACGACTATAGTCAGACACAGACGCAGACAGCCATCAAGAGTATGTTTGGCGGACTGTTCAAGACGGTCGTCTCTGCCAACGTCCTCATGAAGAATCTGGAGGAGAACGGTGCTAATATCCAAGACGATCAGGCTCGCGACGTGATGCTTGGCGAGGCCTATGCCATCAGGGCCTATTGTCAGTTGGATGTGCTGCGCCTCTTCGGTCAGTTGCCGCAGGGCGGTAGTAAGTCGGTCAGACTGCCTTACTCCTACACCACCTCCATCGATGAGATGCCGGCCTATTTCAATTACAGCGATTATGTGTCTAACCTGAAGAAAGACATCGAGAGGGCTGAGAGCCTGCTGAAGGATCAGGATCCTATCAACCGATACAGCTTCAACACCCTCAACAGCGCACCCAGCGACGTGCTCGACCTGTACTATTACCGTCAGTCACGTCTTAACTACTGGGCGGTCCGCGCACTCCACGCCCGCATGTGTCTCTATCTGGGAGAAACGGCCGAGGCACATACCATCGCACTGGATGTCATCAAGTCGGGAACTGTCTCACTCAGCGGTATTTCTGATTTGCAGAATCGTTATAACGCACTGCCTTCAGAATGCTTGTTCTATCTCAGCAAGTACAATGTCAACGACTATGCGAACAACTACCTGAAGGGTAATGCCACGGCCGACTCACCCCTCTATGCCGAGCATTATATGATTACCGAGACCATGCTAGAAGACCTGTATGCCAGCATTCCGGGAAGCACGGCATCGCACAATCGTTATCTGAATGAGTGGAACCGCGTGGCATTCAACAATGCGGGCGTTCCCTCACCTACCCTCAAGAAATACTATTACGATCCCAGTACGACATCAGCCAACTCCCTGATGACGAAACATCAGATCATCCCGATGCTCCGTCTGTCAGAGACCTATCTGATAGCCATTGAGACGAGCACCAGTCTGGAGGAGGCCCAAGAACTCTACGACACCTATATGTCGGCTTGCGCCTTCCCGAAAGAGTTGTATGAGCCCTTCGCCACCATCGAGGAGGTGCGCCTGGAGATGCCCAACGAATATCGTCGTGAGTTCTTCGGCGAAGGACAAATGTTCTACACCTACAAACGTCTCGCTGCGAAGAACATGCTATGGAACAACGATGAGATCACCGAGGATGACTATATCATACCGCTGCCAGCTACAGAATACGATCCGTCGTTAATGAGTAAATGAATACAGACAACAGATAAATAGAAATGATTATGAAAAAGATACAATGGATATTATGTGCTGTCTTAGCCATCGGTGCGCTGTCTGGTTGTGAGAAAGATCTGCAACTGTACGACACCGACACGTGCTGGCTGAATTTCTACTACGACATAGAGAACCGGTCGAAGTTTGAAGACCGCTTCGCCCGCGATGCTTACTCCTTCGTCTATGGCGAGGACGACCGCACACGCGATACCCTCTGGTACGAGATACAGGCCATGGGATTCGTCTACGACCATGACCGTCAGATAGCTATCGAACAGGTTACCTCCGACGGCAATCAGGCTGTTCCCGGCAAACACTATGTTGCTTTCGACGATCCCTCGCTGTCAGGACTCTATGTCATGCCGGCCCATCAGTCACGCACAAAGATACCGGTGGTCGTACTGCGCGACGCTTCCCTGAAGCAACAGACCGTCACACTGAAGTTTGTCATCAAGGCGAACGACAGTTTCATCCCGGGATACGAAGAGTATAAGGCGCGCTATCTCACCATCACGGATATGTTGTCAGAACCCTCGAAATGGAGTTACGCCTATCCGCTGCCGGGATGGACGGGGTATTATAACTCCCTGTCCGACTGGTTTGGCGCCTATGGTGTCGTCAAGCACCAGTTCCTCATTGATAAGACAGGCAAGAAGTGGGACGACGAGTATATCGACAGTCTGCTCGACGGCGTATCCAGCTTCACCTATCTGAACTACTATGCCGCTAAGTTGAAAGGCTTGCTTGCCGAAGAGAACGCCCAGCGCCAGGCACAAGGTCTTGACGTACTGAAGGAAGCCGACGGCACCGTCGTAGAGATACCGTACTAATATGTAACAACTCCTTTAAAAAGTAAGTATATGAAAAAGATAATATATTTCTTAACCCTGCTGCCATTATTGACATCATGCTTCGATGATGACAGTACGGCATGGACGCAGAAGGCCGGCGACATCACCATCACCGGCGTGGAAGGTTCCTATACCAGCATGTCGTTTGTGGGCGAACATCTCACTATCAGTCCCACGGTTACTACAGACTACAGCGACAGTGACATGGACTACCAGTGGTTGCTCATCAGCCAGAAGACAGGATCTACCGACGAACAGGGCAAGACCATCGAGCCGGAACTACTCAGCAGCACGAAAGATCTCGACTTCGAAGTAAACCTCCCGCCCGGCGAATACCAGTTGCGACTGTATGCCAAGGCGAAGTCGAATGACTATACCGTGACAAAATTCGCCACGTTGATGGTGCAGACCGACTTCACACAAGGGTTCTATATCCTCAAGGAGACGGCCGAAGGCAATACCGAGTTGGATCTGCTCAATAGCAAGGATATCCTCTCTGAAAACCTGCTCCAGCAGGTAAAGGGTGCTCCGCTGAAGGGTAAACCGCTCCTCTTGATACCTTATTATAAGATGAGGTACGTCGATACGAAGACAGATGAGATCAAGACCAATCACTGTCTGATGCTGAATACGGAGGACAACAACTATTACATCGTCCGTACCACCGACCTGGAAACGATGTACGACCGCTCAAATATCTTCTTCGATGAGGCACCAGCCGATGAGATTCCTTACGCCCTGCATCAGAACGCAATGAACTACACCATCCTGCAGACCAACAAAGGAATCTACCGTGTGAGCGGCGGAACAGGACAGTTTGGTGTGGCTACCTCTGTCGTGCCTACCAGTAAGTATTATGTCTATGACCCGTATTCCTACGGCGGTGGCGCCTTCTGGGATCCTGTCAACCACAGTCTTGTCGGAAAGAACTACAACCAGAGGGCTTCCACCCTGGTGGCCAACCTCACCAACTACGACTGTCTGTATTGCGGATATGTCTATTTGGCCAGCGCCAGGAATCAGTTTATTCTTCGCGACAACAGCACTGGCGACCGATACCTGTATTCCCTGAAAGGAGCTATCAGCGGTATGTCTGTCACCTCTAAGAAACAGTTTGATGCCGGCTCACACATGGCGAAGGCTTCTTATTATGCCAGCAACGCCCGTACAGCCACCTATATCTATTGCATCGACGGTGGTAAGATCTACGCCTGCAATATCAATGCGGCAGATCTCGCAGAGGTGGAGATCCGTCCGGAAGGTATCCCTTCCAATGAGAACATCACCTATGTGGCCAACCAGTTCTGGTTCTCCAACTACCAGGGCACGCCCTTCGACTACCTGATTGTAGGAACGCAGAGTGGAAACACCTATAAGCTCTATTTCTACAATACCAACGGCGGTGCGCCGACAGGTGCGCCGGTAAAGACCGTGCAGGGAACAGGTATCCTGAAGAAGGTCCGTTTCATGAGTCAGAATGTGTATAGCTCCGACTTCACCCAGCGCTTCCCATACACCACGTTCGATTAACGGTGTAATGTTTATAGTTTAAAGTGTAAGGGTTAGATATTACTGTAGGGGCAGGGTTCATCCCTGCCCGCTAGCCCCCTTAGGGGCGACACAGCATAGGCGGGGGCGTAAGCCCCCGTTTTAGGGTATGGCACCAATCAGCCCCTTAGGGGCGACACAACATAGGCGGGGGTGTCAACCCCCGTAATGAAGATGAAGAATTAACATCAGCCCCGCAGGGGCGACACAGTATAGGCGGGGTGTAACCCCCGTAATGAAATAGACACCAGTTAATTAGCCCGTTAGGGCGACAGAGCATAAGCGGGAACCCCATGGACTCCTCCCCTTCGGGGAGGTTGGGAGGGGCTTCTCATTGCGGGCTTGACCCGCAATCTCCTGCGACAAATAACGATCTCCAAACCTTCAGAATATCGATTCCGATGTTTCCGAAGTAAGCAGTTCAAGCGCCTTTAACCCCATGACCGAATTACCCTTTTCGTTCAACCGCGGACTCCAAACGGCCACGGAATAACGCGAGGGATAAATCGCAGCGATACCTCCCCCCACACCACTCTTACCCGGAAGACCGACCAAATACGAAAATTCTCCGGCCTCATCGTAGAACCCGCAGGTCTGCATGATCGCATTGATACGTTTTACCTGTGATGCCGTTAGGGTACACCCCTCGAAAGAGAACGGCATACGATGGTTCGCAAACGGCAGGAAACCGCGCGACAATTCTTCACAACTCATCTCCACCGAACACGTCATGAAATAGAAATGCAGCACATCGTGGATGTGATTCTCGATGTTGTGGTGGTACTTCAGCAGATTGGCGATGGCGGCATTAAGATATCCGCAACTCTGCTCCGACTCAGCCAGCGCCTCATTGTATTCGATAGTAGGATTGTTGGAGATCGAACGGATAAAGGCAAGATACTCCTCTTCGGGGTTCTTCAGGTTGCTCAGCAGGATATCTGCCATGACAATAGCACCGGCATTGATAAACGGGTTACGCGGAATGCCATGCTCATACTCCAGTTGTACGAGCGAGTTGAAGGCATTGCCCGACGGCTCCTTCCCCATGCGTTGCCATAGCGCGTCACCCCTGATACTCAGGCACATGGCGAGGGTGAAGACCTTCGAGATACTCTGTATGGAGAAACGGGTATCCCACTGACCGGTACTATAGCGCCCACCCTCTAAGGTTTGTATGCAAAGTCCGAACTGGTCGGGGTTGACAGCCGCCAGCGCAGGGATGTAGTCCGCCTGCTTCCCCAGTTTGGCATAGACCATCACGTCATTATGAATCTTCTCAATCGTTTTTTGGTAATCAATCATAAGTCCAATTATATATTATCAATCTCTATTATATTGTTGCGATAGCGACAAAGTCGCGATTAAGCGAGGGCAGAGCCAAATTTACTTGGACTATGCCGAGCGTAAGCGAGTTCGACGAAGTCAAAGACAGGTATAAAATGAGGTGACTGAACACGGCGCCTTTAGGCGGTGCGAGGACCTGTTTGAGCGAAGCGAGTCCCGCAGCACAGTGTGAAGAACCACATTTTGTCTGTCTCGAAGCGTGCAAC
>CADBSW010000058.1 GCA_902797505.1 uncultured Prevotellaceae bacterium | reverse complement strand
TCTGCACACTCAGATTGCCCGCCGTGGCTCCCGTCTGCTCCTTGATGTAGGGGAACTCGGCTTCCTCGGCACTGATGAGTAGCGACACGATGGCCAGTCGCAACTCGGAGTGTAGCAGGGGATCTAATGGTTTGAACATGAGCTGGTCCTCCTTATTTCTGGTTTTGCATGAAAATCGCTACACCTGGCACAATAAGACCAATCAAGGCCACGACTGCCATCACATAGAGCTGTGTATGACCTTGGAAATGCAATGCACCGAAAAATCCGCCGATGCCTGCGATAAGTCCGCACACCTGAATGATGCGGTTTCGGATGACGAGACCTGTGATTGTTGTACACATGCAAAAGCAAAGCGAGATGATACTGGTGATGCAGCCAAACACATATACCTTTGACATTATCAGTTCCATTGGCAGCATTCCACTGCCGATAAAACCAAGAAGCATGCCCACGCCACAACAGAATACCCCAAAGGTTGTCCACACATGACCGATGGTCTTCCCTACAAAAGTAGTCGGGATGCTTTCTCTTCGCTTGCCGATTATCCAGTCGCCTGCATATCCTATCAGCCACAACATAGCCCACAGCATATTCCATACAGGTCCGCCATGATTTTTCCACAGGTAGGCGATGAACAATGAGAATATGACTACGCAAGATCCCCACCAGATGAGTGGTATGGCTGAATTCTTGTTGATGGTGCGCTGACTGCGCTCTATTGATTCTCTGATGATCTCCAGACTGCGCTCGGCAGTCAAGTTATTCTTTTCTTCCATTGTTGTTCCATTTTAAATGATGATCTACTTTTGTTAACAACTCTCAGGCTTCGTCCGCACTCCTGCAGAAAGTGCGTATGAAGCCTATTATGTCCGGTACACGATGCAAAGATAAAGAAGTTTATAATATAAACCAAATTATTTCATAAATAAATTGCTTTATATATCGTTTTTTAACATTTGGAAAAGAATAAAGCAACTATTCATTTAACGCTCTAAAAAAGTTTGAAAAAACGAGTTTGCCTTCATAATTTGTATAAGGCATTAGTAACCAATAGCTTGCACGTATGAAGGCAAACATTTTGCCTTCATACGCCTTCATAATACCAAAACAAGTTGTTTTGCTTTAGATGGAATGACTTTTCCCATAGGATTATATCCCCTTTTCCAGACCAAAACAACTTGTTTTGGTCATAAGATAATGATTACATCAGGTGGAAATGATGATAGTTTTATATGAAAATAATGAATGCTTTATGTGATAATGGTTGCTTTCATGTGATATGCAAATCCATCTGCAAGCCTGCGATTCTTATACCCAATCTGCATAATCTGCAGCGAAAATCCCGGAAAATCCCGGAAATTATGAAGGCAAAAATTTTGCCTTCATAATCGTAACATACTGATTGGTAGGTGGTTATAGTAAATATGAAGGCAAAACCTCTTTTTGATAATCACAATGATATAAGGCACTAGAATCAGATGTCTTATGCAGTAAGATGCTGTCTAAGTATCTCTAACAATTTCTCATCTGGGATATCGAGGTAGTCGGTGCGGATGGCATCACGATAGGAGTGCTTGAGATACCGCCATTTGTTTTTCTGCTTGTCTTTATAGATGGGGCGACAGGTTGTCCAGTCTTTAGAAGGATAGGTTTCAAAATCGGCAATCTCTTCCCAGGGTATTACTGTATCCTCACCAAAGGGATAATAGATCTGCAGTGCTTGATCTGATATGATCACGGCAGGGTTCCCTTTGATACAGAGATCGATATAACGTTTCGTCCTGAGACATCCTGTAAACAACATACCCACGAATGTCACTCCTGCCATCAGTAATAAAGTGATTCTCCAAAAGGGAGAGGTGGAATCCATAAACTGTTGGTGTGGTAAGAAGAGGAAGAATGCCACACAGATAACTACTATTAATAATATGAGACAAGCCGTCTGTGCTGCACTGGAGAAGTGTTTCTTTTCGTAGATCTTCATAACCTTGGATTATTATTATATGCAAAGTTAATTACTATAATGAAAGAATAACGGGGCCAGTAATCTTTTTTAACTTTTTTTGAATTCAGCAGGTGTCATGGATGTCAGGCGCTTAAAGTACTTGCAGAAGAATGAGGGGTTCGGGAAGTGCATCTCATCGCTAATCTGAGCGATGGTCTTGTCGGTATGACGCAGTTCTACCTTGATACGTAGGATGAGGGCGCGGTCTATCCACTCCTTGGCAGTGACACCGCTGGTCTGACGGATGATCGTGCCCAGATAGCGTTCTGTCAAGCACATCTTCGAAGCATAGAAACTGATCTGGTGCTCTTGAGCGGCATACTGGTTGACGAGATAGATAAAACGGTCGAAGATGGTCTGTTCCCTGCTGTGTGAGTTCTCTATCAGGTCAGTCTGTTTACGGTATAATCCGTCGTAATGATACATCAGTGCGGCTACCAGACTGCTCACCGTCTGGCGGTTGTAGTCTTGCTGATGAACGACACCCCATAGCGTCTCGATGATATTCAACGTAATGTCGATGTCATCTTTTGTGCCATGAATCTGGAAGTCGCGAACCTGTCCGTTGAAGGCCATGGGCATCTGTGCTGCCGTAAAGGGCATCTGGAATTGGGAGAAGAGAGCCGTTCCTCTAATCTCCAAGTCGTCACTCACACTGATGGGTGTGATGATGGTGCCAGGGCCCGCAAATACCAGTGTCCCTGCACTGATCTGCTTCTCAACAAGGTTAAAGTTTATCCGTGCGTTGCCCTTGATGACGACCCCCAAACGGTAATCGTCAATAGCAAAGGGAGGTTCTTGTCTCATCACCAATTGAAATACCCGGGTGTTACCATGGATAATCCCCAGTTCATTGCTGAAATAGACGTGCTCTCGTATTTCCGACAGATGCGGTTCAAAGATATCCCGCATGCGTGAGAGATTCATTAACTTAGGTTGCTTGCTCATTCTTTATATCATGAATTATGACGCAAAGATAATAAAAATATGCATATAATAGCTCTTTTAGTACACAAATCGAACATAAAGGACATTAATACATATTTATAGATAACAGTTAACTACCCAAAAAGCTATACTTTTGCATTGTCGATAACAAACAACAAATATATGAAGAAACTGCTCTTTTTAATAATGTTGCTGCCAATGATGGCGAAGGCTCAGACCTTGGAGGAATGCCAGAAGGCAGCAGAAAACAATTATCCGCAGATTAGGCAGTATGATTTGATCAGTAAGACGACCGATCTGACTATTGCCAATATCCAGAAAGGATGGTTGCCGCAGATATCCGCCACAGCGCAGGCTACCTTACAGAGTGATGTGACCTCCTGGCCGGAGCAGATGCAGACGGTATATCAGCAGATGGGTCTCGATATGAAAGGTCTGAAAAAAGACCAGTATCGGGTGGGCGTAGACATCAACCAACCAGTCTATGACGGTGGCACAATCCGTATACAGAAGGAGATAGCCCGGCAGCAGGGTGCTGTCCAGCAGGCCCAGACGGCGGTATCCTTGTATCAGATCCGCCAGCGGGTAAACGAGATGTATTTTGCCTTGTTGTTACTCAATGAGCAGATCACCTTAAATAATGACTTACAAGAACTGCTCAGTGCCAACGAGAAGAAGCTCTCCTCCATGTATAAAAGAGGTACAGCCTCACAGAGCGATTATCAGGCCGTCAAGGCAGAGCGGTTGAATGTGGTTCAGCAAGGCACCAATCTGCAATCTCAGAAACGCACTCTGCAGATGATGCTCGGTATGTTCTGCGGTATAGAGATGAAAGAACCGGTGAAGCCGGCTGTCGTTGATGCAGGTACTACTGGCATTCGTCCGGAACTTTCATTGATCGATGCCCAACTCTCATTGGCAGATAGTCAGGAGAAGATGTTAGACGCGGCGTTAAGACCCAGGTTCTCTGTCTTTGCTTCCGGCTTCTACGGATATCCCGGATATAATATGTTTGAGGATATGATGAGTCGTTCATGGTCGTTGAATGGCATGATCGGTGCCCGTCTTACCTGGAATATCGGTGCCTTATACACCCGTAAGAACGACAAGGCCAAGATACAGCTACAGCGTGATATGGCCGAGAACAGTCGTGATATCTTCTTGTTTAATAACCGTTTGGAGCAAACCCAACAGCATGAGGAGATAGACCGTTACCGTCAGCTCATGGCTGGCGATGAGGAGATCATTGCTCTTCGGTCGTCGGTTCGTAAGGCTGCTGAGTCGAAGTTGGCTCATGGCATTATCGATGTGAACGATCTGGTGAAGGAGATCAACAGTGAGAATGCGGCTCGTGTACAGTTGTCGGTGCATGAGATAGAGATGTTGAAGGAGATCTACAGTTTAAAATACACGGTGAATAATTAATAAGGTATGAAAAAGATATATATCATAGCAAGCGTGGCGCTGTTGTTGACGGCTTGCGGAAAGAAAGAGAAAGAGTATGATGCCACCGGTACGTTCGAGGCTACAGAGACTACCGTGTCGGCTGAACAGAGTGGAACCTTGCTTTCCTTTTCCCTGAATGAAGGTGATGAGGTGGAAGAGGGTAGAGAAGTGGGAATGATAGACACCACGCAGATATGGTTGAAGATTCAGCAGACCAGGGCTACCAAGGCCGTCTATAACAGTCAGAAACCGGATATGGAGAAGCAGATCGCTGCTACCCGACAACAACTGTCAAAGGCGCAGACCGAGCAGCGTCGCTATCAAGAACTGGTGAATGATGGAGCCGCTCCCCGTAAGATGCTTGATGACGCCGTCAGTCAGGTGCAGGTACTTCAGCGACAGCTCGCTGCCCAGATCTCTTCACTCTCTACCAGTACGGATGCGCTGAACAAACAGATGGCAGCCACCGATGTGCAGGTAAACCAGCTCCGTGACCAGTTGCAGAAATGTCATATCTATACCCCGGTGGCAGGCACGGTATTAGAGAAATACGTTGAGCGCGGGGAGTTTGTCGCCACGGGAAAACCTCTGTTTAAGGTGGCAGATACCCGTCAGATGTATCTCCGTGCGTATGTTACCTCGGCGCAGTTGCAACACATCAAGGTGGGACAGACCGTGAAGGTGTTTGCCGATTATGGCAATGGTCAGCGAAAAGCGTATGATGGCAGGGTGTCGTGGATCTCCTCTCGCTCAGAGTTCACCCCCAAGACAATCCTCACCGATGATGAGCGTGCCGATCTGGTATATGCCGTGAAGATTGCTGTCAAGAGCGACGGGTATATTAAAATAGGTATGTACGGAGAGGTGAAGTTGTAAAGTGAAGAGTTAAGAGTGAAGAGTGAAGAATTTAAAGTGTAGGGTTTAGAGTGTAGAGTGTAGAGCCCGTAAGGGCGACACAACATAGGCGGGGGTGTCAACCCCCGTGGGGGTGCGTAAGCCCCTGTAAGGAATGAAGAATCATGGAAAGTATTGTAGTTAACGGCATATCGAAACGATACGGACGGGTGCAGGCCTTGCAAGACGTGTCGCTGTCGGTCTCCAAGGGTGAGGTCTTCGGGATTATCGGCCCTGACGGAGCCGGAAAGACATCGCTCTACCGTATCCTCTGCACCCTGTTGTTGCCTGACAAGGGAACAGCGATGGTGGATGGTTTCGATACGGTCAGTCAGATGCGTGAGATCCGTCGTAGGGTAGGGTATATGCCTGGCAAGTTCTCACTCTATCAGGATCTGACGGTGGAGGAGAACCTCAAGTTCTTTGCCACCCTTTTCGGCACTACTGTTGAGGCCGGTTACGACAGTATCAAGGCTATCTATTCACAGATAGAACGTTTCAAGAACCGTCGGGCAGGTGCTTTGTCTGGTGGTATGAAACAGAAGTTGGCCCTCTCCTGTGCCTTGGTGCATCAGCCGAGCGTGCTCTTTCTCGATGAACCGACCACGGGTGTCGATCCCGTCAGCCGTAAGGAGTTTTGGGAGATGTTGCTGATGTTGAAGGAGCGTGGCATCACCATCGTGGCTTCTACCCCTTATCTGGATGAGGTGAGGTGCTGCGAGCGGGTGGCCTTCCTCGATCAGGGTGTTATCCGGGGAATTGACAAACCAGAGATTATTCTGGAGCAGTTTAAGGACATTTTCAATCCGCCGCCTATCGAAGCGGTAAGGACCACCGAGGTCGATGATGATTACGTCATCGAGGTGGAGCACCTGGTGAAGGCCTTCGGCAGTTTCCATGCGGTTGATGATATCTCTTTCAAGGTGAAGAAAGGAGAAATCTTCGGTTTCTTGGGGGCTAATGGAGCCGGTAAGACCACAGCCATGCACATGCTCACCGGACTCAATCAGCCCACCAGTGGCAATGGTCGTGTGGTGGAATATGATATCCGCACACAACATGAGCAGATCAAGAAGCATATCGGTTATATGTCGCAGCGGTTCTCCCTCTACGAGGATCTCACCGTGGCGGAGAATATCCGGTTGTTTGCCGGTATCTACGGGATGAAGGATGAAGAGATCAAGGTGAAGACCAAGGAACTGCTGCAACGACTGCAGTTCGACAGTCATGCCAACGATCTCGTATCCTCACTGCCTCTGGGGTGGAAACAGAAGTTAGCCTTCTCCGTGTCTATCTTCCATGAGCCGGGTGTCGTCTTCCTCGATGAACCGACAGGCGGTGTGGATCCCGCCACGCGCCGACAATTCTGGGAACTGATCTACGATGCCGCCCGCCGGGGTATCACCGTCTTTGTGACCACCCACTATATGGATGAGGCTGAGTATTGCGATCGTATCTCCATTATGGTCGACGGTAAGATCAGTGCGATGGGCACCCCCGAGGAATTGAAGCAGAAGTACAACCAGCCGGATATGGATCATGTGTTCACCTATCTGGCCCGTCAGGCAACCCGTTCAAGCGATTAGGCGTATGAGACAGTTTAAATCATTTGTCATCAAAGAGGCGAAGCATATACTGCGTGATAAGCGCACCATGCTGATACTTTTCGGTATGCCCGTGGTGATGATGCTCATCTTCGGATTTGCCATCAGCACAGATGTGAGGAATGTGCGTACGGTGGTGGTCACCTCACAGATGGATCATCTCACGCAGCAAGCGGTGGAGCGCTTGGCGTCATCCGAATATTTCACGATCGTTGCTACGGCTCCTACCCCTAAGGAGGCAGAGATGATCATCCGCAGTCAGAAGGCTGATCTCGCGATTGTCTTCGACAAGGACTTTGCCGCTAAGCGTACTGGACTACAGATCATTGTCGATGGGGCCGACCCCAATATGGCGCAGCAGTGGACCAGCTATGCGCAGCAGGTCATAGCCAATCCCTCTCTTTCTCTGGTCAACACGAAGATGCTCTACAATCCGCAGATGAAGTCGGCGTACAACTTCGTGCCTGCCATCATGGGTATGCTCCTGATGCTTATCTGTGCTATGATGACGTCTATCTCGATTGTTCGTGAGAAGGAGAAAGGCACCATGGAGGTGCTGCTCGTCTCTCCGGTGCGCCCGCTGATGGTGATCATCGCCAAGGCCGTTCCCTATCTGGTGTTGGCCTTCTTGATCCTGATCGTCATCCTCCTGATGGCCCGCTTCGTCTTAGGGGTGCCACTGGTAGGTTCTCTCTTCTGGATCGTTGTGGTGAGCATGATCTATATCCTCTTAGCCTTGTCGTTAGGTCTCCTGATCTCTACGATCGCCAACACCCAGTTGGTGGCCTTGCTCCTCTCTGCCATGGTGCTCTTGATGCCGGTGGTGATGCTCTCAGGAATGCTCTTCCCCATCGAGTCGATGCCCACGATCTTACAGTGGATATCGGCCATCATGCCCCCTCGTTACTATATCTCTGCCATGCGCAAACTGATGATCATGGGCGTGGGCATCGGTGAAGTGATCGAAGAGGTGACCATCCTTTTAGGAATGACGGTCTTCTTCCTGACGATCGCCCTAAAGAAGTTTAACTCAAGATTGGAATAGTCATGACACTGAAATATCTCATACAGAAAGAGTTCCTGCAGATACGACGTAATGCGTTCCTGCCCCGGCTGATCATTATGTTTCCGATTATCATCATGTGTGTGATGCCATGGGTGATGAATATGGAGGTGAAGAATATCCGTGTGGGTGTGGTGGATAACGACCGGTCGGTGCGTTCCCAACAGATGGTGCACGCCATAGAGGCCAGCAACTACTTCATCTTCAGCGGTCAGAAGAGTTCCTATCAAGAGGCTTTGGCCGAGATAGAGAAGGGAGTGATCGATATCGTGATGGTGATTCCCAAAGACTATAGTCGTGACTTCGTAAAAGGTCGACAGCCGCAGGTACTCATTGCTGCCAATGCCGTCAATGGCACGAAGGGAGCGATGGGTAGTGCCTACCTCTCGCAGATTGCCATGTCGTCGGTCTCTATGCCCTCCGTCTCTTCTGTGCCCTCTGTTCTCCTATTATATAATAAAGGTCAGAACTACAAACTCTTTATGATTCCTGCCTTGTTGGCTATCGTGATGATGCTGATGACGGGATTCCTGCCCACACTGAATATCGTGGGAGAGAAAGAGGCGGGCACGATCGAGCAGATCAATGTCACGCCGGTATCCAAATGGGCCTTTATCCTGGCTAAACTGATCCCTTATTGGTTGATAGCCCTCTTTGTCATTACCGTCAGTCTGCTCCTGGCGTGGCTGGTCTATGGCATCACCTGCGCGGGCTCTATCATGTGGGTGTATGTGTTGGCTATGCTGTTGGCGCTGTTTTTCTCCTCTTTCGGACTGATCGTCTCCAACTACAGCGACACCATGCAGCAGGCCATCTTCGTGATGTGGTTCTTCGTGGTATGTATCATGTTGCTCAGTGGTTTGTTCACTCCCACGCGATCCATGCCACACTTGGCTTATCTCACCACGTATGTCAACCCCATGCACTATTTCATTGATGCTATCCGCACGGTGTTTATCCGGGGAGGTTCTTTCTCAACCATTGCCCATCAGATATATGCCCTGCTCGGCATCGGCTGTTTCATGGCGGTATGGGCTGTACGCAGTTATAAGAAGAACAGTTAGTCCCAGCCCTCGATATCCTTCTCTATCTCCGGCATCTTACTGCGGTGGAAGACGGGCTCCTTGATGCCCTGTCGCTTCTGACTCCTGTAGTCGTCGAGCAGACGGAAGGCGTATTTCCCTAAGATGATGATGGCGGCAACGTTGCATGCCGTCTGAAGACCCATGCTGAAATCCCCCACATTCCACACCATCTCCAGACTGGCCATGGCGCCGAGGATGAGGACCACACCGCCAGAGAGTATCCTGTAGATGGTCAGGACATACTTCTTGGAGGTCATAAACCGTATGTTTGCTTCTCCGTAATAGTAGTTGCCGATGATGCTGGAGAAGGCAAACAGCAGGATCGCCAGGGCGATGAAATATTTCCCGAAGGGTCCTATCTCAGCGGTGAGAGCGGCCTGTGAGAGTTGGATGCCATCCAATCCCGGTGTGTTGTATAGTCCACTGATCAGGATGATGAAGGCAGTGCATGAGCATACTAACAGAGTATCCGTAAACACGCCCAATGCCTGGATGAGTCCTTGTTTGACGGGATGTGAGGTGGTGGCTGTCGCCGCTACGTTGGGAGCACTACCCTCACCGGCCTCATTGCTGAATAATCCGCGCTTCACACCACTCATGATCGTGGCGCCTATTGCGCCGCTGATGCCCTGTTCAAGACCAAAGGCACTGGCGAAGATGACCTTCATGACCTGCGGAATCAACTGGATGTTCATGATGACGATGACCATCGACAGGATAAAATACCCGATGGCCATCAGGGGCACCAATACCGAACTGATCCTTGCGATACGGTGGATGCCGCCAAAGACGATGGATAATGCCAGGGCAGCAATGACAACACCTACCAATAAGGGGTTCCATCCGAAGGCTTCTTGCATGGCGCTACAGATGGTATTGCTCTGGATGGAGTTGTTCGAAAGTCCGAAATTGATGGTGATAAAGACAGCAAAGAGGATAGCCATCCATCTGCAGTGCAGTCCTTTCTGGATATAGTAAGCCGGTCCTCCGATAAACGAGTCTTTCTGAGGTTGCTTGAAGAGCTGTGCCAGTGTCGACTCAATGAAGGCGGTAGCCGACCCTAACAGGGCGATCACCCACATCCAGAAGATGGCTCCCGGACCTCCTAAGGTGATGGCGGTGGCCACACCCGCCAGGTTGCCGGTGCCCACACGGGTGGCAACCGATACGGCAAAGGCCTGGAAAGAGGAGATATACTTACGTTTTTCCCCTTTGTCGTTCATGCGACTGGCATCTGTCGTGGCAGAGTCGGTGAGCAGACGGAACATCTCGCCCACCATACGGAATTGCACGCCTTTCGTCTTCCAGGTAAACCACAGTCCGCAACCAATCAGGGCGGCTATCAGGATGTATCCCCATAGGATACCGTTTATTTGGGTTAATAGTTCGTTTATCATGCCTCACTTCTTATTTCCAGCGTGAAAGGTATCAGTTATTGAAATGCAAATATATAAATTTTTCCTGAAAAGCTTGGATTCTGTGGAAAAAAATGTATCTTTGCAGCAACCAATATCAAAAATAAAATGTTTAATACAGTAGATTTCAACAAGATGCCAGCGAACTATACGTTCTGCTACATCAGTGAGTGTCCTCAGAAAGACCAGTGTCTGCGCTATCTCGCAGCAAGTCATCAACAAGTGAAGAAAAGTCAGATCCTCGTCGTGAATCCATCGCTGTACACCGGAGAGGGATGCCGTTTCTTTAAAGACAGTACCCCCGTCATGGTGGCTTATGGCATGAAGGACTCGTTTCTTGATGTCAAGGCCATCCATTCCACAGCGATCCACAAGGCGCTGTATGATGAGTTCGGAAGGAGTAGTTTTTTTCACTTCAGAGATGGATCGCGACCTATCTATCCTGAGGATTAGCAGATCATTAGGAAAATCTTTGACCAATACGGCTATGAAGTGAGCTTTGATCGGATGGAAGAAGAGTCACGGTGGCTATGAAAATCCCTTAAGCGTGTTATTCATAGTTAACAATCAGGGGAGTCCTAATACATAAAACTCTCAGTTTTAGTACTTGGGACTCTCGTCGGTAGTCATTATTCCTCTCACCATCTATGCTCTGTCGCCCCTACGGGGCTAATCATAACTCTACATGATCACGGGGGTTGACACCCCCGCCTATTCTGTTTCGCCCTAACGGGCTAGGTAATACTCTCCGACAAACATGATCCTCATTGCATTCAGCGATATCGTCGCGAAAGGCTACGGGTAGGCAAACGCAGTTAGGGAATCTCGGCATAGTCCAAGCAAGCTTGACTCTGCTCAGGCTGCTCCTCTCATTCCGGCCACCGAGCCGGAATCTCATCCGTGTCTATTCGGTGTAGATCCCGGATCAAGTCCGGGATGAGGGCTTATCTCTGCTCTCGCTGCTCCGATAATTTTCCATTTTTCATTTTCAATTTTCCATTAATTCTGGTTTTCTTTTTCATAGATGTTGTTTT
>CADBSW010000057.1 GCA_902797505.1 uncultured Prevotellaceae bacterium | reverse complement strand
GAAATGTTAATAGATTGTCAATCAGTATATTGCAATGTTTGATTATTCGCGAAAGCCGGTAAAATGGCAAGTGGGAAACTTTAGTAAGGTTATTTACCGAACAACAGTTTGCGGTCTCGCTCCAACGCTGGTTTTGCCCATTCCTCGGGCACAAACTTCCAGTTGTTGCCCGGTTGAGGATCGAGCTCCTTCGCCTTCTCAATCTCCTTCATGAGATAGAAGCGCTGATCTTTCTCACTTTCGTAGATGGTGCGACTCTTCAATTCCTCGCGTGGGATGCCGGCACCTTTGGTGAGCAGTTCACCGCCACCATTGCCACGGTAACTGTTCAGCGCCACCTTATATATCTTCTTCTCGTCAAACGGTTCTCCGTTGCTCATCCGTAAGATACGTACCTTCTGTCCATTTGGCTTTGTCACGTCTACCTCATAGTCGATACCGGAGGCACTGTCGAAATTGAAGGCGAGGTTCTTGAACATAAACCGTTGTTTATCATCAGTGTTACCATCGTTGAGGAGCATGATATGATCATCGGGCGACTTCATGGTGTTCACCCACAGGTCGTAACTCATCTCCAGATGCTTGCGGACCTCCTCACCGGTCAGTTTCATGACATACAACTGGTTCTCGTACTTATACAGATTGAACATATCACTTACACGGATATCACCTTCCTTGATGACGGCATTGAAAGACAAGGGCGCATTGAAAGAGATATCGGCGCCGGTGAGTTGCAACTGCAGTTGATGGATGAGATCGCAGAAGGCACTGTTGCCGAAGTAGGAGTCGCGTGTATAGATTGTTTTCTTGAATTTGCCGATCTTTCTATTAACGAAAGTGCTGACACTGTCTCTGTCTGCCTGGAAGTAATTCATGAAATCCTGATCGATGGCCAGATTGCTGACATCCACGATCTCACCGGTAATCTGTTTGTCAATCACCTTCCCTTTCTTAAGGGTGAGCGTGATCTGCGCATCGCTCACGTTGAGGGCATTGCAAGAGGGATCCAGACAGAGCACGTCTTGTCCAGCGGTGTTCTTGATGATATCACGATGCACGGTGTGGTCATGACCATAGAGGATCAGGTCGAAGCCCGGCACCTCTTGTGCTACCTTGACAGAGGCATCCTCATCGTACTCGGGAGTCTTGATACCACCCTCCTTGCCGGAGTGGAACACGCCGATGACCACGTCGGGCTTCTCGGTCTTTTTCAACTCTTCTATCCAGTAGCGGGCACATGATACCATCTCCTGAAATTTCATACCCTCCCACAATGACTCATTAAGCCAGTTGGGAATGGCAGGTGTGAGCATGCCGATGACGGCGATCTTCACTCCTTCGCGCTCGATGATGGTGTAGGGCGGCACATAGGTCTTGCCACTGCCCGTCTCAATGATGTTGGCACCCAATACCGGGCATTGTATCTCACGGATCCATTTGTCGTATACGGCATGACCTGTCTCCACATCGTGGTTGCCGAAGACCTGTGCGTTGTAGCCCAGATAGTTGATCACCTTGGCGGCCACATTCTCGATATTGGTGTTTACATAATTACAATAATAACAAGTGGGCTGACCCTGAAGAATATCTCCATTGTCAAAGAGTAACAGATTGTCACCGTATGTTTTACGCAACTCCTTCAGATAAGTACTCACACGTGCCATCGACCCTTTCATAGGTCTGCGGTTGATATAATCGTAGGGGAAGAAGCAACCGTGAACATCACTGGTCTCGATGATTCTCAGTCTAACGGTCTTTGTCTTTGCCATAACATTTCCTTGTAGGCATATAACAGCTAAAATAACAATAATAATTCTTTTCATGATCATGGTGATTATTTGATTAATCGGAAAGCAGTCTGACTAATTTCATTAATCCAATCTTTCCTTCTGGGTTAATCGTTGCTGTGACACGGTAGTTGTTGACCGTGGCTTTCGACTTGTCGGTATGCTCTACTTTCTGATTAGCCGAGAACACCACATTATACTCATAGCTGCCGTCGCCGATCTCGCGTTTCTTAATGTCGTAGGTACTCGGCAACTGCCATGTCATACTACTGATGTCTTCCTTGTATAATTTTCTCATAAAGGCTACGGCATCTTCTTTTGTGGCGTTTGTCTTGTCGAGCAGTGTGAATACATCTGCGACAGTTTCACGGATAGCGTTCTCATCACGGCTGTTGATGCTGACAAAGAAGCGATGCAGCACATTGGCCACGACAGCTTGTTCCTCGGGGGTGACGTCCTTGGCCTTAATCTTCTTCATAGCCTGTTCTGCCTCATCGTAGAAATTGCCGTCGGGATGCTCTGTCATATAACGCTCATACCCCTCGATGGTATTGAGGTCGCAGCACTGTTGCCAGTCCAAAGAGTCAAGGATATTCTTTGACTCTGCTCGGTGGGTGGTGTTGGGATACTGTTCCAGATAATTCAAGATAGCCGCCTTGGTATGCATTACCACGGCATTGTTCCAATCGGTCTCTGCCTGACGGATCATCTGCAGATGGGCCGTTACACTGTCACGATGCTCTTGTGTGGCATTCTTGAAGGTATCGAGGAACTCCTGCAAGATAAGCGGGTTATCGCTCTTGATGGCATATTCGTATTCTTCGTTTTCCTTATCGGTCTGTGCTTTGTTGTACAGATAGAAAGAAGCACCGCATACGATGATGGCGATCACGAAGGCCAACAGCAGCGCACTCCCGTGTTTTTTCTTCTTGGGTGTGGCGGGTATTTTGTCGCCCGATGCCTCTGTACGCTCTTTGGGGCTGACCTCTGCCAAGGCTGTTATCGGTGTGGTGGTGGGGACAGCAGATTTCTTGTCCTGCTTGTTGATGTTGGGCTGATAACAGTATGGACAACAATCCTCGCTGTTCAGATATATCTTATTACAATTGGGGCAGCAGGTGATATTACCTGCTATCTCTACCCCGCAACTGGGGCAGGTGGGTGCTTTCTCGCTAACCTGATGTCCGCATTCGGGACACTTTATTATAGCCATGTTTTTATAATTTTATAGTATTATTCTGTATTATCTGTGCCTGTAACGTATCTCACGCATACTATGCCTGCCCATGAACCGGCTCTTGTCGATATGACCGTTCACACCATTGATACGTCCCTTTGAGGTGTATTGCCAGATCAGGTAGTCGCGCCCGTCTGCTAAGACAGGTTCCTCATCGGCATACATGGCAATCATCAGCGGATAGGCATCAATCTTGTGCTGCAGGTGCTTGTTATAGAAATTCCTGCCGGAATAAACCAGGGGCTTCTGGTGATAGGCCTCTTCCACCATCTTGAGGAAGGTCAGTAGCGAATCGCAGAAGACTTCTGTCTTCAGACCACCGGTAGACTCCACGTCTATCATGGGGATGAGGTCTTGGTCGCCTGGACGGCACTGTGTCTTGAAATTCTCCAATTGCAACGTAAGGTTGCTCTTCGGTCGGAAGAAGTGGTAAGAGCCTACCTTCAATCCGTAACGATGAGCCAACTCGATATTCTGTTCATAACGGTCGTCGATACGGTCACCTCCCTCGGTAGCTTTAAGATAGACATAGGCCATCTTGCTGTTGTCGCCTACAGTCTCCCAGAAGACGCTTCCCTGATAGTGACTCAGATCGATACCATGAATATGCGAGCAGGTATCCTCACACTGAATGTAGCTTGTCTGTGCATACAAGCCTAAAGTAATTATATTAAAGAATATAACGAGTATAACTTTCAATCTTGACATCATACTTGCAAAGGTACAAATAAAAATCAAGATGGGCAACAATGTGAATCGTTTTAGGGAGAACTTACATTTTTTGAACTCTTTTAAGAATTGCCGTTTTCCTACTCCTCTATTTCGGAGAGGTTTCTGTAGAAATTCCTGAAGAAATTGCTGATGGTCTCCCACGGACAATACTTGAAATATTTCAGACACCGACGAAGGTTGCGACGGAGTATCTTGCCGTTGTTTTCCACCATTCCGTTGCTGCGCATTCTGAAATGCCAGGTCTCTGCTGTGTCAAAGGCCGTATGCTCCATGGTGCGCATCAATAGAGAGTATGCCTGCCGCTCCGTCTTCTGCATATAGGGGATTTCGTCGAGTTGGAAATGGAATACTTCAATTAGAATCGTGCCTTGCAGGGCTGCCATGCGCTCCAATCCTAAATGCTTAAGCCACGTCTCTATCTTGATAAAATCCACACTGTCACCTCTGTTACGAAGGAATCGGCCTAATTCGATAATTCCATGAAGGTCAAGTCCTCTGTTGAGTGTCTGGTTGACATTATAGATGATTACATTCAACAGTTGGATGGTCTCCACCGATCCTTCGCTGCTACTCTCTTCATCAGCCTTGATCTTCTTTAGGCGCCGGTTTAGGAAATAGTTGGAGAGATGGGGATCCAGTTTGAGGAGCTTCATCAAGGTGGTGTTGACGTTGGGCACTACCGTAGATACGCTGTTGAGCTGCTTGATGATCTCTTCAGGTATACATAGTTCACTCTTTGTGCGTCGTTGACTGACCACTCCCAGCTGGATGTACGGAGCCATCCCCTGCACATCGGCAATCTGCAACAGTCGCCGCCACTTGAATGGTGACATCGGCTCAAGTTCCTCGTATTCGTCGAAGGCACCCGACCTCAATAGTCTGAAGAGATTACGATGAATAATGTTCATGATCAACTATATCTTTTGGGATATCTGAACAGAATGGCTGCCAGGGCTACAGCACCCAAGGTAAACGGGTAATAGAGATGTGGCAATATCTCTATTGGATTGAGGGCTGCCAATCCGGCTGCCATCAACATCTGCGCACCGTAGGGTATCAGTCCTTGCATAAAACAAGAGAAGGTATCGAGGATGCTGGCACTCTTCCTACTGTCAACTCCGAACTTATCCCCAATCTGTTTGGCAATGCCACCGATAGTGAGGATCGCTACGGTATTGTTGGCCGTGCAAATATCCGTCAGACATACCAGTGAGGCGATAGACAGTTCGGCACCTCTCTTACTGGAGATATGACGGGTGAGTTTCGAGATGATAAAGTCGATACCCCCATTGATGCGGATAATCTCTAGCAGACCACCCGCCATCATCGTGATGATGATCAGTTCGCCCATATTCAGGATGCCATCGCCCATACTCTTGAACCATCCATACACATCGTAGGAATGGTCACAAATACCGATGATACCGGTAAGCATGGTGCCGAGCGTGAGCACCGCCATCACGTTCATACCACAGATGGCTGCCAGCAAGACAACGAGATAAGGGATAATCTTGATGAACTCTACCTCGGGGATGAGGGTAGGGGTGTGGACACCAGAACCCATCAGCAGATAGATAATCAAGACGATGATGGCTGCCGGCAAGGCGATAAACAGATTGACACGAAACTTATCGCTCATCCTGCATCCTTGTGTGCTCGTTGCCACGATGGTGGTATCACTGATAAAGGAGAGATTGTCGCCGAAGAAAGAGCCGCCCACCACGATGGAGGTCATGAACGCCATGTCCACCCCGGTAGACTGGGCTAATCCCGAAGCGATGGGTACCAGTGCGACAATCGTGCCCACACTGGTACCTATGCTCAGTGATATGAAACAAGAGGCAATAAAGAGTCCGGCCATCAGCATGTTCGCCGGGAGACATGTCAGCGTGAGGTTCACGGTGGCATCGATGGCTCCCATCTGTTTGGCAGAATGTGCGAAGGCCCCTGCCAGCACAAAGATCCACAGCATCAGCATCAGGTTGCTCGTTCCGGCTCCTTTGCTGTATGTCTCTATACGTTTTTTCAATGGGTATCCCGATGATATACCTACCGCGTAGATGCTGGATATCATGAATGCCACTGTTATCGGTACTTTGTAGAAATCGTTGGCAATGATGGACGTTACCAAGTAAAGTACGATAAAGACGAACAGAGGTGATAAGGCTATGAATCCTCTCTTATTGCTCATTCACTCTTATAATGTTACGCCATTCTTAAAGATAGAGATCTCACGATAGCCGTTGGCCTCATTGCAAGAGTGTTCTCCATTGGCAATGGCGATGATCTTGTCGATGAAGTCGTTGAGCACCTCTTTCATCGGACGACCCTCTACCAGTTGTCCGGCATTGAAGTCGATCCAGTTAGGCTTATTCTTATATAAGGTGCTGTTGGTAGAGATCTTCATCGTAGGGATGAATGTGCCGAAGGGGGTACCACGACCGGTAGTAAAGAGCACAATTTGACAACCTGCTGCAGCCAAGGCTGTAGAAGCAACCAAGTCATTGCCGGGAGCAGAGAGCAGGTTCAGTCCTTTCACCTGCAGACGATCACCATATCCTAACACACCACTTACCGGTGCACGACCGCATTTCTGAGTACATCCCAGAGCTTTGTCTTCCAGGGTAGAGATACCGCCGGCCTTGTTTCCCGGTGATGGGTTCTCGCCTACAGGTTCACCATGACTGAGGAAATACTCCTTGAAATCGTTGATCAGGGTGACTGTCTGCTCGAACAATTCCGGTGTCTTACAACGGTTCATCAGAATGGTCTCTGCACCGAACATCTCAGGAACCTCTGTCAGGATGGATGTACCGCCTTGAGCAACGAGGAAGTCAGAGAACTCACCTACCAATGGATTGGCGGTAATACCGCTGAAACCATCAGAACCGCCACACTTCAAACCTACTCTCAACTCATTCAGAGGACAAGGTGTACGACGGTCGTTCTTGGCAATCTGATACAACTCACGAAGGATCTTCATACCTTCTTCTACCTCATCCTCCACTTTCTGGGTGATCAGGAATTTGATACGGTCATGATCGTAGTCGCCTAACAAAGCCTCGAACTGGTCGGGCTGGTTGTTTTCACAACCCAGACTGAGGATCAGTACGGCTCCGGCATTGGGGTGGAGTACGATATCACGCAGCACCTTACGGGTATTCTCATGGTCACCGCTCAACTGCGAACAACCGTAGTTGTGATGCCATGCATGTACGGCGTCGATGCCTTCCAGTTTTGTCTCCTCCTGCAACTGTGCAGCCAGTCGTTCGGCAATGCCGTTGACACATCCTACGGTAGGAACGATCCATACCTCATTACGGATACCTACCTCACCATTCTTGCGTACATAGCCATTAAAGGTACGGTCTACCTTCGGTATGTCAAGATCTTCATTTACAGGGTTATATGTGTATGATAACGTACCCTTCAGATTGGTCTTCAGATTATTCTCGTTTACCCATTGTCCGACATGCAAGTCTTCTTTGGCATGACCGATGGGGTAACCATATTTGATGATATTTTCACCGGCAGGTGTATCCTTGATGAGGATCTTATGTCCTGCAGGCGTATCTTGTCCGATTACAATGTCTTTTCCATCCACCTGGATTACCTCATCCTTCTTGAGCGGACTAAGACAAACTACGACAGAGTCGGCTGGATTGATTTTAATAAACGATTGTTGTTGCATAATGATTAGTTTTATAATAATTAAAGTTGTTTCCTTCTATAGAACTGCACATTCTCCTTTGAAAGGAGTTCGATGGGCATGTAGTTGATGGGCTCTATATCCAGTTTGAGCACGATCGACTTAAACAGGGCATCTACACAGGAGAACCCTTGCATATAGGCATGCTGGGCGATGAGGAAGGAGATAGTACCCTCCTGCAGGCACTGCGCATTCTTAGCCACCATGTCATAACCCATGATCTGAATACCGCCAAGATGGTTCTCACTGACATATTGGCCCACGAGGTATGCCCTTGACCCCATCGTGATGCAATGGTGTGTCTTGGGGTGTGAGCTGAAATAATCACACATAATGGAGTCGTAGTCTTCTTGATGATCCAATGGGAGATCCATCTCAGAGATGGTTACCTCAGAGTAGTGCTCTTTCATATAATGCCTGAAACCCACCTCACGGTTTTCCTGCTGCCGACTGGACAACTTACCGTTGTTGGTCTGCCGCATCAGCATGATCTCCTGTTCCTTGTTGGCGATCAGCATCAGCATCTTGGCTGCAAAATAACCGCTGGCGAAAGAGTCCTGACCATAGAAGGTCAGTGGGTCGAGTTCGGGAAGGAAGGAGTCGAGCAGGATAAAGGGAATCTTCTTCTCGTGTAATATGTCCGTGAAAGGCTGGGTGATTTCCAGTTCGCTGGGCACGAGGATGACACCATTAGGGTCTGAATCCAACACTTCCTTACAAGTGTTCTTAAATGACTGGACGTCAAAACGCTTGTAATAGGATATGACCACGTTGACATGAAAGTCACGCCGCATGTCACAGGCTTTCATCGCCCCTTCCTCGATCTCTTCCCAATAGGCTTCCTGCTCATGCCAAGGGATGATCAGGTGGAAGGTATACGACCGGTTATAGGCCAGGGCGCTGGCATACATGTTCGGACGGTAATGGATTTCCTTGAGTACCTTTTCTACTTTTTCTCTTGCTGATTTCGAGACGTTTGGGCGGTGGTGCAGAATACGGTCCACCGTCCCGACGGAAACGCCGGCCTTTTCTGCGATATCCTTTATTCTCACTTTCTGAGTCATGACAATCTGATTCCTTTAGTGTTTCTTTTACCTCATTGAGTAATTTGTGTGCAAAAATAGTAATAAAAACCGAATTGTGCGAATGCACAGCGATATTTTTTAGTAAATAAGTGGTATTTTGCTTTTTTATTTGTATATTTGCACCGATTATATAATATGTACGTTAATCAAGACAAACATTTAATCATATAAAACATTCAAAAAATCTAAGATTCAAAGAACATGGCAAAGATTGTAACATTAGGCGAGATTATGCTTCGTCTTTCCCCAACAGGTAATGACCGTTTTATTCAGAGTGAGAGTTTCCGTATTATTCCTGGTGGTGGTGAGGCCAACGTAGCCATATCTGTAGCCAACTATGGGCATGATGCTTACTTCGTGAGTAAGTTGCCTAAGCATGAGATTGGACAGATTGCTGTCAATGCGCTCCGCCGTTATGGTGTGAATACCCAGTTTGTTGCCCGTGGCGGTGACCGCGTAGGTTTGTATTATGCAGAGACAGGTGCCAGCATGCGTCCATCAAAGGTGATCTACGACCGTGCTCACAGTTCTATCGCTGAGGCTGATCCTTCTGACTTTGATTTCGATGCTATTATGGAGGGTGCACAGTGGTTCCACTGGAGTGGTATCACCCCAGCTATCTCTGACAAGGCTGCTGAGTTGACCAAGCTGGCATGCGAGGCTGCCAAGCGTCATGGTGTGACTGTATCTGTCGACCTGAATTTCCGCAAGAAGCTGTGGACCTCTGAGAAAGCTATCTCTATCATGCGCCCACTGATGAAATACGTCGATGTATGTATCGGTAATGAGGAGGATGCTGAGCTCTGCCGTGGTTTCAAGGCTGATGCTGACGTAGAGGGTGGTAAGACG
>CADBSW010000056.1 GCA_902797505.1 uncultured Prevotellaceae bacterium | reverse complement strand
GATAATTATTTCAGGTTTTGGCGGACAGGGTGTGCTCTCAATGGGTAAGATCCTCGCCTATTCAGGATTGATGGAAGACAAAGAGGTGACATGGATGCCTGCTTATGGTCCGGAGCAGCGTGGTGGTACAGCCAACGTGACCGTGATCGTCAGCGACGACCGTATCTCTTCACCGATCCTCAGTAAATACGATATAGCAATCGTCTTGAACCAGCCGTCGCTCGACAAGTTCTTGCCGAAGATCAAGCCCGGTGGCATCCTGATCTACGACAGCTATGGTATCATCAACCCGCCACAGCGCGACGATATCAATATCTATCGCATCGACGCTATGGATAAGGCTGCGGAGATGAAGAACTCCAAGGTATTCAATATGATTATCCTTGGCGGACTCCTGCAGGTTTGTCCTGTAGTCAGCGACAAGGGTGTGGAGAAGGCATTGTTTAAGACACTGCCCGAGCGTCACCACGGACTGATACCTCTGAACATGGAGGCTATCAAGGCTGGTAGAGAGATCATCACCAAACTGTAATCACTTGCAGTTTTATCATACAGAAAACGGTAGCACAGAGAATCGTGCTACCGTTTTTTTATGTGTTCTTTTATAAAGCTTTATAGCTTGCTCTCAATCCACTCGATGATGTTAGGTTTGCTGGGGGCGGGATAATTAGTGAGCCAAAACATCCAATTCCCTTGCCACACATTTCTCCAATTCTTCCCCACGAAGGTTTTCTGCGATGACACGGTTATCCTTATCCAAAATGAAGGTTTGGGGAATTCCTTGAATATTGTATTCTTTTACAACAGGGCTATTCCACCCTTTTAAGTCTGAAATTTGAATCCATGATAAACTATCCACATGAATCGCTTCATGCCAGGCTTTCTTGTTATGATCTAAAGATACACCAATAATTTCCAGACCCAAAGGATGGTATTTGGCATATATTTTTTTGAGATTAGGATTTTCTGCCCTACAAGGACCGCACCAAGAAGCCCAAAAATCGATTATCTTAATAGTAGCCTTAATTTCGTGAATATTAATCTCTTCTCCTTTGGGTGTCTTCATTATAATATTTGGCACGATGCCTCCAGCAATAATTTTTGATGCTTTTTCGGCTAAGGGTTTAAGTAATTTTCCTTCAATGGTCTGACGACCTTTTTCTCCTATTAATTGGTATTTTTGTGAAAGATTATTTTCTCTAATTAACTGATTCTTACGTAAAAAAACAAGGATTACACTTAATATATTATCATTCTCCTGTATATACTTGTTCTCCAACTTTTCATATTTATCAGCCATGATACGGGAAAAACCAGCAACTTGTGTACGTGCGAAGCTTGGATTGTCAGGATAGTCTTTCATGATCTCTTGCTTAACGGAATCTATTGCCTGACTCATTTTTACACGCTCTGCAAATAAATGGTTGTAATCCTGTTGGAGTGCACCTCCACCTTTAATACGACAGGTATAAGGACTTCTGGCATCTGCTGAAATCTGATAATTGTAAGGACCTAAGAAAATAGGTATGACAAGTTGGTTATCACCCTCAAATTCTAAAAGAGATGCTTCTTCTGATTCGATGTCTCCACTAAATACAAAGGAAGCTGCCATACCGATGTTTAACGTGTCTTTCTGTCCACGCTCATTAAGATGGGTATGGAATACCTGACCTTCGATATTTGAGACGCTTCCCACAATGTGATATTGTGCCGCAATACTTATTGGTTCCACAAAAAGAAGCAGTGGAACCAAAGATAAGAAAACATGCTTTTTCATTCTTTACAATGCAATCCCGGTGCATAGGAAAAATCCTGTACACCGGGGTAATTATTAACGTGTTACACTTCTTTCCTTGTATGCAATATCTACGATTTTACCTAATCCTCGATACTCTTTCACCATAGTCAGTGGCTCCATTAAATTAGGAACATCATATGCACGCATAATACCACATTCGCTATCTCCTTTACTCTTGTCAAGAGTGCCAATAACAAGATGGTTTCCACGTTGGCGTTCCCAAGTTGAATATGCTTCCCAAGCAACGAAAGGATTCACCTTAAGAACAACTATTTCTTCTCCTGGGAAACTCAATATCGGTTTAGCAGTTTCATCAGGATGCCCCATATCAAACTGATACACGGTATTGTTATACACATAGAATATGTAAGGATAGAGATGATGGATCGCGTACTTGGTTGCTTTATCAATACCCTCACCCTGAACCTTGCCGTAGTATTCCTGTGTGTTAAATTCTGTATATGTGCCTTCTTCCCACCAATAGGCTCCCTCTGTATATTCCGCTCTCATTCTGATGCCATAGAAATATACGTCTCCATTGTTCGGATCTTTTAACAATGAAAATATCGTTCCAGGCTTAGTATTCTCCAAATACACCATATCGCGACCTGTCTGAGCAGAAAACAATTTGTCTTTCTCAAACGTCATGACCGATGGATAGGATGCATTATTTCGTATTACAAGGAACTGGCGATGTGTTGCGTCATATAACATGGTAGGAGCACATCCATAGCCTGTATCATAGCCACTATCGTATGAGACACCTACGAATGGAGACGGCTTAAATGGTTCTTTTCCGTCAATCTTGTTAATTGGGAATTCGAACAAGCTACCATAAGTATTTAAAGACATCATATAAATATCATCATTCTGATCTATTAAAGTCCAGTTATTATCAATAGCATATTGAGACATGCCCGCAGCCTTGACCAGCACTTTCTCAGGACTTGCCCCAAACTGCCATTTAATCTCATTGTCCTCACCAGCATGCAAATCGATAACGTCAAGCAGATAAGTATTTTTGTCAGTAACAAGCATAGAGGCTGCACCTCCCACATTGTATCTGTAATTAAAGATAAGATGTGACGGTTTCCCAGGATTGAAGCTGTTCTCTTTCCAGATATCATGGGCTATCAGGTCTTCCGTCTCTGTACTGTTGAAAATAATGTCCATCCGAGATTTTCCATTATCATCACAAAGAATCATCCAACCTTCACTGGTAATTGATCTTACTCGTAATTGAAAGGGTGTTGTCCAGCTAACTCCGGAATCCTTATCCGTAACTATGAAAAAGCCTGAATATAAACCAGGTTTCATAGTAACAAGTTGATCGAGCTTACGTTCTCTTGAGATCGTAAGTGCTGTAGTGTCTTCAATTTCCCTGAAATCTTTTCCCTGAGGTATAAGCTTCCACTGATATTCATAGGAGCCGTCATCATTCTTATTCTGTGTAGAGACAATTTGCGGATCAAAATCCAATCTGTCCACATAAGCCACTTTTTCATAAAGACGACCTGATTCGAAATTTGACAAACTTACCTCATTAATATCTGAGTAGTTGTAATTACCCATATCATCATCACATGAAAAAAGGGTAAGCATGCCAAGAATAACTAAAATATACTTATTATTTACCATATCATTTTCTTTTAAAGATTAAACCTGAGATTGCACTCCCATTTCCATCAGATTGCCATCTTCATCCATGGTTGGATGCTCCAATAGCCAATTGTACATGTACTTACCGGCAAACTTCAGATATCCCTGAGTCAGACTGACACCATCCAATTTCATCCAAGCCTCACGGTCGATACCCATAACATCACATATTAAAGCTGCCTTTGTCTGCGACCATGTTCCGAAATAACCTGTTCCGTAACGATTCCACCAAGAAGGTCTTTCAAAATTCTCACTCATATAGATCACACGTTGATAATCCAACGGTCGGGTATAGGAAACGCTGTCCTCACCCATCACCGTCATTTCTCTTGTGTATAGGAATTTTAGTTCCTGAGACTCTACCAGACTTACAGTAAAGCATTTAGGCTGCTCTTTCAGTTTTTTGTTTCTGAGAAGGTCTATGCTGATCTCCATTTCCGCCGCATTTGCGGGTAAAATGTACTGAGTGGCAATGGGTTTGTAGTCGGTATTCTCAATAGCAGCCATCGGACTACCTTGCTCGGTAGAGACTAAGACATTAAATGTACGATCATAGTCAGCAGTGTTGCCTATCAAGCAAACTTTCAATTCTATGGTCTGCTCTGTAATGTCTGTGTTCTTTAGTCCCCAAGGAACACTAATCGTATCGCTTACCATATCTTTTGTATCAAAATAGATACCACATTCGCCATTATAGTTTTCTATTGTTTCCTCACAGGATACAAAGATGAAAAGGAATGTGACAAAAGGTATTATTTTTCTAAACATCATAAGGCGTAATTATTATTGTTATACAACATAGTTAATCATACTGCGTTTCTCCGTCAGGAATCGGAACGACATAGTTATTGAGATTCATCGTCATAAACGAATACTGTGACAGGGCTGATTTGATTGAAGTCTTCTTCCCACGCTTAAAGAAAAAGAACAACTGCCCCTCACCAAAGAATTCCTTCCAATATTCGTCTTCCAAATTACTTGCAGTCAGATAGGTTCTACTTCTCACGCCTCTATTGTTTAAAAGCACATTGAAATATTTCAATCTGTCAGCATATGCAGGTGCTGCCTCTGCAGCAATTAGATACATCTCACTTATTCTTATCAGTGGTATCATTTGGTTATAAAGTGAATCGGTCCCCTGATATTTCTCAAAAATACAATACGTGGAGCTGTTTATCTCTATGGTTCTACTAAGACATGTAGCGTATCTGTAATCTACCTTATCACTCTGGAATACATAGTCAACTACATCAGCACGTGGAGCAAGCAATCTTGTCATCTTCATATTTCTTCCATCGAAATAACTGTTATAGATAAGATCACGATTGATATTCTGGGCGGCAAACATAATCTCCGAAGAGAACACCCTGTCAGGTGATCCACTTAGTTGGAACTGAGTTGGGTTAACCCAAGGGAAAACATTTTCATGCACATCAATTACCTTCATGGCATATTCATAGGCTTTCTCAGTATCTCCTATGTAAAGGTATGCCCTCGCTAATAATCCCTGTACCGCATAATAATTTAACCTGAGATTACGGTACTCCAAGAAATTGTCTTTGGGATTTCCCTTTACCCCATATCTGATAATAGGATCATCTTGCAGCAAAGACTCAGCCATGGTGAGATCATCAATAACATGTGACATGAAGGCCGCACATGAATCCTTCTTCTGGACATCTAACGAGAACTCCATATTATAAGGAATGGTTTCAGCATCTTCATTTCCTGCATAAATCGGACCAAATAGTCGGAAAAGATCAAAGTGCAAGAATGCACGTAAAGCTAATGCTTCACCTTTTATCAAGTTATAATAATCCGTTCCTAAGACCTGTTCTTTACCCTCGCAATTTTCCAAAAGTAAATTAGTGTTTGCTATAAGGTTATAAGCCTTTGACCAAATTGCTGTTGCCCTGTCTCGTGCAGGTCGCCCTGTATAGTCAAAATTCATTATGCTCTTGCTATCCGCATTTTCATCAGAGATAGCCCAATGTTGAGCCAGTATTTCGATGTACTCATACGACAAATTCCGTCCGTAGAGGTCATTATTATTCAGCTCGATATATAT
Organism: uncultured Prevotellaceae bacterium; assembly: GCA_902797505.1. Lineage (GTDB taxonomy): Bacteria > Bacteroidota > Bacteroidia > Bacteroidales > Bacteroidaceae > Prevotella. Next base: position 26,716 of record CADBSW010000056.1, on the reverse strand, counting down.
ACCGTTTAATGCTTTTTTATAACCGCCCAATAGAGAATAATTGTTTTCCTCCGAGATGCGATCACTGGGCTGTACATCAAGCCAATCTGAACATGACATAAAACTCATGCAGATTATCATTACTATTATTGTAAGATATTTATTTCCCATATCTGTAAGTGTTAAAAGTTAAATGATAACGCAAAAGAAACACTCCTTGCGAAAGGATAGCTGATACCCCGTTCTTCTTTCATGGTTGACCAACGGGCTATGTCGTTCATATAGGCACTCAATGTCATTCCTGAGAATCCAATTCTCCTCATCCATTTTTCAGGAAACTCGTATGACAAACGTACCGACTCTAAGGTAAGATAGTCGTTATCTTGAACGAAGCGTGATGACATTGGAGTGGTTTCTGACAAAGAGATTCCTTTGAATTTTGCCATGTCACCAGGATTCTTCCACCTGTCGTAAAGTGCACGTTTATCCTGATTGTAGGAGATACCTGAATAAGAAATATTCTCTACCTTTTGATAAACAGTACTATTAAATGCCTCTGCTCCGAAACTATATCGCATATATACGCTGCATGAGAAACCTTTCCAGAAGAAAGTATTACCAAATACACCCTCAAGTGTAGGACGTGTATCACCCACCTCTACCTCTTCTGCGTAATTATAATAGAACTGGTTTTTACCATCCTTGGTAACAAATATTTCTTTTCCTGTGGCAGGATCTATGCCAGCTGAGCGCTCCGCCCAGAGTGCTGTAGGACTGCCTCCATCATAATAACGTGTAAGGTTCTTTGAAATGTTTTCATTATTATACTGATCCAATTTCGATCCGATCTTATCATAATAAGTCTTCAAATGACGGAAGGACAGACTTGCTGTCCAATTGATTCTCTCTTTAGGACGATAGATAATGGCATATTTTAAGGTTCCATTAAGTCCCTTCGTAGTCTGACTACCGATATTTGTCAGTTTAGAGGATGTTCCCACAGAAAGAGGAATACCAATCTGAGCGAGAAGAGGATCTGTATTTTTCAGGTAATAGTCAAAATTAAAATGAAGTCGATTCCACAAACTTACATCCATACCTATGTTATAGTTGATTGTTTTCTGCCAGTCAAGATCAGGATTGCCGAATGCATCAATAATCAATCCTGCACCGAAATTGTTTTGCAACCAGTTATTGAACATGTATGTCGTAATAGTATTGAAAGACCCAAAATTCTGATTACCTGGATTACCTACCGAAGCACGCAACTTGAGCATATTGAAGATGTCTGTATGATCCTTTATGAACTTCTCATTGTGGATATTCCATGCGACACCGAAAGCCCAAGTCTCCGTAAATTTCTTATTCGTTCCGAATACTGAAGAACCATCATAACGGAAATTAGCATCAACCAAATAACGATTTAGATATGAGTATGATCCATTAAAGAAAAAACTGGTTGAACGGCTTTTTGCATCATGATAACCAGGATTTACATTGTCGGAGAATGAATTGGCGAATGCAGGAGTTGTGAAGTTACCCTCCGGGAATCCTATGCAACTAAACGACTTCGCGATAGTGTTAATCTCTTGTACAGAAGTTCCAAGGACCGCATTTATCTGATGTTTTTCTGCTAACATCTGTCCATAAGTAATGGTAAAGTCACCATCATAGGCAGTATAGTCTGTGCGATTGTTGTCATATGATCCTTTCTTGAGCAATTCTGTTTGGTCGAATGATGTATCATCTGGAGACGTAAAAACTTCTGTTTCACTTGTAGATTTATTGATACCTCCACGAACTCTCAGATAAAGGAAAGAGAATGGTCTATACTCAAGGTTTAGGACTTCCCTTACCCCAAAGGAATTACCTTTATTATAACTGTTTAACGCATCATTATAAAGAGGATTGCCAACAGGAGTAATTACACTGGCATATCCCAGATTAGCATCGGGATATTCCAACCATTTACTTACACTTCCATCAGCATTACGCTTTCTGTAATACGGGTTAGCCTTGGCATATTCAGAAAATTCCACTACAGGATTATCCATAGAATTAACATTGACTGTCAGTTTATTTGAGAGTGTGAGTTTCCCAACCCGGTAGAAAATATCCACATTACCATTGATAACATCACGGTTTGAAGACTTCATTACACCCTTGATATTATTATAGGTTAAACCTATACCGTAACGGAACTGATTATTGCCACCTTGTGTATAGAGGTTATGCCTTTGGTTTAATCCAGTTCTTAACGGTTCAGACAGCCAATAAGTATCTACTCCACGTCGAACGTCGGCTAACAGAGCATTGTATCTCATCTCTCTGAGTTCCTGATAGTCGGCAATGTTTGACTTAAAGTTACCTGCCAGTTTCTCAAACGACAACTTCTCAGAAGCGTTCATCAAATTGTAGTCGGAAAGGTCTGCAAATGAAACATCAAAACTTCCATCATAAGAAACGCGCAGTTTACCCATTGTAGGAGCCTTTGTCTCGACAACGATAACACCATTCGCTGCTTTTGAACCATAGATGGCCGTTGATGCAGCATCTTTCAAAATGGTAACAGAGCCAATCCTGTCAAGACTTAAGTCCATGATGGTCTGTAAGGTTGTTTCGAAACCATCAAGAATAAACAAGGGTTGATTAGGATCCTCACCATATTGTTCTTTCAAACCTACGATACTTGATTTGCCATTGATTTCCAAATCGGGGAGTTTGTTTGGATCAGAACCGAAATCATTGTTTTCAATAATGGCAAAAGAAGGATCTAGGGTTTTAAGACTCTGAATCAAGTTCATATTACCAGCCATCTTCAACTCTTCGTTGTTATATGTTTGAGCTGAACCGGTGAAGCTCTCTTTCTTACGTTCGTAAATACCAGTAACCACGACCTCGTTAAGTTTATTATCCGAGCGAAGGGTCACGTTACGGGTCACGTCGGTGTTGCCTGGACCTATCTGTATATACTCTGTATCAAGTCCTACATATGAAAACTTTAATGTGGTTTGCTCTATAGGTATCTTAATTTTAAAAGAACCGCTTTCATCTGTCACAGATAATACACGACCGTTTCCAATGGTAATGGGTACCCCCACGAGAACCTCACCATTTTCGTCGCGGACAACACCCTTCACAGTTCGTTCCCTTCCACTTCTTTCCATTGGAGAAACAGTTACAATATTACCCGTAATCTTGTACGAGCATCCGATGAGTTCGGCAACTTGTCTTATCACCTCTTCGGCAGGTTTCTTCGTGGCGCGAATGGTGATCTTTGGCCACTCTTTGGCCATCTCGGAGCTATAGAAGAAATTGAGTCCAGACTGTTTTGATATATCATCAAAGACAGTCTCTACAGCAGCAGTCTTATGATTAACGTTAACCAGTTTGTCTGCCGGTGTCGCAGCTTTCAATCCCATTGGAAGCAGCGCAAGAGCCACCACCAATAGTATGTGCCTTAAAACACATTTCGGTAGATGATAATTTTTCATAAGCAATTACTTTTCAATAATAATACTATTTGATTTTACTTTGATCGTTAATCCTGTAGCCAGACCGATAGCCTCCATTGTAGGCTGCATATCCTCATAGCGGTCGAGGTTGCCAGAGAAAGTCATCTGCTTGATCTGCTCATTAGCAAACTCAACTTTGCAACCGTACCAACGGGAAAGGATGTCCATGATGCGTTCCAATGACCAGTTGCGGAAAGAAAATTTTCCTATATTCCAAGCGATGTATGGTTCAAGGTCAACCTCTTTTATTTTGCATGAGTTGTCTGTCATCGTACCCTGTTCTCCTGGGCGTAATATATATTCCCTGTCTCCAGAAGGTGTCACGCTGACCCTACCCTTAACAAGGACAACCGACGTAGTGGAATTATTTTTTCTTGTGTTCACATTAAATTCTGTGCCATAAACCTTTACATCGCCGTTGGGCGTGTGTACGATAAAGGGACGACTCTTGTCCTTGGCTACCATGAAATAAGCTTCACCATCAAGAATGACGTTACGGTCACCACGACCGAACTTCTCAGGATAGATCAGTCGCGTATTATAATTAAGGTGTACCAGTGTACCGTCATCCAGTGTCAACCAAAATTCTTTGTCGTGCATAGTGGTGATACGGCGGGCACTCAACAGTTGTTCCTTTGTAAGGGATTCAGTTACAGACAAAGATTCTTCACTCTTCACTCTTAACTCTTCATTTATCCCAGATTCATCACTCATCATGCTTAACTCTTTACTTAATACATCCACTTTTGCATCCTGTTTTCCGCTCTCACGACTCTGTTGCATGGCAAGTTGTACGGATTCTGAGATCTCAGGTGGTGTCACCTTGGTATATTGAGAATACCAAAGAGCGGCACCTCCCACGATGAGTATCAAGACTGCGGCGGCATATCTCCATAACGGACTGAGATGGGTGAACAGGGTATGATGCTGACGACTCTTGATTGATACCGTCTCTTCATGCTGATCTGCCACGGCGTTAAGCTGTTGGATTCTTTGATTAACATTCTCAATGGCATTATCTACATCTATATCCGAAAGGAACTTCACGACATCATCCTGTTCTTTGACGTTATTGACAATATGCTTATATACGATGGCGTTATCGGGTATGCTCAGCCATGTATCCAGTTGCTGTTGCTCGTTCTCAGTAAGTACTGAAAACAGCGATTTTATTATAATTGATTGTATATTCATCATGTTCGAACAATAATTAGTGATACTTTCTAACCTGTTTACGTAAAAAATGGGTAAACTGGTTAAAAAGAGTATTATTTTTTTTCAGTCCGGGTAATTTATCTCCGAACAGAAGCGCTTAATATATAAATGTATATTATCCGAATATGGCTAATAACAACACCATATCAAATTTATCGCGTAGTTTAGAGATACCGTGTTTTACATGACTGCGTACCGTCTCATATTTGATGCCGAGGATTTCAGCGATCTCATGGTCGCTCTTCCCTTGCAGTTTTAGTCTCATCACTTGTGCGTTCTTTTCTGGAAGTTTCTCCACTTCCTCATATAGTTTAGTATATAGGTCAATTTCAAGAACTGTATTTTCTACAGTTTCCTCTACTAATTGTTCATCAAGGTGTTCTGTTAGCATGTGCTTCGCTTTACGGAAGACATCAATGATCTTGTTGTGAAGAATAGTGATGAGGTAATTGCTGATACTTTTACGTTCATCAAGTGGTTTCCCTTGTTGGATCAATTGCACAAATACTTCCTGTACGATGTCCTCGGCAGCCTCCTTATCTTTCAAAAGACGGGTGGCAAAAAGCACCATCGGGGCATAGTACTTACGGAAAAGCGCATCATAGTCTGTTGTTGCGCCAAATGTTTTAATTTGCTTTAAATCAATCTCCAAACTATTGCTGTAAACTTATTTCGGCTGCAAATATAATCAAATAATCGGTTTACTGCAACAAATTGATTAAAGATTTTACCTCCTCACTCTCCTCGTCTTCACCTGATTGATCCACTCAGCTATGTCCTGAAGCACCTCGGGAGAGATGGTTTCCTCGATGGTGAAATACTCATTGGGGAGTCCGGTGGTGCAGTGCTGGAAGAGATGGTTCAGTGAGGGGTATTCTTTCGTGAGGTTAATCTTATTCTTAGCCAGCGCTTTACTAATGCCTTTGAGGTTGGGATCTGACAGCACCTGTACGTCCTTGTTGCCATTGATGGCAAAAACAGGGCATTGGGTGCATACAATGTCAGGTCGTGGATCGTAGTCGATAAACCATCGTACCCAAGGATTTTCAGCCACTGCCGGTTGTTGCCGGTATTGCTCCACGGTCATGACCGTGGACATTCCACTGAGTTGCATGATACGGTTGGCTTGTGCGGTGAGTGCCTCGTCACCCTTTACACCGACACCGGCCATGCTGATGACGAAATCTACTCCTCTCATGCTACCTAACATAAAGGCGATATTGGCACCTTCACTGTGCCCCAATACGCCAACCCTACTAAATTTCTTAGTGTTACGCAGATACATAATACCTGCCTCAGCATCACGACAGAAGTCTTGGGTAGTGGCATTCTTTAGTTCGCCACCTACAGATGCTCCAGTGCCCCGATCATCATAACGAAGTGTGGCTATACCATGACGAGCCAGGTAGTCGGCAATCACGAGGAATGGCTTATGCTCGAACACTTCCTCATCTCGGTTCTGTAGTCCACTACCGGTAACCATCAGTACGACAGGTGTTTTCTTCTTGTCATAATTGGCAGGATAGATGATGGTGCCAGCCAGTGTGGCATGGTCTTTCTCATTGGTGAAGGTCACCTCTTCGGTAGTATATGGATAAGGTGGTTGTGGTGTTTGTGGGCGTTTTACCGCATTTGCCTCCCGTTTTAAAGTCAGGGGCAACTGCATACCGTTTTGCATGAAAGTACCTTTCAGTTCTGCTCCGTGAAGACGTCCTTTATACGATGCTCCTATCATCGTGACGCTCACGGCGAGGGAGTCGTTACTGATAAAGTCAACCTTCGTTGGAATATCTTTAGCACCCTGTGCAGGACTGTCCATCGTGCATGTTGCCACCCCTTTATCATCGGTATTGACATGGAGTACTAAGGGCAGGGTGGTAGGTCCTACGTGAAGATCGCCCGACCAGGTTCCTCTGAGATCTTGGGCGAATGTGGTGATGGTTGTAAATACGAGTAAGAAAGACAGAATAGTTTTTTTCATGATTGATTATGTGATAGTTAAATGTTAAAAACCGTCATGCAACGGGGACAGATTATTATTCTTCATCATGGTGGGTGGGGCAGGGATGTAACGGTTGGGCATATCGCGCTGCTCCACAGATACCTGGATGCTGAAAGACGGATTGACGTTATAACGGACGGCAGCACCGATGCGGTCGCCCAACTCACTCATGTCGTACAACGGCCATGGTATGCGGTTCTTATCAAGGAATGATTTCTGTCCGTAGAGATAAGCCTCCCAGTGCTCGTTGAAACGATAGGAGAGCACTCCGTTGATGCCGGCATCACGGTAGTTGTTACGTTGCCACCATACATTATTTAAATAACCACCCACAGCGATCGACAATTTGTCGGTCAGCGGCATGGCATACATCGCAGAGATATTCTGTTGGAAGCCGGCACCACGAGTGGCATGCTTACCAAAACTGGCAAACACGCTGGCACCTACATTCACGTTCAGTCCTTTATGTAGCAGCCAGTTATAATAGCCGCCCCAGTACATGGGGTAACTGTTGATATACGGCATCTGACCGTATTGATTCAGTAGGGGCAGATGCAGACTGTCACCCATCCACTGGGGTGAGAAATCGGGCATCGATGGTTTTGCCTCCGTCATCGTGGGCTGAGGCGTCGTGATCATATCCTGCTCTGTCTTAATCTCCTGTGCCGTTATCATCAAGCAACACAAGAGTAACATACTTATAATCGTGATTCTTTTCATTATTCGCAAAGATAGTGTTTGCCGTTGTGATTTCAAAGGTAATTAAAAATATTTATCCTTTTATCAGTTTATTTATTACAAAAATAGTACTGATACGTCATTTGTAAAAAGAATTCACTATTATGAGAAGATTCACCTTATTATTACTGCTGCTGACACTGGTTATCTGCTGTCATGCCCAGAGAAAGTTTAATCCCGAAAAACTTACCTATACCTCTCGTGAGTGGAAGATGATAGCCCGTCATTGTCCGGATGAGTTCTTGAAGACACCGTTAGCCAAACAATTTGCGGAGAATGTACTGATCTGGCAGCGTAATACTGGTGGATGGCCGAAGAACCTGGCTATTCACCGTCCGTTGGGAGATCATAAGGATGCTGTCATTGCTGACAAGGTGAAGAGGGACGATTCCACCACCGATAATGATGCTACGATTGTGGAGATGACCTACCTTGCCCGCATGTGGCATGCCGTACCCGATGCCCGTTATAAGGAGGCATTCCTCAAGGGATTGCGCTTTATGCTTGACGGACAGTATGAGAATGGTGGATGGCCGCAGTTCTGGCCCGAGAACCATGGTTATCAGATACATATCACCTATAATGACCATGCGATGGTGCAGACGTTGCGTATCATCCGTGATCTAAGAGATGGTAACAAACCGTTCGACGGACTCGTTGATGAGAAGACGAAGAAGGAACTTGACCGATCGTTTAAGAAAGGTATCGAATGTATCCTCAACACCCAGATCATCGTCAATGGCAAACGTACGGTGTGGTGCCAGCAGCACGACAGGGAGACACTGGCCCCTGCTCCTGCCCGTTCTTATGAACTGCCATCCTATTGCTCTTCAGAGAGTGCAGAGTTGACAAGGTTGTTGATGGAACTGCCATCGCCCAGTCAAAAGGTGAAGGATGCCGTCAACGGTGCGATGGAGTGGTTTGAGAAACATAAGATCACCGGTATTCGTGTGGAGGTATATAAGATGGACGACGGTCGCTATGACCGTAGGGTAGTGGAGGATGCCACTGCCGCTCCCTTGTGGGCACGCTTCTATGACCTGAAGACTGAAGAACCGTATTTCTGCGATCGTGACGGTATTCCACGCAAGCACCTCAGTGAGATTGGTCATGAGCGCAGAAACGGTTATGGATGGTATAATTCTGCCCCAGCCACCTTACTTCCATTATATCAGAAATGGCAAGAGAAATATCAATAAATAAAAGATTTTATTGACAAAATTAAAAAAAATGCTACAAAATGTTTGTTCGTTCAGAATAATTGTTATACATTTGCAACCGAAATAAAAAATAGGAAATATGAATCCATTAAGCGCATCTTTTTATTACTTTTATTTTTACTTTGCATGCAAGTGTGAAGCGGGAAGTTGCGTATAATTTTTAGAATAGCAAATGAAATAAATATGATAAGGTCCCGCTTCAGATGATGAGGCGGGATTCTTTGTTTAAAGAGAAAAAGATGAAGAGAATAGCGATACAGGGATTGTTAGGATCCTTTCACGACATGGCGGCAAGGCAGTACTTCAAGGACGAGCAGATACAACTCATCTGTTGTGCTACTTTCGAACAGGTGTTCGAGAATGTCAAGCGCGACCCTACCGCCATCGCGATGCTGGCGATAGAGAATACGATAGCGGGCAGTCTGTTACACAACTATGAGTTGTTGCGCGACTCCGCCACTACGGTGGTGGGAGAGCACAAACTGCATATCTCGCACTGCATCTGTTGTCTGCCCGACGATTCTTGGGATACTATCCGTGAGGTACATTCCCATCCGGTAGCCCTCATGCAGTGTCGTGGTTTCTTGGCCAATCATCCGGAGTTGAAAGCTGTTGAGGCAGAGGATACTGCCGGTTCTGCCAAGTATATCGCAGAACACCAGTGTCGCAGTTGGGCGGCTATCTGTTCAGTGGAAGCAGCCGAGATGTACGGATTGCGTATCCTGGAGGCGAATATTGAGGATAACAAACATAACTTCACCCGTTTCCTGGTAACGTGCAATCCCCGTAAGGCCGACTTCCTGCGTCCGCTGGAGAAAACCAACAAGGCGAGCATGGTCTTCTCCTTGCCCCATGAGGAAGGATCCCTCTCACAGGTGCTGAGCATCCTCTCCTTCTACAAACTGAATCTCACGAAGATACAGAGTCTGCCGATCATCGGCCACGAGTGGGAGTATATGTTCTATATCGACGTGCTCTACGACAACCTGACACGCTACCGTCAAGGTGTTGATGCGATTATCCCGTTAACCAAGGAACTACATATTTTAGGAGAATACAATGAAGCAAGCAACCCCGTATAACATACAACCGGCCGACAGACTGTCGCTGGTAACAGAGTATTATTTCAGTAGAAAACTGAAAGAGGTGGCACAGATGAATGCCGAAGGGAAGGATGTAATCAGTCTGGCCATCGGCAGTCCGGATCGTCCGCCATCGCCACAGACGATACAGACGCTCTGTGAGGTGGCTCAACAGGAGAATGCCCACGGCTATCAGCCCACGATGGGTATCCCCGAGTTGCGCGAGGCCATGGCCCACTTCTACCAGAAATGGTATGGCGTAACGGTGGATGCAAAGACAGAGGTACAACCGTTGATCGGTTCAAAAGAGGGTATCCTCCATGTTACCTTGGCATTTGTCAATCCCGGTGAGGAGGTGCTTGTGCCCAATCCCGGTTATCCCACCTACACCTCACTGAGTAAGATCTTAGGTGCGAAGGTGGTAAACTACAACCTCTTGGAGGATGACGGGTGGCAACCTGACTTCGAACAACTCGAGCAGATGGATCAATCTAAGGTGCGACTGATGTGGACCAACTACCCACACATGCCGACGGGTGGGGCTGCCCGACGTGAGACATATGAGCGATTGGTGGATTTCGCCCGGCGCCATCAGATTGTCATTGTCAACGACAATCCTTACTCGTTTATTCTCAATGAGCAACCATTGTCGATCATGCAGGTTCCTGGCGCGAAAGACTGTTGTATTGAATTCAACTCACTGTCGAAGAGTCATAACATGCCGGGATGGCGTGTGGGAATGTGTATCTCTAACCCACAGTTTATCCAGTGGATCCTCAAGGTGAAGAGTAATATCGACAGTGGTACCTTCCGTGGAATACAACTGGCTGCTGCCGAGGCCCTTACCCATAATGATGAGGAGTGGCACCATCAGGCGAATATCACCACTTACCGCAGCAGACGTAAGATTGCCGAACAGATCATGACAACCTTAGGGTGTCGCTTCGATCCGAATCAGGTGGGTATGTTCCTGTGGGGAAAGATCCCAGAGCAATATCCTGATGCCGAAGTTCTCACCGAGCGGGTGCTGCACGAGGCAAGGGTGTTTATCACCCCAGGATTCATCTTTGGCAGCAACGGCAGCAGATATGTGCGTATCTCTCTGTGTGCCAACGAGGAAAAGATGAAGGAGGCGCTGCGTAGGATTAAAAGTTTAGAGTTTAGGGTTTAGAGTTTAGAGATGGCCCCTCATGCGACGGGGCTAATGAAAAAAAGAAAAACAAAATATATCGAAGATATGGAGTTAGATTTAGAACCACTACGGTTGCCGAGTGACAATGAGCGTCCGTTTGTCATAGCAGGACCTTGTTCTGCAGAGACAGAGGAGCAAGTAATGAAAACAGCCTTCCAGTTAGCCAGCAAGGGGTGCCATAATTTCCGTGCGGGTATATGGAAACCCCGTACGAAACCTGGTGGTTTCGAGGGACATGGCGAGAAGGCCTTGCCATGGTTGAAGAGAGTGAAGGACGAGACGGGCATGCTCATCACCACTGAGGTGGCTACCCCGGAACATGTAGAACTGGCATTGAAATACGGGTTGGACATGCTGTGGATCGGTGCACGTACCACCGCTAACCCCTTTGCCATGCAGGCGATAGCCGATTCCCTGAAGGGTGTGGATATTCCAGTATTCGTTAAGAATCCGGTCAATCCCGATCTGGAACTGTGGATCGGTGCCCTCGAACGACTCAATAATGCGGGTATCAAACGTTTAGGTGCTATCCACCGTGGTTTCTCCAGTTATGACAAGTCGATGTACCGTAACCTGCCGATGTGGCAGATACCCATCGAGTTGCGCCGACGGATCCCACAGTTGCCCATCGTCTGTGACCCCAGTCATATCGGTGGTCGGCGAGATCTCATTGCACCGCTCTGTCAACAGGCGATGGACTTAGGTTGTGACGGCTTGATTGTGGAGAGTCATTGCGATCCAGACAGTGCGTGGAGTGATGCCAAGCAGCAGGTGACACCCGATGTGCTCGACTATATCCTGTCACTGATCGTAGTGCGCAGTGAGAAGGTTTCCACCGAGGGAATCAGTCAGTTGCGTAAGCAGATCGACCAGTTGGACAACCAGATCATGGACATCCTGTCAAAGCGTATGCGGGTGTGCCGTGAGATCGGACAATATAAGAAAGAGCATAACATGACGGTGCTGCAGGCTCAACGTTATAATGAGATTCTCGACAAGCGTGGGGCACAGGGCACACTCTATGGCATGGACGCCGACTTCATCAAGAAGGTTTTCGAGGCCATCCACGAAGAGAGTGTCCGTCAGCAAATGGACATCATTAATAAATAGTTCAAAGTCCATAGTTAATAGTTGACAATGTCCTTTGACAATAACAAGAGTTATCACAATGAAGATATTAGTTTTAGGTGCCGGAAAGATGGGCAGCTTCTTCCTCGATCTGCTCAGTTTTGAGCACGAGGTGGCTGTCTTTGAGAAAGATCCGAGACGTATGCGGTTTACATACAACTGCTTACGTTTCACTACCATGGAAGAGATCGAGGAGTTTAAACCGGAGTTGTGCATCAACGCGGTGACGATGAAATATACCATACCAGCCTTTCAGGAGGTGATCCCGCATCTGCCGAAGGAGTGTATCATCAGTGATATCGCCTCGGTGAAGACGGGCTTGAAGGAGTTCTATGAGTCAACCGGCATGCACTACGTGTCGTCACATCCTATGTTCGGACCCACCTTCGCCAACCTCAACCAGTTGAGCGAGGAGAATGCCATCATCATCAGTGAGGGGGATTTCATCGGCAGGATTTTCTTCAAGGATCTCTATCAGAAACTCGGACTGAACATCTACGAATATACCTTCGAGGAGCACGACAAGACGGTGGCTTACTCACTGAGTATCCCGTTTGTCAGTACCTTCGTTTTTGCAGCCGTGATGAAGCATCAGGACGCGCCGGGTACCACCTTCAAGCGACATATGAAGATCGCCAAGGGCGTGCTCAACGAGGATGACTACCTGTTGCAGGAAATCCTCTTCAACCCCTACACCCACGATAATGTGGTGAGGATAAGAGAAGAGTTGAAGGAGTTGCTGGAGATTATCGACAAGAAAGATAACGATGGGATGAAGGCATACCTACAGAAGATTCGCCATAACGTTAGAAGGGATATACAAATAGACAGATAACCAACCACCATGATACTAAACTTACTCTTAGGGATTATCACCTTTGTAGAACTTAACTGTGAGAATCTTTTCGATACACGGCATGATACACTGAAACAAGATCAGGAGTATCTTGCCGATGGCGTGCGGCATTGGAACCGTCATCGCTATTGGGACAAGGTGAACCATATCGCCAAGGAGATCATCTCGTGCGGAGATCAACCCACGGGCTGGCAACTGCCTGATTTCGTGGCGTTGTGCGAGGTGGAGAACGACAGTGTGATGCGTGATCTTACTCAGCGTTCGTCACTCCGCAATGCCGGTTATCAGTATGTGATGACCGACAGTCCTGATGAGCGTGGCATCGACGTGGCACTGCTCTACTCACCCTTCAGCTTCCGGTTGCTCCACTCGCATGCCATCCGTATAGAACCCCTGAAAAAGATGCGTCCCACTCGTGATATTCTTTATGCTACAGGAACACTCGTCAACGGGGATACTCTCCATGTGATGGTGGTGCATGCACCGAGCCGTTTTAACGGTGAGAAGAAGACACGTCCGCACCGTCTGCTGGTGGCTGATCGGATTAACGCCACCGTCGACTCTATCCGTGCCCAGTCACCCGATGCGCAGATCATCATCATGGGTGATTTCAACGATGAGGCTCGGGATGCGGCCGTAAAAAAGATGGAGCGTGCCGGATTGTACGACATTTCACAAGATGCCAAGGGCTGTAATGGCGCCAAGGGAACATATAAGTATAAGTCGCGTTGGCAGAGTATTGATCATATCTTGGTGAGCGATGCCCTGCGCCGCCGAATGGTATCCTGCGTCATTCACGACGCTCCCTTCTTGTTGGAGGAGGATAAGAAATACGGTGGTGTCAAACCGCTCCGTAACTACACAGGCTATCGCTACAACAATGGTTATAGCGATCATCTGCCCCTCGTAGCACGGTTTGATGACAATAAACAATAAACATGCAATTCACCAATTCACTTTTGGTGATTATCGTTCGCGACTCGGCATAGATTAAGCAAGCTTATCTCTGCTCTCGCTGCTCCGATAATTCACATTTCACCCTTCCTTCATTACGGACCCAATCCCCTCATCGCGAACCCAATCCCCTCATCGCGGGCTTGACCCGCGATCTGCTCCGGTACCGATCAGGAGCAATCTTAAACTTTTCACAATAATCTCTTGTAGAAAAGAAAAATATTTATATCTTTGCCTTCAGAAAGTAACATTTTAAAACATAGTATTATGACAGAAGGAATTATTGGAGGAATCATCGTTGGTATTATCGCTGGATTCCTGGCAGGAAAGATTATGCGTGGAGAGGGATTCGGTTGTCTGTGGAACTGCATCCTCGGAGTTGTTGGTGGTGTAGTTGGCGGATGGCTGTTCAACATCCTGAATATCAGTTGGGGTGGCACTGTAGGAGCCGTGGGTACCGCTGTTGTCGGTGCCGTCGTGGTGCTCTGGATTGCCAGTTTCTTTAAGAAGTGATATTAATCATATCACATCATCAGGTGGAATAAGTATGTACCGAAGCGCCTTGTGCTGATGGTAGGTAGTTGATGCCCCACCAGCACATCTGCAGCAGGATGAAGCAGATGAGTAGGGTGAACAGTGCCATACGTGGTTGGTGATGAGGTATCCTCCGATAGTGGATATACACCAAATAACTGAACCACGTGATGGCTGCCCATGTCTCTTTCGGATCCCATGACCAGTAATGTCCCCATGCTTCTTTCGCCCACAATGCTCCGAAAAGCATACCGAAGGTCATAAAGGCAAATCCTACTCCTACAAGATTATCGGTTATTTCGTATTCCTGTGATGTGACGGGTGCCTTCTTAAAGAACAGCAGGTAGAGTGCCATCACAGTGGCGGCACCCAACAGGGCGTATGCAAACATATACACGATGACGTGTGGAGCGAACCATGCACTCTGCAGGGCTGGCATTAATGTCTTAGAGTGTATCTCGGGCTTGAAGACATTAATACAGATAAATACGATGGCCATGATGGTGGAGAAGGTGAGAATCCACTTGTATCTCCACCGACTATAAACAATAAGACCGGCTAAAGGTAGGAAGAAAGAGTACCACAGACGAGTCTCCCCCATAGTGCGGAGAGGCGGGCGCTCCAGAGATATCCACATGGCGACGATAAATGAGAAGAACACCACAAGGCCTAGTGCTGTGGAAATTTTCGCTACTCCTATCTTCTCTCTCCATGCCGCATAAGCTCCTGTTATCCAAAATACTACGGCGATAATTGCGAAATAGATAAATGCCTCCCAACTCATGATCGTTTTGTTTTTATTCCGAAGATAAACATACATAATGCGCCGAGTAGCATCATGTAAATACCTATATATACGATAGTGATCCAGGGGTCGCGCACCAACTCTAAGATACTGGTATTACTCTTTGCACCCATCGACTGGTCGTAGCCATACTGATATATTTTCCAACCATCCACAGCCACCGGTTTATTTACATCTACCGTTGTGTGAATCTTTTTGTTCGTCTTGGTAAGAATCTCTATCTTTGATGCGAAACGTTTCGGTGAACCATCGTCGTATGTCTCCATGATAAACTTCTTCAGTTCTATGGCCAAAGGTAGTTCTACCACCTCTTGCTGCTGAGTAAGGCCGCGCCACTCTGGTTCTCCTATGACGGTAATCATCTTCAGTCGCTGCATGTCAGCATTGCCCAGTGTGGCGGTGGTCATGGTGATGAATAGTCCGAGATGAAAGAGCAGAAACTGGATATTTGCCATACTCAGTCTGAAGTGTACTAACCTTCGGATGATAATCACCCCCAAGATCAGCGCTATGTACACATAGATAAGCACGAAGGGCCAGAAACTCAGCATGTCGTGGAACCATTGCCCGTTCACCGTTTGCCGTGTTAATCCCATGATGACCGTCAGTACTACGGCATACACCATGGCGGGGATAGCCGCTTGCATGGTACCTAAAAAACGAAAAGCATATACCTTGCTTCTTAGCAGGTATATGCCAATAATGATTGCTACGAAAGAAAGGAGCACGATGATGTTCGCTGGCCAGACGAAAGCATCCCATAGCACTTGCCCTACACATAACTGAAGTAGGATACCGGCAATGATAATACCAGCCCCTATGGCAAACCCCTGTCTCATAAACTACAGTTCGATGAGTTTACCTTCTTTCTTCGCTTTTTCAATCCACTGGGGAACAACCTCGTTGAGGAACTTCTGCTTCTTTTCCTTTAACTTAGGCATATCCAGTCCTATTGCGGCCTGTGCCTTTGCCTTAGTGGAATAATCTGGAACAGGAATCTCACCCGTAATACCCTGCTTTGCGGCAATACGCGCAATCAGCAGTCGTGCCTGCTGGGCATAGTCGACAGCGTGGGAGAGCAGACGGGTAACCTCTTGCGGGGCATGGAACGTTGCGCCATGGGAGGCAATGGCATAGTCCCAGCGCCATTGACTCTTACGAAGCAGTGCCTGGATCGGTTTCATCTCTGCTTCACTGGCACCTTTATCAATAATATATTTTGCTTCGAAGTGCGCACGTGCCAACTCTTTCTCTGCACGGTCGCGAACCTCCGTACATTTCTCTTGGCGCTCATAGACATTCTGACGAAGTGTCTCTGCATCCTGACGGTGACATGTCTGACAGGTACGGTCAATATTTGCCAGAGGCGACATAATATGGTGGTCGGTATATTTGATACCACCCTCTTGTTTGTAGGGCATATGACAGTCGGCACACGATACGCCGCGCTGACCGTGGATACCCTGAAGGGCAATCTCATAACCAGGATGCTGAGCTTTCAGAATAGGAGTCTTCGATAATGGATGGATATAGTCGTAGAATCCGATCTCATCATAATACTCTTCTGCTGCCTCGCAGGTCATACCCTTATCCTGTGGGAACATCAGGTAGTTAGCCTTGCCTGGATTTTTCGAATCGTCTTTCTTGATGAAATAATACTCAGTGTGGCATTGTGCACATACCAGCGAGCGCATCTCCTGGTGAGAAGCCTTACGTACATCCTTTCCTGCACGCTGCCATGCCTCATACAATGCCGGACGGGCAGGGCGCAGGTCCATCGTACGTGCATCATGACAGTCGCTGCAACCAACGGTGTTCATGATCTCACCTCCTAAGTCGCTCCACTTACCGGCATAGTAGTTGGTCGGGTCGAATACCGACTTAGAGTCACTTAACTCGCGCATCATGCGTATAACATCCGGTCCTTTACAAGTCCAACAGGTGGCAGGCTGCATGTCGTCATCGCCATCGATGCCAGGGTTACCCGTACGAAGGATCTTACGAAGATCATCCAGACAATGCTTATGACCGCGAGGGGTATTGTAGTCGCGCGAGAAAGCATAACCGGCCCATAGCACAACCATCTCAGGCCGCGCCTCAAGTACATCCTTTTCGTCAGAACTGTTGTATTTTGACTCAAAGGAGGTATCCTCCGTCATTGCCCATGTCTCGTACTCGCGAGGATAATCGGCCTTGAACCGCTCATTCTGCGCGATGATAGAGTCGGTAAACTGCGTACGCTTGTTGTTGAACACACTGGCTACCTCCGCACGTCGCTCCATGAGTGACGATACGAGGAGTCCCAGTACAAAGACAACAATCATAGACCCTCCGAAGAGTGTCCATCCTTGCCATTTCTTTAGTTCCTTTGCCATGATGTCCTTATTTTATTATGTTATTTGCAAACAGAAAGTTATTTTGTTTTCTTAGAGAGGAGCCCTTGCAGCCACTGGGGTACCGGACTGGGGGGTAGGGGTGTTACCGCCTCGGCATTGGGGGTAGCCATCAGTGAGTTCATCCCCCCGTGTGGCACATTGCGGTGGCAGTCCCAGCAGGCTTTGCCCTCACCGCGTTTAGCCATCATATAGTCGATACGTCCCGTTTTAACAAACTCCTGGTTGAGTTGTGTATGACAACGAATGCAGTTATCCATAATCACTTCTGCACTCATCGTCTCCGCCATGATGGCCTGCCGCTCACTGTGTGCCACGAAGTAGGCGGTGTGCTTCAGACCGTCCATCGCCTTGAAGCCGTATTTCATCACCATGTTCTGATGCGGCACATGACAGTCGTTGCACGTAGCGTCTCTGCCGTGTGAAGAATGGCTCCACGTGGCATAATAGGGGGTCATGATATGACAGTTGACGCATGCCGATGGATTATCACCGATGAAATAGGTATGGGCCCTGAGCAGATACATAAACATGGCACCCAAACCTACAAGAACACCGGCTAAAACTAACAACCCTACCTTCTGGCGGTAGGAAAAAAGGCTGGTGATCTTATCTATTCGCTTCATAAGGTGATTTTTTTCTATATTATTTTGCAAATATACTCATTTATGAGGATAAAAACAATATAAATATGTCAATATTTACAAATAAGTGTTAAGGCATAGCGTTTTCGTAATAATCCACGACAAAAGATAGTTGTAACTGCTATTACAAAGTTGGGGACAGGTATGCGAAGCGACCCTGTCCCCAACTCGGATTGTAATGACTACCTGTTCAACAATATCTGTACGATGCGTTCGGCCGTGCGACCATCCCAGCGATCGGGTAGGGAGTGACTCTTCCACTGTCCTCCTACCATCTTACCAACTTCTTCGGCCAGTTGTTCGGGGTCTTCACCCACCAGCACATTCGTGCCGTACTTCACGGTCTCGATATGCTCGGTATAGCTGTTCAGTGTGATGCAAGGCACTCCGTTGAACGTCGCTTCCTCTGCCACATTACCGCTGTCGGTGATGATACCCTTGGCATGGGCGGTGAGATAACCAAACTCCAGATAGGGTAGGGCATCCACCAGATATAGCTTCCCTATCGTCTTGTGCTCCGATAGTTGTGCATACAATCGTTCTACGGTCTTCCGAGCGGCTCCCCTCAAAGGTGCCACCACGGGCACATCATCAGCCTTCTGAAGGATTGCCTGAAGCATCTTGCATAGGTTCTCTTCGTTGGCTATCAGCGCCTTACGGTTCAGGGTGAAGACGACGTATCCACGATCTTCCAACTTCAGTTCATCCATCATCGCAGGGCGCAGCCAACGGCTGTGGTTGAATCGCAGGTTGTCTATCAGGATATTTCCTACCATATACACGCGACTCTGTTCGGCACCCTCACGGTTGGTGATGCTGTTATTACTCATGCCGGCGGTAAAGAGCAAGTCACTCAGTCCGTCGATCACCAGTCGGTTGATCTCCTTCGGCATCTTGATGTCGAAGCTACGGGTACCGGCTACTAAGTGAGCCAGCAGGATACCCTGCTTCTTTGTTACAATAGCGGCAGCCATCGTACTGGCTAAGTCATCTACCACTACCACCACGTCGGTGGCGTTCTTCTCCAGATAATCCTCAAAGGCACCCATTACCATGCCGGTGAGCTCATTCAGGCTGGTACTCTCCACACCTAAGAACACGTCAGGGCGTGGTATCTGCAGGTCGTCAAACAGTGTCGTCTCCAGTGTCAGGTCGTCAGCTTTCCCGGCATACACTAACTGGTAGCTGATGCCGTCGGTGTGCTGTATAGCTCTAATGAGCGGGGCTACCTTAATAAAATTAGGGCGCGCCCCGGCCACGATACAAATCTTCATCTTTTACTCTTGTTTAAACAGTTCTTTAATACCACCGATACTACCCAGCATGTTGGTAGCCTCGAAAGGCAGATAGACGGTCTTAGCCTGTTTGTTGTTAGCCAGCGTCTCCATCATCTGGATATATTTCTGTGCCAGCAGGTAGTTGGCAGGGTTGGTGCTCTTACCCACAGCCTCGGTGATCTTCTCAATGGCGATAGCCTCGGCCTCGGCTTTGCGGATACGTGCTTGAGCCTCACCCTCTGCTTTCAGGATCTCCTGCTGCTTCTGAGCCTCGGCGCGGTTGATGGTAGATGTCTTCTCACCCTCTGACTGCAGGATGGCCGACTGCTTCTCACCCTCTGATGTCAAGATGGTGGCACGCTTGTTACGCTCTGCCTGCATCTGCTTCTCCATAGCCATCAATACGCTTTGTGGCGGTGTGATATCCTGCAACTCTACGCGGTTCACCTTGATACCCCATTTGTTGGTGGCGTCGTCGAGCACGGCACGCAACTTCGTGTTGATGGTATCACGTGATGTCAGTGTCTGGTCGAGCTCCAGTTCACCGATGATGTTACGCAACGTTGTCTGCGTCAGTTTCTCGATAGCGTTGGGCAGGTTTGAGATCTCGTACACAGCCTTGAAAGGATCCACGATCTGGAAGTACAGCAGGGCGTTGATCTGCATCTGGATATTATCCTTCGTGATCACGTTCTGCTTGTCGAAATCATACACCTGTTCCCTCAGGTCGATGGTGTTAGAGTACACGTAGCGGCCGCGGTTCAGTGTGATAATCTCCTTGGCGCGGTCGATAAACGGAATGATGATGTTGATACCCGGTTGCAGGGTAGCGTAATACTTACCCAGACGCTCCACGATCTTCGTCTCACTCTGTGGGATGATGATCAGACTCTTCTTTACCAATACAAGTGCCAATGCTACAATGATGATCAGCACAATAGCTCCAAGACTAATTTCCATAATCTATTAATTTTTAATTATCAATTATCAATTTTCAATTTCTTACACTCTCTCCACCGTGATGATGATACTCTCACGCGACACAACCCGCACACGGGCATCCTTCTCGATCGGCTGACCGTCAACCGACAGTGCCTTCCAGTCATCACCATCGATAGCCACACGACCGAAACCGTCGGCTACGATCGGCTCACTCACACGACCCGTCTGGCCTATCAGCGCATCGGCATTCGACACCCTTGTGTCCTCGTTCTTATGCAGGTAGCGCAAGGCAGCCGGACGAACGAAGAACAAACTGAGCACCGAGGTGATGGCGAAGACAGCCAACTGCACGTAGATGTTTCCTCCAACGGCTGCGGCTATCGACGAACAGACACCGCCGATGGCGAAGCACATGATGAAGAAATCTCCGTTCATCAGTTCCAGAATCAGGCAGATCACGGCGATGATCACCCACATCTGCCACATGTTTGATGCAAAATACTCTATCATAATCGTAATATTAAATTTTCAATTTTCTTTTCATCACGGGGGCTTACGCACCCCACGGGGGGGTGACACCCCCGCCTATGATCTATCGCCCTTGCGGGCTAATCATAACCCTAAACTCTAAACTCTAAACCCTAAACCCTAAACTTTAAATTCTTCACTCTTCACTCTTAACTCTTCACTTTTTTACAGCGACATCACGAACTCGTCCCACTCCTTCGTGGTGCCCTTCTTGCCGAAGATCTTCTGATACAAACGGCTGCGCGTGCTGGCCACACTCTCCTTGCTGTGGGCAGTCAGTGTGGCGATATCCTTCGGCTGGATGTGCATCTTGATGAGCAGACACACATGGTAGTCTTGCTCCGTCATGCGATACAGATTGAATAACCGCTCGGTAAAACCTGTATATACCTCGTTGATCAACTGTGTAACAGCCTTCCAGTCATCATCACCCAGACTACGACCTTTGGCCAGCAGTTCCTTAATCTTGGCATACACCGTAGAACTCATAATCACGCTCTCAGCCTGCTGCCGCTTCTCCTGCTCAATGCGCGCCACCTTATTATTATAGTCGAGCTTCGCCTTACGCTCCTCCAACTCCAACTTGAGCATCGAGTTCTCATCGCCCAACTTATGGATAATCTTCTCCAGCTCGGCAATGCGCTGCTGGTTCTGCTCTATACGCTGCTCGCTCTTCTCCTCTTGCTCCTCACGCAGGGCGTCAATCTTCCTAAGGCGCTCGTTCAACTGCAGAATCTTCCGCTTACTGTTTTGCACCGTTACGATGAACAGCGTGGCGTAGGTCACTACCACAATCATCACCAGGAATAACTCCCTGTCACTGAAGCCGAGTATCGATAAAATCATCTCATTCATAATTCTACCGCAAAGATATAATAAAAATGCGAACTTACCAAGAAGATAAGTTCGCAAAAATGCGCATTCCTGCTATTCGATGCGCAGGTATTTCTCTTTCATCAATGTAAGTCGCTTTGCTAACGGCATCTTCGCATATTCGCGCCACCCCGATGCACCGCCACTCTCGTCGAGCCCTATCAGGTAACTCAGGTCGTTCTGGTGCAGATAAGCCTCCATCTCAAAGGGGTTCAGGTAATACGAGGCGTTGTTCAACTTTCGGAAATACCTCGCCGCTAAGAGTGAGTACCACAGATAACGTACATAGAAGCACATCCATGAGTTATGCGTGTTCTGCGCCTGTCTGAGGTGGATCATCTCGTGGTTCTTCAGCGAGTCGAACCTACTGTTCAGATGGTCGGCTATCTGGTCGCCACTGGTGAGGATATACCCGAAGAAGGTGAGCGCCGAGTAGTTTTTCCGCTTCCACCACCGCGTCACGGTGGCCGGCATATCGGTGATATTACCCGGCCTGGGCGCCCTGAAGATGACTTTCAGTATGTTCATCAGCTAACCCACTACTTCACGTGCAGTGTCTTCGTGGTCTTGATGGCCTTGGCCGTTGACTTCTTGGTGGTAGTATTCTTGGTGGTTGCCTTCGTGGTAGTTGTAGATGTGGTGCCACCCTTGTAATACTGCATAGCCTCGGGCAGATGTTTCTGGATATCGGCGATACGCTTCTCGTCAGACGGGTGACTGCTCAGGAATGCCGGTGTGCCACTGCCACCGCCGGCAGACATACGCTTCCAGAATGAGATAGCCACATTAGGATCATAACCGGCCATAGCGGCGAATACCAGTCCCATGTGGTCGGCCTCACTCTCATTATCACGAGAGTACTTCAGGTTCATCAACTGCAGACCCTGACTGGCGATGCTCGTGGCGGCAGAGGCGATGCCCTGATCCACACCGATAGCCGACAAGATGCCGCTACCTATCTGCAAGCCTGTCTGCGAACGGGTAGCCTTACTCATCTGCTCGGCACTGTGCTTAGCCACGGCATGGGCGATCTCATGGCCCAGCACGATAGCCAGCGATGCCTCGTCTTGTGTGATAGGCAGGATTCCCTCGTACACCACGATCTTTCCGCCCGGCATACAGAAGGCGTTGGCACTCTGATCCTGCACCAGGTTAAACTCCCAGTTGAAATACTTCACCTCGTTGGCAAAACCGTGGGTGTTGAGATATGTCTCCACAGCGTTAGCCAACTTCTGTCCTACGCGCTTTACCATGGCGGTGTTGGCAGCGTTGGTGGAAGCCTTGGCCGACTGCATATACTTGGTGTACTCCTGAGCACTCAGGCTCAGCACCTGCTCGTCGCTTACCGACAGACGATGCTTTCTTCCCGTGATGGGCACTGTAGAGGTAGTGCCGCATGATACCATGATCGATGTCACGATCATCAACAGGATAAACTTTACTTTCTTCATATACATATCGTTTTTAATGATTATACCTTATTATATATGGGCTTGCGCCCTTTATCTTGCAAATTTAGATAAAATATAAATGCAATGCAATACCATCACGTAATTTTAATTAATTTTTAAATTTCTATTCCCCATTTTTTTATTATCTTTGTATTATGATTTATTCTTCTCACTTTTCTCTGGAGAAAAGTTCCAAAAGAGCCTCTCCACCCCACGCCCCTCCACATGGAGGGGATGCAACCGCTCCTACCCGTCGCTCTTACACTAATGTAAGCTCGCCCCATCATAGGGGCGGCTTGGGAATTAAAAGCCTCTCCCCGGCCCTCTCCAAAGGAGAGGGGCTTTAACCTTTGAGTGAGCCCCTTCAACCTTCGCTCTTAAATGGCTGCGATAGCGAGCTCTCTTTTTGGTTGCTTTTTCTCTGTCGGCACAGAGAAAAAGAACATAAAGAACATAACCTTAAAACAACAATATGATGATTAAAAACTTTATTGACGACAACAGACAACGGATGTTGGAGGAACTCTCCAGTCTGATCCGTATTCCGAGCATCAGCTCGAAGAGTGAACATAAACCTGATATGCTGCGCTGCGCAGAACAGTGGAAGACACTTTTGCTGCAAGCCGGAGTCGACCGTGCTGAGATAATGCCCTCTGATGGCAACCCGATGGTGTACGGTGAGAAGATCATCGACCCCACCGCCAAGACAGTGCTTATCTACGGTCACTACGACGTGATGCCCGTGGAGCCTCTCGACCTGTGGAAGAGCGATCCCTTTGAACCAGAGATCCGTGACGGACGGCTGTGGGCACGTGGCGCCGACGACGATAAGGGACAAGCGTTTATCCAGGCAAAAGCCTTCGAATACCTCGTAGCCAACAACCTGCTACGTCACAACGTAAAGTTCATCTTTGAGGGTGAGGAGGAGATTGGATCACCCAGCCTCGAAGCCTTCTGCGAGCAGCATAAAGAATTGCTCAAGGCCGACATCATCCTCGTGAGCGATACCTCGATGCTTAGCGCTGAACTGCCGTCGCTGACCACCGGACTGCGCGGACTCGCCTACTGGCAGGTGGAGGTGACCGGTCCTAACCGCGATCTGCACTCTGGTCATTTCGGAGGTGCCGTGATGAACCCCATCAACGCCCTCTGTAAGATGATCGCACAGCTCACCGACCAAGACGGCCGCATCACCGTGCCGGGATTCTACGACGATGTGGAGGATATCGCACCCCAGGAGCGCGAGCTCATCGCCAACATCCCCTTCGATGAGGAGAAGTACAAACAGGCAATCAACGTGAGCGACGTGTTCGGCGAGAAGGGATACAGCACGCTGGAGCGCAACGGCTGCCGACCCGCCTTCGACTGCTGTGGCATCTGGGGAGGCTATACCGGCGAGGGTGCCAAAACCGTCATCCCCAGCAAGGCATACGCGAAGATCTCCACCCGTCTGGTGCCCCATCAGCAGAGTGAGAAGATCGCCCAGTTGGTGAAAGACTACCTGCTCTCGATAGCCCCCAAGGGTGTGAGTGTGAAGGTGGACTACCTGCATGGCGGCGAGGGATATGTCTGTCCGATCACCCTGCCTGCCTACCGTGCCGCCGAGCGTGCCTTCGAGGTAGCCTTCGGCAAACGACCTCTGCCCGTACGCCGTGGCGGCAGCATCCCCATCATCGCCACCTTCGAGAAGGTGCTGGGTATCAAGACCATCCTGATGGGCTTCGGACTGGAGAGCAACGCCATCCATTCACCCAACGAGAATATGCCGCTCGACATGTACCGTCGGGGCATCGAGGCCGTGGCATGCTTCCACCAGTTCTTTGATGAAGAAGAGTGATATTGCTGCGCAATAAATGGATAATGGATAATGGAAAATGGATAATTGATAATTAATATTTTTTCATTTTTCATTTTCCATTTTCCATTTTCCTGACTTCGTCGATTTTTGTCAAATAGAATTTTGATATCTGATTATCAGGTTGTTAGGGAATAACTTTTGGGTGATTTAGGTGACGCATGGATTTTTGGTATCTTTGCGTTGCAATAGTGTACATAACTGTCCCTAAGGCTATGAAACGAAGGGATATTATTTTGCTTAAAATTGAGTTTGCCTTCATATTTTGTATAAGGTGTTAATAGTCAAAAGATTGCACGAATGAAGGCAAACTTTTTGCCTTCATAGGCCTTCATCAGACCAAAACAAGTTGTTTTGGTAAGAGGTTAATACATTTTACCACCCTCTGTAATACACTTTTCCAGACCAAAACAACTTGTTTTGGTCATAAGATAATGACTACTTCATGTGAAAATGATTACTTTCATGTGATATGCGAATCCATCTGCATGTCAGCGATTGTTATACACTATTTCCACAATCTGCATCGAAAACCAAGGAATTACCTCGAAATTATGAAGGCAAATTGTTTGCCTTCATAATTGTAACGTATTGATTGGTAGGTTATTGCGGTAAAAATGAAGGCAAAGCCTCTTTTATGTAATCATAATATGTGAGCATAAGGGTATCATTTGTCAGTTGTTCATAAAAAATGGGCTATCCTCTCGGACGGCCCTTTTTTATGATTATACAAAAACATTATGAATTTTATTTAGCGAACAAGATTTCTAATTTCAATCGTTTATTTCATTATCCTTACATCAATCTCTTATTCACGATGCAAAGATAGCGTGTTTCGGGGGAGTGTGCAATACCTAAAAATGGGGGTTTTGCCTGCCAACACGTTATTAGATACTTTGTTACTGGTTTGAGAGGGGCCCAAAGGTCGGGCCAATGGTCCCTATTAGCCCGTCCATTGTGGCCCATTGGCCCGACTTATGCCCACCTCATTATTGTAAGGAGGGATTGGGGGTGGTTGAGAGAGGACCTCATTGCAGGCATGCCCCCTCATCCCGGGCTTGCCTCTCTTTGCGGGATCATCTATCCTCATTGCGGGCTTGACCCTCTTATTGCAGATTTACCCTCTCTTTGTAGATTTACCCTCTCTTTGTAGACTTGCCCTCTCTTTGTGGGATCGTCTACCCTCATTGCGGGCTTGACCCGCAATCTGCTGCGGAAATTCTCCCACTCTAAACGATTATAAAGTCTGTTTTTATAGCTTTTGTTGGTTTTATAATAATGCATTGTTTCATGATGCTCCCAGACTGCCCCCTTTGGTATCGGTGCCCGGAACAACATAGTCGGCGGACTAAGGATCCCACATCTTCGCTGTGAAGCGCGGATACGGATTTTTTTGGAGAATTAAAAGAAAAAGACTATCTTTGCGGAAAGAAAACTAATTATAAATTACTAAAGTTTCCCACTTGCCATTTTACCGGCTTTCGCGAATAATCAAACATTGCAATATACTGATTGACAATCTATTAACATTTC
>CADBSW010000055.1 GCA_902797505.1 uncultured Prevotellaceae bacterium | reverse complement strand
GGCAGGTTAGCCCACTCAGGCTCAACCGTCAGCTGCAGATACTTACCACCTCGGTCGATAGCGGCATAGTTCTTATCAATAACGTCCTGACCCTTAGCGCCGTAAGACTTCAGGGCGGCAGCCTTCATCTTCTCAACAGCCAGTTCTACAGGGATCACCTCAGTGATACGGAAGAAGGCAGACTGGAGGATGGTGTTGGTGCGGTTACCCAGACCGATCTCCTGTGCAATCTTAGTTGCGTTGATGGTATATACAGTGATATTGTTCTGTGCGAAGTAGCGCTTTACCTTGTTTGGCATGAACTTCTCCAGCTCGTCAGCATCGAAGATGGTGTTCAGCAGGAACTGGCCGTTCTTCTGCAGACCGCGTGTCACATCATACATGTGCAGGTAAGCCTGTACGTGGCATGCTACGAAGTTAGGAGTGGTTACCAAGTAGGTTGAGCGGATTGGTGTATCACCGAAACGCAGGTGAGAGCAGGTGAAACCACCAGACTTCTTTGAGTCGTAAGAAAAGTATGCCTGGCAGTATTTATTGGTATTGTCACCGATGATCTTCACAGAGTTCTTGTTGGCACCTACAGTACCGTCGGCACCCAGTCCGAAGAACTTAGCCTGGAACATACCGTCACCACCAAGAGCAAGCTCCTCTACCTGTGGCAGACTGGTGAATGTCACGTCATCAACGATACCGATGGTGAAGTGGTTCTTTGGCTGTGGCAATGCCAGGTTGTTGAATACAGAGATGATCTGTGCCGGTGTGGTGTCGTGAGATCCCAGACCATAACGACCACCAACGATCAATGGACGATCCTTTACATCATAGTAAGCATCCTTCACGTCGAGATACAATGGCTCGCCATTTGCACCTGGCTCCTTTGTGCGGTCGAGCACAGCGATACGCTTAACGCTCTTTGGAACAGCTGCCAGCAAGTGCTTAACAGAGAATGGACGATACAGGTGAACACTGATCATACCCACCTTCTCACCGTTGGCATTCAGGTAGTCGATAGCCTCACGGGCAGCATCAGTAGCAGAACCCATCAGGATGATCATGCGGTCAGCATCCTCTGCTCCATAGTAAGAGAACAGGTGATACTCACGACCGGTAATCTTGCTGATCTCACCGAGGTAGTTCTCTACGATCTCGGGTACCTTATCATAATAAGGATTGCAAGCCTCACGGTGTGTGAAGAATGTCTCAGGATTCTCAGCAGTACCACGTGTAACAGGGCGCTCAGGAGTGAGTGCACGGTCGCGGAATGCCTTGATATCGTTCATGTCAACCAGTGGCAGAATATCCTCATTGTCTAAACGCTCGATCTTATGATACTCGTGTGATGTACGGAAACCATCGAAGAAATTGATGAAAGGAACACAAGTCTTCAGAGAAGCCAAGTGAGCAACGGCTGTCATATCCATCACTTCCTGTACTGATCCCTCGCACAACATGGCGAAACCGGTCTGGCGGCAAGCCATCACGTCTTGGTGATCACCGAAGATACAAAGAGAGTGAGAAGCCAGTGTACGTGCAGATACATCGAATACACAGGGTAACAGCTCACCGGCAATCTTGTACATATTAGGAATCATCAGCAACAGACCCTGAGAAGCGGTAAACGTTGTTGTCAGGGCACCTGCCTGCAAAGAACCGTGTACAGCACCTGCTGCACCAGCCTCTGACTGCATTTCTGTTACGCTGACTGTTTGTCCGAAAAGATTCTTCCTACCTCTTGCAGCCCACTCATCTACGTGCTCAGCCATAGGTGATGATGGGGTAATGGGATAGATAGCGGCAACCTCACTGAACATATACGAGATATGCGCAGCGGCTTCGTTTCCATCACATGTAATAAACTTTTTTTCTTTTGCCATTTTAAATAAAATATTAATGTTAATGTATTATTATATTTCGTCTAAATACCTTCTTAATATAGGAATCCCAACAGCCAGAGCGGTATCTGATTGCCATTGCCTATCTCTGTGTTATAGCGGGCATAGATCGTGCCTGGCTGGAATCGGATGTTCTTGGTCATCAGGGCATCCACAATCCTGAATCTCTTTTCCCCGTCTACCAGATAGACATTGTCTCTCACCGTCTGGTTTACCTTATGATCTTTCCAAAGACTATTCACGAAGAATGTCTCCATCACATCCTGTCTGTTGATGTCGATGGGGTAGATGGCATAGATCAGGTTGGTATTGTGAAGCATCACCTTGCTCGGCTTCTTAGGGAACTCTTCCCCCAGGGGGTAGATGATATTGATCAGACGGGCGTCTGCCAGGTATTTGATGTAGTTCATCACCGTGGCACGACTGGTCTCGATGTCATTCGCCAACTGTGATATGTTCGGTGCTTTGGGGCCGTTGACCGCCAGTTGGTAGAACAGTTTCTTGATCTTCGTCAGATATTTCAGCTCTATCTGTTTGATCAGCAGGATATCCACCTCTGTATTCATGTTCATCGTCTTGAGCAGATTCTCCGAGAAGTTACGGTGCTCCAGGAAGAAGGGGTAGAACCCGTGGTGGATATAATCCTGGAAATACTGCAGCGGAGAAACCTTCGGCAGGATGGTCCGCACGATCTGCTCGTGGTTATTAAGTATCTCCTCAAGGGTGTACGATCTGAAACTGTTGCCTGTCTGTAGGTTGAGGAACTCCCTGAAAGAGAAACCGCGCAGGTTATAACTCTTCACGATATTGTTCAACTCAGGATTCTCCTCCTTCAGTCGCATCACACTCGAACCGGTGAAGACAATCTTCAATCCGGGGTACAGATCGTAACACTTGCGCAACTCCTTGCTCCATGCGGGCTCCTTGAATACCTGGTCGATGAGCAGCACCTTACCTCCCTGCTTGTAGAATTTCCCTGCAAAATCGGCAATGCCGCGGCCCTGGAAATAGAAGTTGTTCATGTTCACATAGAGGCACTTACGATCGTAGATATCGAAATGCTCCTTGGCATATTGCAATAAGAAGGTAGTCTTCCCCACACCACGTGTACCCTTGATACCAATCATACGGTCATCCCAGTTGATTTCATCCATCAACTGTCGCCTGACAGGTGCGTTGGTATGCTCAATTAAGTAGGAGTGTGTACGGAAAAAAGCCTCCATGAATTTTCGATCTGTTTATTTAATTTTGCAAATATAGCTATTATTTCTCGAATTGCAAAGTAGAGTTTGCGATTTCTCGTTTTTTTTTATTATTTTTGCAAAGAAAAGAAAGAAATATTGAAAAATCATTCATGAAACTACATATTTTTAACCCCGAACACGACATTGCGTTAGCCTACCACAGGAAGCATCTCACGGTTCCTCATGCGGCCCAGGAACTGCGAATGAACCTGGGGTGGATACCGGCCTTGTGGGCTGCTGATGGAGATGCCGTATTAGTGGATGATATACCCTATGCCGTGAAGGCTGCCACCAAATATTTCCATAAGAAGAAACTGGAGATTCTCTTTCTCAACAAAGAGCAGCTGCGTAATCTGCGTTTTGACGATATCTGTCCTTGGGGATGGGATATCACCCTGAAGACCATGCTCCAAGAACAAGGGGTTCCTGAGAACCTGCTTCCCAATGATCAAGAACTGCAGCAGATAAGATTGCTGTCGAGTAGAGTACAGACTACCGAGGCGCTGTCTTTCCTACGGGCAGGACTGGAGCACGTGACTTGTGGTGAGAGTGTCTATGTCACTACAGAGGAGAGAGTGAAGGAGCTGTTGCGGCAGATGCCGAGGATGGTGATCAAGGCGCCCTGGAGCAGCAGTGGCCGTGGCGTGCGCTATATCGACGGTCTGTTCACTCCTTCTGTCACAGGATTCATCCGTAACGTCATCCACACGCAGGGTGGGGTGATGGTGGAGCCATATTATAATAAGGTGAAGGATTTCGGCATGGAGTTCGAGGTGTCGGCAGACGGAGCAGTTAACTATCTCGGTCTTTCTCTCTTTGAGACGCGCAATGGAGCGTATACCGGTAACCTGATCGCCACAGAGGAGGAGAAACGGGAGATGCTGGAGAAGTACGTTTCGGCAGAACTGCTGGATACGATCATCCATAGGGCAACCGACTATTTCTCTCAGCTTTTCGGAGGAAGATATGCAGGGGCCTTTGGCGTTGATATGATGATCGTGACGAGCGACCGTCAAGAGGGATTCCTGCTGCACCCTTGTGTGGAGATCAACTTGCGGCGCACCATGGGGCATGTGGCTCTGTCGATCCCCCATCAGGCCACGGATGTAAAACAACTGATGAGCATCGTCTATGGTGTCAATTACCAATTAAAAATGAGTAATATAGAGAATAATTTCGTATTGACAGTGTAAGCCCTTATTTCGTAATCTCGTAATTTCGAATTAATAAAACATTATAATTGCAAAATGAAAAAACTATTGACTCTTTTATTCCTGTCGGTACCCCTGATGATGTCGGCTCAGTATAAGTCGCAGGTATGGTGCCCCGATAGCGGTAACGGCACTTACACCAATCCGGTGTTGAACGCCGACTATAGTGACCCTGACATTTGTGTGGTGGGAGATGACTATTATCTCACCGCCAGCACCTTCAACTGCGTGCCCGGATTACCCATTCTGCATTCTAAAGACCTGGTCAACTGGGAGATTATCGGTTATGCCCTGCAGTCGCTCTATAGCGGTGACAAGCAGATGGAGGCTCATTTCAAGACTCCGCGTCACGGAGAGGGCGTATGGGCACCCAGTATCCGTTATCACAAGGGTGAGTTTTATATCTACTGGGGAGACCCCGACCATGGTATCTATATGGTCAAGACGAAGGATCCTGCAGGCCGTTGGGATGACCCCGTGCTCGTAGTTCCCGGGAAAGGACTGATCGACAGTTGTCCGTTGTGGGATGAAGACGGCCGCTGTTATCTCGTCAATGCCTATGCCGCCAGTAGAAAGCACATCAACTCTGTGTTGATGGTCAGAGAACTGTCGGCTGATGGTACACGAGCTATCGGCAATCCCGTGATCGTCTTTGATGGCAATCAGAATGGCAACTACACCAGTGAGGGCCCCAAATTCTATAAGTATAACGGGTACTATTATATCATGTGGCCCGCAGGTGGTGTAGAAGAGGGCTGGCAGATGGCTGCTCGTAGTAAGAACATCTACGGACCGTATGAGTATCGCACGGTGATGGCTAAGGGCAAGTCTAATATCAACGGTCCCCACCAGGGTGGTTGGGTACATACTCCTTATGGTGAAGACTGGTTCATGAATTTCCAGGATAAGGGATGTTACGGACGTGTCGTTCACCTGAACCCGATGAAGTGGGTTGATGGCTGGCCGGTGATTGGCGTGGACAAGGATGGTGATGGCTGTGGTGAGCCTGTTGCCAAATATACGAAGCCGAAGTCAAACTTTAAGACGGTCATGAATCCTGCTGAGAGTGATGAATTTAACTCACCGATGTTGGGCAAGCAGTGGTCATGGCATGCCAACTATGACGAGGAGTGGGGTATGACAACTCCCGATGGTTTTATGCGCATCTTCAACTATGCGCGTTCGGAGGAGACGAAGCACAGTCTTTGGGGTGTTCCCAACCTGTTGTTGCAGAAGACACCGGCTGATGTCTTTACAGCTACGGCCAAGGTGCGTGTGGCTTCCAAGGCTGAGGGCCAGTATGCCGGACTGCTGCTGATGGGTATGAACTACAGCGGTCTGGTGGTTCGTCGTACGGGTGACGGCTTCGAGTTGCAGCAACTCTTCTGCAAGGATGCCGACCGCGGTGGTAATGAAACCTTCAAGACGATCACTTCGTTGGCACCCACAGCCAAGGATCAGGTAAAGTATAAAGCTGCCATCTATGAGGATATCTATCTGCGCATGCAGGTGAAAGCCGGTGGCAAGGTGACCTTCTTCTATAGTATGGATGGTAAGAAGTTCCAGAAGTGCGGTGATGAGTTCCAGATGCGTGAGGGCAAGTGGATAGGAGCCAAGATGGGGTTCCTGTCGATAGAGCCGGAGGTGAAGGTGGATCGTGGATGGATTGATGTCGATTGGTTCCGCGTAACTAAATAATTCCGCATAGCCAGAGTCCTTTTCATTGTTGGCTATAGGTATTAAAACGAAGAGTCTTAATACGTAAAACTGGGAGTCCTAGTACATAAAACTGGGAGTCCTAGTACATAAAACTGAGAGTCCTAATACGCAGGACTCCCAGTCTTAAGTATTAGAACTCTCTTTTACTTGTAGTATAACGATATTAGTTGACTACTTTGAGTCTTATTTGCGATATAGATTGATCTCAATAATCTGTTTTTTATGTATCAACGATTATCTTCTACCCATTTCTTCAGTTCATCCTTTGAAACGCGGTTCTGCAGTTTGCCTTCTTTCCAATTCAATTGGGGATAGGCAGCTTTCAGATCAGCATTGGCTTTCTTGATGCTGCAGCCTCCTGATGTAGCGAAGGGGATGACGGTCTTTCCCTGGAAGTCGTATGCCTCCATGAAGGTATTGATAATCGTCGGACAGGTGTACCACCAGATGGGGAAGCCCACATACACCACGTCATAATCCTGCATGTTCTGGAGTTTGTCGGTAATGGCAGGACGCGAGTTCTTATCTTGCATCTCGATGGAAGAGCGCGACTGCTTGTCACGCCAGTCAAGGTCAGCATCCGTGTAGGGTTGTGCCGGCTTGATCTCATGCAAGTCTGCACCAGTCACCTCTGCCAACTGCTTGGCAACACCTCTCGTTACTCCTGATGCTGAGAAATAAGCTACTAATGTTTTCTTCATTTCGTTGTTCTCCTTTTTATTACTCTGTGAACAGGCGCTGAGGCTGATAGCCAGCAGAGCCGTGAGCATGATTACTGTTTTTTTCATAATGATATTCTTTAATGTCGTTTTCTGAAGATAAGTTTCATTGTCTCTGGGTCGAGTGGCTGCATGGTGGGCAGTTTCAGACTCTTCACATATTCATTGGTTTTATTTGTTCTTACTTGCTGCCACCCAAACGGGTTCTTCGTTCATGATGGGTTTGTTCACTGCCATCACGCCAGAGAGGTTGTGTGGTATGTAGGGCTCTTCCAAATAACGGATATCATCGGCTGTAAGGTGGACGTCGAGCGACTTCACGGCTCCCTCGATGTGATGCAGTTTGGTAGCTCCTACGATGGGAGATTCCACTTTGGTAAGCAACCATGCCAGAGAGATTTGCGTCATCTCCACCCCATAGCGGTCGGCCAGTTCTACTACGCGCTCCACAATACGGTTGTCTTGTTCGGCGGTGGCATCATACTTGAAGTGCATGAATGCATCTTCTTTCTGACGCTTCGATGTCTCACCTGGTCGTTTGGCCAGTTTGCCGGAAGCCAGTGCACTATAGGGAGTCATGGCAATATTCTCTTCGCGGCAGTAGGGGAACATCTCCCGCTCCTCCTCACGCATAATCAGGTTGTAGTGATTCTGCACGCTGATGAACTTTGCCCAACCATTCTTTTCTGCCAGGGCATTCATCTTTGCTACCTGATAGGCGTAGGCATTGGCGATACCGATATAGCGGGCTTTACCCGAGCGAACAGCCTCATTCATGCCCTCCAAGATCTCTTCTGCAGGTGTCTTGTAGTCCCAGATGTGATAGATGTACAAATCGACATAGTCCATGCCGAGGTGCTCCAGACTGCTATTGATATTGTTGAGCACATGTTGCCGGCCATCAATGCCCTGTTGGATTTCCTCGTCTGTGCGAGGCAAGAACTTCGTAGCTACCACAACATCTTCACGTCTTGCCATATCCCGCAAGGCACGTCCCACAAACTGCTCTGAGGTGCCTAACTGATAGGCGATGGCTGTATCGAAGAAGTTTACACCGAGATCGAGCGAACGACGTATGATCTCGCGAGTAGGTTCTTCACCGATGGTCCATGAGTGTTGTCCGATGCTGGCATCGCCAAAACCCATACAGCCCAGACAGATGCGTGATACACGAAGGTCTGAGTTTCCCAGTTTTACGTATTCCATTTTTATTTGATTATTCATTTAAATAACTTTTCCGCATTCTTCCAAAGAATCATTTCCTTATAAGGAGTGAGATCTTGCTCTGTTGTCAGGTAACCCTTCATCCGCTGAAGACTCTTCGTGAGTACCTGTGGAGACACATAGGGATAGTCGGAGCCATAGAGCAGATGATCGGGCGTGGTGATGGTGAGCATCATGCGGATAACCTCTGGTGAGTGTGCTCCGGCAAGGTCGTAATAGAGTGCAGCCAGATTAGCCTCATAATCGATCTCGCCCACGATCTTGTTTGCCTGCATCACAGGCGTCAGCGACTTCATTCGTGGAATGGCCAAAGGCAGATAGGCTCCACAATGGGGGACAACCACCTTTATATCATGATAGCGTGCCAATACATTACGACTGATCATATTAGCCACGGCGCGTGTGGTCTCCGAGAGATATTCTTGCATGGCAAGTGGTGTCTGCTGCATGACCTGACGATTGACTGGCTCCGGACGGTGAGGATGTAGAATGATGACAGCCTTCCGATCGTTGAGTACAGAGAACAGTGTGTCGAGCTCGGGCGCACCAAGATACTGACCGCTTACGTTGGTGGCCAGTTTTATCCCGTCGGCCTTCAGGGTGTCAAGAGCATAGATGGCCTCACGGATGGCAGCATCCACATCGGGCAATGGCAGGGCCGCACAAAACAGGAAACGACCGGGATGCCTTTGCTTTAACTTTGCGGCGGCCTCATTAGTGCTGCGTACTACCTTTGCAGATGTCGGCTGGGGGGCCGCCAATGTCAATACTGATGTCTTGACACCTGCCTGATCCATCCATTTCAGATGTGTCTCGGCATCGTATTTGGGCAGAGGAAAACCCTCGTCCATCAACCGTCCCTCGTCTTCGAGAGATGACAAAAACTCAGGTGTGATGATGTGACTGTGCACATCAATCACGCCCTGAGCATACATATTAGCAGCTGTCATCACGGACAGCAATAAAACTCTAACTCTCAATTCTCAATTATCAATTCTCAATTATCAATTACTCCATACTATGTTCCCAACCGCCACGGGTATCAATGCCAGTGGCATCGGCAAGCTCCTCCAAGCGTGCAACTTCCTCAGCAGTTAATTGTATCTTAGCGGCCTCGGCTGCCTCGATGACGTGACGCTCCTTCGTAGCTCCGATGATGGGCATCGTGCCCTTGGCGATAGCCCAGGCAATGCCTACTTGTGAGCAACTGGCATGATACTTCTCTCCAATCGCCTTCATCTCGTTTGTCAATGCCTCCAACTGTGGCAGGACGGGGTTGTATTTCTTGCCACGGTCGCTCTCCTCTGGCAGTGGGTTCTCCTTATTATATTTACCAGAGAGGGCGCCTTGCTCCAACACCATGTAAGCCCAGAACTCAATGCCGTTCTCTTTGCAGTAGTCGAGCACGCCACCCTTCTCTGATGAGCGGTAAAGCAGTGAGAAATGGTTTTGCACAGCTGATACCTTAAAGCCAGCCTCACCCAAAATCTCGTTGGCACGCTTGATCTCTTTGATATTATGGTTTGACACACCTACGCGCTTTACCTTACCCGACTGCAACAGGGGAATCAATCCCGGAGTCCAGCGCTCCACATCCATCGGGTTGTGAATCCAGTAAATGTCAATATAGTCGCAACCCATACGCTCGATAGATGCATCTGCCATCTTCTCAACCGAGTTTTCGAACACCTCGGCAATCTGCGGTGTGAACTTAGTGGAGATTTGAACATCTTCGCGCTTGTATTCCTTTGCCAGTGTGCCGAGTATTCTTTCCGACTCGCCCATGCCGTATGCCGTAGCGGTATCCCAAAGAGAGAGTCCTGCCTTCATTGCCGCGTCGAATACGGGTTTCAGGTTATCCACGTCTGTCTTACTACCAAACACGGTGTCGCCACCGAATGCTCCTGCGCCCCATGCCCAGGTTCCTAATGCGATCTTTGCCATAGTCAATATTGTTTATTAGTTCAACTGAATGTAAAACTCTTGATAGCCGGTCATAAAGGTTCTTGCTCCAATTGCTGAGGCATCGTGAGTTTCGTGTTGTGATGAAATCACGCTGCAAAGATACAATGATAATACTACCTTATTGTTAATTAAAACACGGATTGTTTAACCAAAATTACTGATAATAGAAAAAATGTGTATCTTTGCAGTTGTAATGAAGAAGAATGCGATGAAGAAAGAAAAGGATGGTGCTCTCATCAATTCGGTAGAAAGTGAGCAGTCTCGGTCGAAAACCAAAATACTGAAGGTTCACAACGTCAACGACTACGCCCGCTATATTGGTGCGCCCGTATTGCATCCGCTCGTATCAGTTATCCATTACGACGAACTGGAGCATTGCCGTCATTCCCTCAACAACTACGATGTTTACGGCATCTTTATCGGTGACGAGACATTAGAGGAACTTACCTACGGTCTTACTACCTACGACCTTCATCGTCATGCCTTGATGTGCGTTGCGCCAGGACAGATAGGCGGCAAGGCTGATACGGGCGAAGAGATACAAACCAAAGGATGGGCATTGTTGTTTGATCCAGAACTCATCCATGGAACAGACCTCGAACACAGGATGCCCTCTTATACATACTTCTCATACAATACCAATGAGGCCCTGTTGATGACGGCAGAACAGAGATTGACTATTGTCAACCTGCTCGAAACCCTCCGTAAGGAACTCCCTGATGCCGACGGACAGACACCCTACATTATCGTGGCTTATCTTCAACTGATCCTGGAATATATAGCCAGATATTATGCTGGTCAACTCTCTTCGCAAGTACAATCATCCAGCGATCTGCTCACACGCTTTGAAAACCTGCTCAAACGATATTATGAAGAAGGTCAGCAACTGACCTATGGACTACCTTCGGTAAAATATTGCGCCCAAGAACTTTTTCTTTCACCCAACTACTTTGGTGACTTGATCAAGCAGATGACAGATGATACTGCGGGGAATATCATTCGCCGTTTTGTCATGCAACAAGCTCAAAAGTTACTCATTAGTGGAGTAAGCATTACCAGCACGGCAGAGCAACTGGGTTTTGAATACCCACAACATTTTACCCGTATGTTTAAAAAACATTTTGGTGTATCGCCGAGCCAATACCTGAATAACAAACGGTAAGTGCTTATTCTGAACATATCGCACCTATTCTTCTTTCTTTAAATAATCAAACAAATTAATTGTTCCTGCATCATTCTCGATATTGAGTAAAGGAACTTTCTCCACCATTCTTGTATTACCAGTTGTTTTATTAACATAAAAACTAACCGTTGCCCCTGTATAACTACGAAATACCACCTCATACGTAGAATCCGATTCTTCCCCCATCATCACATTCATAATGGAGGGATTATCCTTCGCAATACTCCAGTCATACATCTCATGACAATAGTTGTTTACTCCCTCGTATGCCTTTTCTGCCGTAACCTTTTCTGAACTGCACGAACAGAAAAATAACATAGAAAAGATAATGATCAATTGTTTCATATCTTTATTCGCTAATTATATCTGTTTCTTCATATGAGTCTTTTATACCCAGCCAACATATTTTCGCTTTCAAAATTAATGAATTAATCCTATAACTCCAAATATTGTATTCACTTTTAGTGATGACCATTTGCATAAGTTGCTGTATGTATGAGCTTTAAAATTTTGACTGGAACATCAAGTAAAACTAATTATATGAAGAAAAACTTCCTTCACGTCACTTTTTTTCCTTCTTATTCGTTAAATATATGAGCGAGCTCAATGAATAATAGGTGTATAACAATTAAAAAGTAGAAAATATGAAATTTGCTGAAATGATAGTCCTGTTAGGGTTTTTTGTGGTGCTTCCGATCATTATCGTGGCTCTTGTGGCACGTGCTAAGACAAACGCCACCAATAAACGCGCCGAGATAGCACTGGCCGCTATTGAGTAAAACTCCGATGTAGATTTGGAACAGTTCTTCAAGAAGATGACGTTTTCGCTTTCAGCATCATCGAAGTGCTGAATACCAAAGAGCTGGCGAATAGAATAAAGCCCCAAGGACATTAAAGCTATTCACACAGTTTTCTTTACCAGCATTGTCTATGATAATTTGGTGACAGATCCCATAACCTTTCCGTGCAACTATTTTCTGTATTTTGTTCTGACGATCTCGTATGAATTACGTGTTAATTCTTGAAGAAGGTCGTCAGTAGCTTCATTTGCATCAACGCCAATCCAGTACTTTGGTGATAGATTAAATGGTTTGCCGATACAACTATATCGTGCTTTCAGATCCTCAATGCGGTCGGGCTGGCATTTAAGAGTAATTATGCCAAAGTTATCGCAGTCAAAGAACGAAAACATGTGTCCATTGACGTAGAACACCAAAACGCCACTGGCATAGTTGAAAGCGGTGAAAGGCAGTTTTTCTTCCACATCTGTACCTAATGAAAGGCAAAATTCATGATAGTCTTCTATATTCATTGTCTTCGTCAAATTGGAATTACAAAAATACAAATAAATCTTTAGACTTAGACTTATTTTGCCTATTTTTGTGCAGAATAAGTCTGTCTAAAGATAATAAGTATTGTAAAACCGAGTCAGGAGATAGGAAGTATACGACAAGTTCCCTGATGTTATTCTCAATATGTTGAAGCACGCGCAAGTGTAAACCGCCACTTCCCATCTTCTTTGACAAGGTCGAAATATAGTTGCAGACGCCATGTATGACGACCTCCGCCAAAGACGGCGGCATTGACTCGACTACGACCTGTGAGGGTAGCTTTATTGCCATTGACCCTGATGTCCATCTGCTCGTGCTCGGCTGAATAGTAGTTCAGCGTGCCGTTGGCGATTGACTGGATATACACCTGCTTCGACTGGTGCATGCCTGTCATGTGAATCAGTACAAAATCATCGGCATGAACACGGCTTAATGTTGCTGTATCCTTCTCTACCATTGCCTTGTACATCTCGAGGTAGAGGGCTTCTATCTGACTTTTGTCATTCATTAGATTATCTGATATAATTCGTTGCGATACGCTGGGGTTCCTGCTCTGGCAAGCCGCCATGCTCACGCTCAGCACAGATGGCACGGATAAGAAAAGCCATGTTGCGACCCAGCACACGCATCGTCTGTAGTCCTTCTTCATCTTTCATTACGTCTTCAGGTGAATTACCATGCACGGCATTCCAATAGCGGCTCGCAGCCACTGGCATTTCGCCGTGCAGGAAATACTTGTTCAGTTGGTCGAGCGTGGCCGTGGTGCCCATGCGGCGGGCTGAGACAACGGCTGCGCCCACCTTGAAACGCTTCTCGAACGATGTTGAGAAGAACAACCGGTTGAGAAATGACACCAGCGTTCCATTCGCTCCTGCATAATAGACGGGAGAACCGATAATCAGTCCGTCGGCCTGCTCAAACTTCTTGGCTACCTCATTGACCATGTCCTTGTCAAAGACACAGCGTTCCAACTCACGGCACTTATAGCAGCCGATGCAGCCCCGGATGTCCTTATGACCGACGTGGATGATCTCTGTCTCCATGCCAGCCTTCTGCAATTCGTCAGCCACCACGCCCAAAGCCGTATAAGTACAGTCATGAGCGTGAGGACTTCCGTTGATCAATAGTACTTTCATCCGTAGGTTTCGATAAGATATTTCACGAACTGCGGGTCCTGAAAGTTGATGGTTCCCGCGTCGTGTTGGTTCATCGTGGCTATCTGAGTCATTTCTTCCATCGTCAACTTGAAGTCGAAGATGTTGATGTTCTGCGCCATGCGCTCCTTGTGACTCGACTTAGGAATGGCCACGATACCGCGCTGCGTCAACCAGCGGAGAGCCACCTGTGCGGCACTCTTTCCATACTTGTTGCCAATTTCAGCCAGCAGTTCGCTCTTCACGATGCCGTCAACGCCCTGACCTCCGAGCGGTCCCCAGGCCATCATCTTCGTATCGGTCTCTGCCAGCAGCGGTTCAATGCCTGTCTGCTGAATCATCGGGGTGCAC
Source organism: uncultured Prevotellaceae bacterium (assembly GCA_902797505.1). Taxonomy (GTDB): domain Bacteria; phylum Bacteroidota; class Bacteroidia; order Bacteroidales; family Bacteroidaceae; genus Prevotella. The sequence continues at coordinate 297 of CADBSW010000055.1, read as the reverse complement.
TGCAACTGGTTAACCATCGGCTTTACATCCACATAGTGGGCAAAGTCGAAAAATCTTGCAGCCTGGAAATTAGACACACCGATAGCACGAACCTTGCCGTCCTTGTATGCCTTTTCCATGGCCCGCCACGAGCCGAACAGATCACCGTATGCCTGAAGGATGAGCAGCAGGTCGATGTAATCGGTCTGCAACTTGCGCAGACTCTCGTCGATGCTCTGTGCGGCCTTCTCCTCACCAGCGTTCGCAATCCACACTTTCGTCACGAGGAAGATGTCCTCACGCTTCACGTCACTCTTC
>CADBSW010000054.1 GCA_902797505.1 uncultured Prevotellaceae bacterium | reverse complement strand
CAACATAATTTAAAAATAATTATTAACCGGATCAACCTATATCACAAATAAGGCTGAAAGTAGTCAACTAAAATCGTTAAACTACAACACGCGAGCGAAATAGGTCCTACTGGACTCATAGTCCAAGTACCCCGGACTCCCAGTCCGAGGTATCCGGACTATTGGCAATGATAACTACGACCTTGCGCAAGATTACAGATCAAATGACACGGATGCCATTATCTCGCGTGGCCGCAGGGTATAGATCTCATAGCGCTCCATGTTGGTAGTTACCGTGCGTTGGTAATAGCTCTTCTTGCCGAAGATGTTCTGGCAGGAGAGTGTCACCTCAAGATGTTTCTTGCGTAAACGTATGAGGATATCCGAGAATGAGCTTACAGGCACCCGCTTGTCATTATTGTGCGACAGGTAGCTGCTCCACTCTATCATGATGGGGTGGAACATGAGATAGGTAGTCAGTTGATGCTGCCCGGTGACATTATCGCGCAGCGAGGGCATGATACTGTTGCCAATGTCTTGTTTTCTCCATGACATCGTCGACCGTCCTTTCAAGGAGAGGAAACTGAGGGGTTGCATGTTCCAGTCGAGCGTTACGGAGGCATTGTCGGATGAGCACGACTGCAGATTATTGTCCACGATCATCTTATACGAAGAGTGAGACGCCCCTGCGGTTAAGTTTACCATGGCTCTCCAGAAACCTAAGGTCTTCGATGCTGAGGCATTAATGAAAAGCCTCCTGCTGCCATGCCGATGTTGGGTAAGCACACTTTGGTACTCTCCGTCTTGCAAGGAACGTTCATAGAGTGGGCTCTTTCCTGTGAAGGATACCCCGACCTGCGCATTGGCATTGAGTCCCCACATCAGGTTTCTGTATTTAGTCGACCAGTCCACGGTTTGCACCCTGTTATCGTTGAACCTACCGTTGTCTGTTGTTTTGTTACGATAATCCGTATATTTAGATAAGTTTGAGGGCATCATTCCCGGCATCCAACTGCTGTTGTATCTCAGATAAGTATTGACACCGCTTTGTGTCTCATACGCCATCTCCGCCCGGCAGTCAACGATAAAATCATTCCTGTTGTCACACTCAAACGAACGGTTATACCACTGGATAGGCAGGGAGAGGCTGAACTGCAGTTTACCCATCGGGAGCGTTGTTGAGGGGGTGATATGCCATTTCATGGATCGGTTATCCTCGCGCTCCCCCTGATAGCCGTTTCCATACAGGGCCAGCCGGTTTACCGACAGGTCAAATCCTGCCATATAGCGCACCGCCAGTTTCCATAGCGTGTGGCCATAGCTGGCAGAGCCACTTGCATCGAAGGTGTGTGTGTTCGACTCCTGCACGCTGCCGTTCAGCAACAATAGCGACGATGGCCTATAGCTGTAACCGAAGCCTCCGCTCACATCTACAGTTTGGTTGTTACGAAAGCGCAGGAAACCACTAATCTGATCCCTTATCTCTGCCCGCTTCGTCTCTGATCGCTGAGGTGTTTTCTGGCTGTTGAGTAGTGTATATCCATTGCAGTCCACCTTGTTAAGACTCGTCTTCAGCTCGTTTTTCAGATACGTCTTACTGGCATTCAGAGTATAGTTGAGTGACACCCCATAGTCCTGTCGGTTGCCCGAGCCTGTGGAATACTCATCGATCAGTGTGGCGTTGAGCACATCGAGGTATTGTGTCTCCACCTGCGATGATGCCTTGTCATGCCCATACGAGGCATACATGTTCGTTCGCAAGGTAGCATCCTCCCCTAAGCGTGTTATCCAGTTGGTGGTGGCCATATGACTGTCCTCACGCAGGTAACGGTTGTTGTCCACCGGCGGATGGTTGACGAAGGATACCGCACTGCTATGGCCCACTGTCGGCAAGAACTGCGACACTATCCGTCTGTTGGATCTCTCATTCACGTTGGCATGGTGATAGATGGAGACCGTCTGCAGCTTCTTTCCAAACATCATCTCATTCCATTTCAGTTTGCGCAGCCAGGTGGCAGAGTCTTGCACGGCAGTACCCGTGCCCACGTCGATATTCCCTTGCCATACTCCTTTCGCCTTCTCATCCAGCACCAGGTTAAGGGCGGCCGTCCGTACATTCTCTATTCCCCGTTTGGCTTTTACCCGTTGGTGTTTCTCGTACACCTCCACATTCTTCACCTTCTCTGCCTGCAGGTTCTCACTGATCTGTGCATAGCTGTTGCCCATCAGGTCCATACCCTCTACATAGAAAGAGTTGATGGGGTCTCCCTGATACGTGATCGATCCGTTGTCGTTCACCTTGATTCCCGGCATCCTCGCCAGCACATCAGCAATCGTTCGGTCACTCTTTTGCTTGAATCCGGCCACGGAATATACCAGTGTGTCGCCCTCCTGACTGACACGCTGCTGTCTCACCTTCACCTCTTTCAACTGTTGTACCTGCTCTTCGAGAACAATCCTGCTGTCGTTCTTGAAGCTGTCTATCGCAACCGACTTGGTGGCATAGCCCATCATCGATACGGCAATCGTAGAGGCCTTCTTCTCTCCGACAGACAGTTTAAACCTACCTTCCTTATCGGTCAGTGAGAAGGCCACCACCTTATTGCCAGTTGACTTAGCTGAAACAGAGGCACGAGGCAATGGGCGGCCCTGCGTGTCGCGCACACTGCCGGTATATGTCTGTGCCATCGCTAAGAGAGAGAACCAGCACAGACAAGCGATAAGAAGTTGTCGTCTGGTCATTATTCTGACAAGTGTTCCAAAAGACGAATACGCTGTTTCTTATTACCCATGTGAGACAACATGTCCGCCGGCATGCGCGCATTCATATCTTCATTAGCCTTTACAAACATCTTATACATGTCTTTGGCTGTTGTCTTCTTACTGTTGTTTGTATTGAGGAGGATCTCCCTGTCGGTAGCGTTCTCCAAACCGGTAAACATAAAGTGATAGTCACCCTCCTTATCAGCAGCATCAAGGATAAGACCGGGCAGGCCACATAGTTTCCACGGACCGTCGCTCACGGCAATCTCCGGAGTAAACCACACCACCCAGGTATGTCCGCGGTAGATCATCTGTGCTTTCTGACAGGCATAACCTCCGATGACACTGTCACCTTCTATCATCTCCCAACTATAATCCGCTATGGGCTCTTGATAATAAACATTGTTTCTGCTCCCCAAAGAGTTGATGATGTCCGAGACGAGCACCTCGTTCTCTGTCGGTGTGTTTTTCAATACATGCAGATGTGTGGGGGTCGGATGAAATCCTTCCACCCCTATGCAATGGAAGCTATATGAGTCTTCTCGTGGTGTTTCACCCCTAGACTTACATACACTGTCGTTGATCTGCTTGTTTTGTATTTCGTTCCAGTCATAAAAATGACTCGTCTCCTTTCCCACATCCAGCTTATAATGATGCCATAGCTCAGGACTTTCTGTCTCACTTCCTAACGTATAGTGCACAGTGAACAGGGATTTCTCCTGTGCCTGCATGGTTTGCATGCAAGCGCAGGAAAATAAGGCTATTATAATAATCTGATTTTTCATCTTCGTTCAATTAAGAATTATCATGAACAGCATAAGTTCTTGTATCCCAAGAATAAGTAATTAAACCTTGTTGCCGCTTATTTTTCCAATCTAAGTAAGCATCTCTTGCTTCAGCCAGAATATCCTGCCAGTCTTCTATCTGAATGAATAGCTCTAACATTCTATTTAACGAGCAATTACCGATGACACGAATAATTGGAATCACTTCACCATCGATATAAACATCTATATACCCATAAGTTCCATGGGAGTTAGTATAGTCCTGCCCTATTAACTCATAATTCCAGTCATCAACATTATACCATGTATGTAAATTTCCAGCATTAGCATTACATACTCCAATAATTAATAATAAAAATAAAACAAATTTTTTCATAAGAAATAATGTTTTAATTGTTATACATATTATCTATATTACTTCAGCAACTCTGCCATTTTATTCAGCAGATCCTCACCGCGTAGGTTCTTGGCAACGATCTTTCCACTTGTATTCTTTCAATTCATTAATATCCTGGTTCATAGATTCGAAATGTATCCCCATTGATTAGATCTGATTCCTTTTTCTCCTTCTTTTTCTTTGATTTTTTCATCCCTTCCAAGGGCTCAAAAAAACCGAAAGTACACTTTATTGACTTTACTTTGAAGGATTTTGTCTTCTCGAGAACCCCTTTGACAAATGGATCGTTGTCTGGCATTTCCAAAGGAAACGGGTCGCGGGGAATATCCATACAAAAGCCTTCGGAAGGCATGGTATTCTCCTCAAATGTTATCATGACTGAATAAAACTCTTTTTTCCCCACCATCTGGAGTCGTGTTTCGGAAAATAAGCCGATGCCAGAAATTTCCCATCGATTACGCCGAAATCCATCATCAAGGTTTACCCACCTGATTGGAAATCCATCTTCCTGTATCTTTTGGTAGAAAGCACCCGCATCCATGCCCACATACTCTTTTTGATGGCGTACAAGGTGCTTCAGCATCTTCTCATATTTGGGATTTCTGGCCTCAGAAAATGTCAAATTACATATTAGTAAAAGGGTAAATAATAATAGCTTCTTCATCTTTATGCATCTTAATATCCTGGTTCATATAAGGGGATAAATTCCAAGCCATTCATCATTATCTTTTTCTTCTCCTTCTTTTTCTTTGGCTTTTTCATTCCCTCCAGGGGTTCAGAATACCTGAAAGTACATTCAATTGATTTTACTTT
>CADBSW010000053.1 GCA_902797505.1 uncultured Prevotellaceae bacterium | reverse complement strand
GTCGCCCATGTTACCGAATACCATGGCCATCACTGAAACGGCTGTTCCCCACTCATCAGGAATACCCTCCATCTTACGATACAGGATAGCACGCTCGTTCATCCAACTGCGGAATACGGCGCAGATAGCACCCCACAACTGCTCGATAGGATCGTTGGGGAAGTCTTTGCCTGTGCGCTCCTTGATGGCAGCCTTGAACAGCTGTACCAGGTCTTTGAGCTCTTCTACCGAGAGGTCTTTGTCGAGTTTCACACCGCGACGGGCCTTTACCTGCTCGATAATCTCCTCAAACGGATCGATGTCTTCTTTGTTCACCGGCTTCATCTCGAGCACCACGTCACCGTACATCTGTACGAAACGACGGTAGCTGTCGTATACGAAGTGGGGGTTATTGGTCTTCTTCACCATACCCTCGGCAACCTCATCGTTCAGACCAAGGTTCAGGATGGTATCCATCATACCCGGCATAGAAGCGCGTGCACCAGAGCGTACGCTGACGAGCAGTGGGTTCTCGGCATCACCGAACTTGCTGTTCATCAGCACCTCAATGTGCTTAACAGCGTTGGTTACATCATCGTTGAGAATCTCCATGATCTTCTGCTGACCTACCTTGTAGTACTCGTTGCAGCAGTCGGTGGTGATTGTAAATCCTGGAGGAACAGGCACACCAATCAGATTCATCTCGGCGAGGTTTGCACCCTTACCGCCAAGCTCCTCACGCATCTTAGCATTACCTTCGGCTTTACCGTTACCGAACAGATAAACTCTTTTTTCGCTCATAAACGTGTTTATTATTAATAAATGAAAGTTAGTTATTTTATAGTCTGCAAAGTTATAAATTATTTAGAAAACTACCAAAAAAAATCTGAGATTTATTGTTTTGTAATATTTCTGCACTTCTTACCTTATTAAATAGCTATAGTAACTATAGTGCCTACAGTAACTATATATTAAAGTGAGTCGGCTGACTTAAGTCAACAGGAGGCATTTGCCAATATTATAAGGTGGACGCTGTGGTCATGTGATGCTGTTAATATGCCCACTGCTACATGAATTTATTTTTTTTCTACAGTTTTGGAGTAAAAAAAACTTTAATTCTACTCGCTTAATCGGATTTTTCATTATCTTTGTAGCATTAAATAGATAGAATGGGAAGAAAAAAGAAACCTCTACCGATATTAGAGAATATCACAATAACAGATTACGCTGCTGATGGAAAGTCCATAGCGCGTGTAGATAATATGGTTGTTTTTGTGCCTTTCGCTGTTCCTGGCGATGTGGTCGACCTGCAGGTGTTCCGCAAGAAGCATAGTTATATGGAGGCTCAAGTGCAGCGCTTCATCAAGTATAGTGAGCGTCGTCAAGAGCCTTTCTGCAAGCATTTTGGCACGTGTGGCGGATGTAAGTGGCAAATGATCCCTTACGAGGAGCAGCTTCGCATGAAGCATCAGCAGGTGGTGGATCAGTTGATTCGTATCGCAAAGATTAAACTGCCTAAGTTTGAGCCGATCATGGGCAGCGTCAAAAACAAGGAGTATCGTAATAAGATGGACTTCGCCTGCTCTAACCGCCGTTTCCTCACGAAGGAAGAGGTGGCTACGTTGCCGCGCATGAGTCTGGATCAGGGTGAGATGGCCAGTGCGAAGAATGTGCCGGCCATGGGCTTCCACATCACAGGAGCTTTTGATAAGGTGCTGCCCATTCAGGAGTGCTGGTTGATGGATCGTCTGCACAATGATATCCGCAATGGTATCTATGCCAAGGCCGTGGAGTTGGGTATGACGTTCTTTGACCTGCGCGCTCAGGTGGGATTGTTACGCGATGTCATCATGCGCAACTCAAACACCGGCGAATGGATGATCATCGTGATGTTCCACTTCTCACACGATGCTCAGTATGCCCAGGAAAAAGAGCAGGCCGACACCTTGTTGAAATATATCGCCGATACGTTCCCGCAGATCACCTCCCTGTTGTGGTTAGACAACCAGAAGGGCAATGACACCATCGGTGATCAGGAGATCTTCGTGTACAAAGGCAACGACCATATCTTTGAGCAGATGGAGGATCTGCGCTTCAAGGTGGGGCCGAAGAGTTTCTACCAGACGAATACGGAGCAGGCCTACGAGCTCTATAAGGTGGTGAGACACTTTGCCTTCAGGAAAGACAAATGGTTGGAGGCCCTTCCCGAGAAGCCCTTGGTATATGACCTATACACCGGCACGGGAACCATCGCCAACTTCGTGGCTCACAAGGCCAGCAGGGTGATCGGTATCGAATATGTGGAGGAGGCTATTGCCGACGCTAAGATCAATGCAGAGATCAACGGCAACGAGAATACAGCGTTCTTTGCCGGTGATATGAAGGATATCCTTACCGATGACTTTATTGCCGAGCATGGTCGCCCGGATGTGATCATCACCGATCCTCCACGTGCCGGCATGCATCCCGACGTGGTGAAGACCATCCTTCAGGCAGCTCCCACGCGTATCGTATATGTGAGTTGTAATCCTGCCACCCAGGCGCGTGATTTACAAATGATGGATGAGAAATACGAGGTGATGGCCATACAGCCGGTGGATATGTTCCCCCATACGCCGCATGTAGAGAATGTGGCCTTGCTGCAGATCAGGAAATAATCAAATCTATTAATAACAATCTTAACCTTAACAATTATGAGAAAAAGAGTGATGACAGTTTGCCTGCTGATGTTAGCAGTACTCAGCGCTAGTGCACAGGAAAAACCTCAAAAATGGTATGATAATATCAAGTTCAGTGGCTATGGCATGTTGCAGTATCAGGCACAGGATAAGGAAGATGCCAAGAGCAACACTTTCAACCTGCGCTTGTTGCGTATGATCTTGGATGGCAAGGTTGGTGAGTTCGACTGGCGTGCCCAGGTGCAGGGCACCAATGCCAAGGGCCCGGGAGAGCCTACCGTACAGTTGGTTGATCTCTACACAGAGTGGGTAGCCCATAAGGAGTTCAAAGTAAGAGTCGGTCAGTTCAAACGTCCGTTTACCTTCGAGAACCCCACACACCCGATCACACAGGGATGGCGCGGCTATGCTGATGTGATCAACCGTCTGTCAGGATTCGGCGACCGTGCCGGTGAGAAGTCGAGTGGTGGACGTGACATCGGTATTCAGGTGCAAGGTGATGTCTTCCCCAACTCTAATGGTCGTGCGTTGCTGCACTATCAGGTGGGTGTCTTCAATGGTGAGGGTATCAACCGCAGCGACAAGGATAACCGCAAGGATATTATCGGTGGTGTATGGGTGATGCCGATACAAGGTGTACGCGTCGGTGTCTTTGGATGGACAGGTAGTCATGGTGGCATGACCACGATGAATGGCACTAATGAGAGTGTCGGTCTGAATCGTTACTGTATCTCTGCTGAATATGATAAGGATGAATACACTTTCCGTGCGGAGTATCTGCACAGTCAGGGTCTTGGATCTGGTGTCGTAGGCAACACAACCATCAACTATGCCCTTGGTGACAAGGCCGACGGTTGGTATGTCTTCGGTATCGTGCCGGTAGTAGAGTCAAAGCTCCATGCGAAGGCACGTTATCAGACTTACAGGAAATCCAAGGAGTGGGGTACATCCCTCAATTCTTGTGAGGTGGGTCTGAACTACTTCTTTACGAAGAATCTGCAACTTAACTTCGAGTACGCACGTGTGAATGACCGTACCCTTGCTGCAGACAAGCACAACTACAATCTGGTGGATATGGAACTTGATTTCCGATTCTAAATAGATGGTTTACTAATCAACTAATAAACAAATGAACATTCCGTTAGTATTTTGGCTCGTCCCGGTAGCTTCGATAGTTGCCCTGAGCATGGCCTGGTATTTCTTCAAGCAGATGATGACTGCAGAGGAAGGAACACCCCGTATGATTGAGATTGCCAAGTATGTGCGCGATGGTGCCATGGCATATCTGAAACAACAGTACAAAGTGGTACTCTATGTGTTTATCGTCTTGGCTGCATTGTTCGCTTTCATGGCTTATGTACTTCATGTGCAGAACCCATGGGTGCCATTTGCCTTCCTGACAGGTGGATTCTTCTCTGGTCTGGCTGGTTTCTTCGGTATGAAGACCGCTACCTATGCATCTGGAAGAACAGCCAATGCCGCCCGTAAGAGTCTGGATGCCGGACTGAAGATCGCTTTCCGTTCGGGTGCCGTGATGGGACTTACCGTCGTTGGTCTGGGATTGCTCGATATCGCTATCTGGTTTGTCGTGCTAAACTGGCTCACCGATGAAAGTCTGATCGCCATCACCACCACGATGCTGACCTTCGGTATGGGTGCTTCCACACAGGCTTTGTTTGCTCGTGTGGGTGGTGGTATCTATACCAAGGCTGCCGACGTGGGTGCTGACATCGTGGGTAAGGTGGAGGCTGATATCCCTGAGGATGATCCGCGTAACCCAGCAACTATCGCCGACAATGTGGGTGACAATGTGGGTGACGTGGCCGGTATGGGAGCCGATCTGTATGAGAGTTACTGTGGCTCAATCCTGTCAACAGCTGCCCTCGGTGCTTCTGCCTTTGCTGCCAGTTCTGTAGAAGGTATGCAGTTGCGTGCCGTCATCGCTCCGATGCTTATTGCTGCCGTTGGCGTGTTCCTGAGTATCTTCGGTATCTATCTGGTACGTACGAAAGAAGGAGCCTCAATGCGTGACCTGCTCAAGTCACTCTCCTTAGGTACGAATGTGAGTGCTGTGCTGATCGCCATCGCTACCTTTGTCATTCTATATTTGTTGGGTATCGAGAATTGGTTAGGACTGTCCTTATCCGTCATTACTGGATTGGCAGCCGGTGTGATCATCGGACAAGCTACCGAGTATTATACCTCGCACTCTTACAAACCGACACAGAAGATCTCTGAGGCAGGTCTTACCGGTGCGGCTACCGTTATTATCAAGGGTATAGGAACAGGAATGATCTCCACCTGTATTCCTGTGTTGACCATCGGCGTGGCTATCATGCTGAGTTATCTGTTTGCCAACAACTTCGACCTCTCCATGTCATCGGCCAGTCTGTCGCATGGTCTTTATGGTATTGGTATCGCCGCCGTAGGAATGCTCTCTACACTGGGCATCACATTGGCTACCGACGCTTACGGACCCATCGCCGACAATGCTGGTGGTAATGCCGAGATGAGTAATCTGGGTGAGGATATCCGTCATCGTACAGATGCCCTCGATGCTTTAGGCAACACCACGGCGGCTACCGGTAAGGGCTTTGCCATCGGTTCTGCTGCACTCACCGCCTTGGCATTGTTGGCTTCTTATATTGAGGAGATCAAGATCGCGATGGATCGTGCAGGTGTTACACTGACTAACCTGCAGGGTGACATGATCAACGCTGCAGATGCCACCATTCCTGATTTCATGAACTTCTTCCAGGTAAACCTGATGAATCCGAAGGTATTGGTAGGAGCATTCATCGGAGCAATGGCCGCTTTCCTCTTCTGTGGTCTTACCATGGAGGCTGTAGGTCGTGCCGCTCAGAAGATGGTGTTGGAGGTGCGCAGACAGTTTAAGGAGATTGCCGGTATCTTGGAAGGTACAGGAACACCCGACTATGGCCGTTGTGTAGAGATCTCCACTCGTGCTGCCCAGCATGAGATGATCTTCCCGAGTATCCTCGCGATTATCATACCGATAGTAGTGGGTTGTGTGCTTGGCGTTGCCGGTGTTCTCGGACTCTTGGTGGGAGGTCTGGCCGGTGGATTTACCTTGGCTGTGTTTATGGCCAATGCCGGAGGTGCCTGGGATAATGCCAAGAAAAATATCGAGGAAGGTAACTTCGGTGGAAAGGGCTCGTTTGCTCACAAGGCCACTATCGTGGGAGACACCGTGGGTGATCCTTTCAAGGACACATCTGGTCCTTCACTGAATATCCTCATCAAGTTGATGAGTATGGTGAGCATTGTGATGGCAGGACTTACCGTCGCATTCATGTAAAAGCGAAGAGCAAATCATAGAAATGAAAAGCGGGAGACCATCATCTCCCGCTTTTTATTATCTTATGACTTTAAACTTTAAACTTTAAACTCTAAACTCTAAACCCTCAACTCTCAACCATCTATTCTTCTTCCTCGGTAGTGCGAAGGATAATACTTGTTGCACCGATGGTGAAGAGTGTACCGTTGGTGATGACACGACGCTCACGATCACCTAACAGCTCGTTGTCCACAAACGTGCCCGTGTTACTGGGGCCGTCACGCAGCGTATATTTTAGATTTCCCTTCTTGTCTTTTGACACGTTGATCACACAGTGCGTGTTATCCACACTGGGATCTACCGTCTCGATAGGTGTATTGATAGGATTGCCCTTCTGATAGCGCCCAATCACATTATCACCCCATTGCAGGGGGATCACCTGTTTAAAGTGGAACACATTCTCGATCACCACGATAGAACCATATCCCTTCTCGTTGGCTTGCTCATCGGGGTTCTCGTCTTTCTGCCGGTCACGCAGTTTTGACACACCGATACGTATGCCAAACTGTTTGTTGCAGTCGGGACACACAAATACCAGGCGCTGACCGTCGGTATATTGTTTCTCGTCGAATGTGATGTAGTGATCACATTTGGGACATCTTACTCGTTTCATCTCTTTACAAAATATACCCAGGCTTCCTTGAACGGTTCTTGTGCATGTAATTCGTTCAGGGCATTATAGGCATCGTTTTCGTTGTCGTAATGACCGTATATAACCTTCGCGCCGTTTTTCCGCTGAATAATCTCCACCTCTTGATAACCATCCTTCTTGAGTTGCTCAACGAAAATTATAGCGTTGTGGTTAGAAACGCAACTGGCTAAAACTAAACTATAGTGACTTTTAGGTGCAGGAGCCTCTTTCTCAGCCATCGTCTCCTTCTCTTTTACGGGAGACTTAGCTGTTGCCGGCTCTTCCACCTTATTTAATAAGATATTGTCGGCGACATCTGCTTTTCCGGTTTCCACCTCTTTAGGCATCACTTTCTGAAGGAGTGACGTGTTGAGATTGCTCATATTCACACTTTGTCCGTCACTATTGCCGAGAGGGGTAGATATCAGGAAGAATGCCAAGATGATGGCAGCTATGGCCACGGCATTGCGCAGAGTGCTTATACGTATCTTAATATGTGAAGATTCTTCTTCCTCAGACGGTTGGAGATAGTACTCCAATGGTTTCTTCTCCTCACTGTTGGCATCTGCCTCAGGGAGTGGGGTATCCTTCTCCTCATCCTCCTTGACGACAGCTGTTGCCGGTATTTCTTTGGGTGCTATCTCAAAAGAACTTAAACCGTATAACTCTGGTGTCAGCATGCCAGCCTCACAGGGCACAAACTCATAGTTCCCGTCTTCATTCAATGATAGTGTGCCGATATCGTTCAGCTCATAACTACCTTCATTCTCAAGGTGTTGCTTTAATTCGTTCACCTCATCATTGATACGGTTGATAGCCTCCGGATAACTGATGTCGTAAGCCTCTATATACGACTGGGCCAACAGGAAGTCATTGATGTGCAACTTGGGATTGAATCCTAACGTACGCAGTGGGGGCAAGAACAACTGTTCCTGCTCATCATAATGCGCACAGACATGATGCGCCATAAATCCTCCTAAACCAGGAACTATGACACAATCATTATCAAGAAGTAATATTTCTATATGTCTCTCCAATTCAATCACGATGCAAAAGTAATTGATTTCGCTGAATAATCCAAATAAAATTTTTCATAAATATATAAAATAAATAAAATAATTCCTTTTTATCCGAATATTATTCTTACTTTTGCACATATGGAATATATAGAGACAGAAATAGTTGGTGTGTATATCCTCGAACCAAAGGTTTTCAAGGATCAACGCGGATATTTCTTTGAGTCCTATCGTCAGGAGGACTTTGATAAGCATGTCGGCAAGACACTGTTTGTGCAAGACAATGAGTCAAAGAGTTGCAGAGGTGTGTTGCGTGGACTGCATTATCAGAAAGGTGAATACTCACAGGCTAAACTGGTTAGAGTGATCAAGGGATGTGTACTTGACGTTGCCGTTGATTTGCGCAAGAGTTCTCCCACCTTCGGCAAATATGTAATGGTGGAATTGAGTGAAGAGAATAAACGGCAGTTGTTCATCCCTCGTGGTTTTGCCCATGGTTTCCTGGTGGTCAGTGATGAGGCTGTATTTACATATAAGGTAGATAATGTCTATGCGCCGCAGGCAGAAGCCGGCATTGCCTATGATGACCCTGATATCGGAATCTCATGGCCGATTGACAGCAACGAGGTGATCGTCAGTGAGAAGGATAGGAAAAACATCGCATTTAAGGATGCGGAATTATTTGATTAATTATGAATATCGCAATAGTAGGAACAGGATATGTGGGACTGGTCACCGGTGCATGTTTTGCGGATACCGGTGCTTATGTCACGTGTGTTGACGTTGATGAGCAGAAGATCAATGCCTTGATGAATGGTGAGATACCCATTTATGAGCCGGGATTGGATGCTTTGGTAGATAAGAATTTCAAGGCAGGACGCTTAAAGTTCTCTACCTCCTTGGCAGAGGTTATCAATAATCAACAGTTGGTTTTCCTGGCCGTTGGTACTCCTCCTGATGAAGACGGCAGTGCAGATTTGAAGTATGTCTTGCAGGTGGCAAAGACGATTGGTGAACACATGGAGAAATATGTCTGCGTAGTCACCAAGAGTACTGTTCCTGTAGGAACCGCCAAGAAGGTTAAGGAGACTATCCAAGCCGAGTTATACCGTCGTGGCGTAGATATCCCCTTCGATATCGCCAGCAATCCAGAGTTCTTGAAGGAGGGTACAGCGATCAAAGACTTTATGAGTCCTGACCGTGTCGTCGTAGGTGTGGAGAGTGAGAAGGCTAAGAAGTTGCTCACCCGACTATACAAGCCGTTCCTGACCAACAATTTCCGTGTTATCTTCATGGATATCCCCAGTGCTGAGATGACGAAGTATGCCGCTAACTCCATGTTGGCTACCCGTATCTCTTTCATGAATGATATCGCCAATCTCTGTGAGTTGGTGGGTGCTGATGTGAATATGGTACGTGCGGGAATAGGATCGGATACCCGTATCGGTAGAAAATTCCTCTATGCCGGTTGTGGCTATGGCGGCAGTTGTTTCCCCAAAGATGTGAAAGCCCTGATACAGACCGGTGAGAAGGCTGGTTATTCCATGGAGGTGATCAAGGCCGTTGACCGTGTCAATGAATACCAGAAGAGTGTGCTCTTCCGTAAGTTGCAGAAAGCATTTACCGGTGAACCTCTTCGCGGAAAGACAGTGGCTTTATGGGGATTGTCATTCAAGCCGGAGACGGATGATATGCGCGAGTCAACCGCTCTGGTGATGATCGACTTACTATTGCAGGCAGGTATTACCGTGCGGGCATACGACCCGGTTGCCATGAAGGAGTGCCAGCGCCGTTATGGAGATAAACTGCATTATTGCAAAGACAAGTATGATGCAGTCTCTGATGCCGACGCATTAATCTTGCTAACAGAGTGGAAAGAGTTCCGTTTGCCCAGTTGGGAGGTAATCCATAAGGTGATGCGCCGACCACTGGTTATCGACGGAAGAAATATCCTCGACTCAGAAGAGTTGCAGGAGTTAGGCTTTGAATATCATTGTATAGGAAAATGAGACGTTCGCTCATATATATCGTATTGTTGTTGACTGTCTTTGCCAGTTGTCGTCGTACGGCAGAAACACCTGCCGAGCAACAGGAGGATATGCAGGCCAAGCAACAGTTGCAGGGCATCTGGCTGGATGCGGATAGTGGAGATCCTTTCTTTCGGGTAAAGGGTGATACGATCTATTATCCTGACAGTACCAGTCTGCCCGTCTGTTTTAAGGTGTTTGGCGATACCCTCGTGCTTGAGGGATATACCACCACCCGTTATCCCATCGTCAGACAGACAGCCCACCTCTTTGACTTTAAGAATCAAAACGGTGAGACCATCCGTCTTACAAAGAGTGAGGACGACGATGATGAGCAGTTCTTTGAGAACCAGACTCCGGTAGTGCTGAACCAGAACCAACTGATCAAACGTGACACGATCGTGGAAAACAATGGTGTGAGGTATCACTGTTATGTACAAGTGAACCCCACCACGTATAAGGTGATCAAGCCCACTTACAACGATGATGGGGTAGAGGTGGATAATATCTATTATGACAATACGATCCACGTGGCTGTGTTCCAAGGCACCGGCAGGATCTATTCCCACGACTTCTACAAAAAAGATTTTAAGAATCTGATTCCTGACAGTTTTCTCCGACAGAGCATTCTCAGTGATATGACCATGCTCAAGACAGACGCGAGCGGTGTACACTATCTGGCACAGTTGTATGTGCCGGATAGTATGTCGAGCTATGTCGTTGAGATAACGATCTCTTTCAACGGGAAGATGACGATGAAGCTCGCGTCTTAAGGAATTCCTCAGCGCGCTCCAAGTCGGCAGGGGTATCAATGCCGATGGTCTCCACATCCGTGGTACCCACCTTTATCCTATAACCGTTTTGTAACCAGCGCAGTTGCTCCAGACTCTCTGCTATTTCCAGCGATGATTGCGGCAACTGCGTGATTTCTTCCAATACCTCCGTGCGATAGGCATACAGTCCGATATGCTTCAAGAATGGATACTGCTTGGGCCATTCTGTCTTCTCCTTTCCACGGATATAGGGGATGATACTGCGTGAGAAATACATCGCGTAGCCTTTATTGTCAAGGACAATCTTCGGAGAGTTGGGGTTCTCTATCGCTTCCATTCCCATCTCTGCAGTAAAGGGCTTACCAAGTGTAGCTATCTGTGTGTCGGGATCGTCGAAACAATGACAAACAGTCTCTATCTGTGAACGTTGGATAAAGGGCTCGTCACCTTGGATATTCACTACTACATCGTAATCGCCACCAATCTTTGTTACGGCTTCCTGAATACGGTCGGTGCCACTCTTATGGTCGGGCGATGTCATGATCACCTTACCTCCGAAGGCTGTCACCTGATCGAAGATACGCTGATCGTCGGTAGCCACGAACACATCGTCAAGAACAGTCTTTACCTGTTCGTATACTCTCTGAATCATGGTCTTCCCACCTAATATGGCCAAGGGCTTCCCCGGAAAACGGGAAGAGGCATAGCGCGCCGGTATAACTCCTATAAATCTCATTTTTCTTCTGTCTGTTAATGGATGATTGTTATGTGAGGGCAAAGATAAAACTTATTTCTTAAATGAACATTCTAAAACTCAATTTTTTCTAATTATTCCCGTTTATCCGTTGATAATTACCAATTTTTATAAAATTCTTTTGTCATCCGAAAGATTTTTTCTATTTTTGGGGTTAAATTTCGAAATATGAGAATATCTAAGTACAATATAATAGCATTTATGTTCTGTCTTACGCCCCTTCACGGCATGGCTCAGAAGATCACGCTGGGCTCATGCGTCACCAGGGATGGAGGACAGTATAAAGGTGAGATGGTTTCCGGAAAACCACAGGGAAAAGGCAGTGCCCTTTATAAGAATGGTGATATCTATGAGGGTGAATACGTAAAAGGAAAGCGTCAGGGATATGGTGTGTATACCTTCTCCGACGGTGAGAAATACGAAGGTCAGTGGTTCCAGGATCAACAGCATGGCAAGGGAACATACTACTTCATGGATAACAACCGCTACGAAGGTCTGTGGTTCCGCGACTACCAGCAGGGACATGGCATCATGTATTACTATAATGGCGATGTCTATGACGGCAACTGGAATCAGGATAAGCGTCAGGGAAAAGGTAAATATACCTATGCCAACGGTGCTATGTATCAAGGTGAGTGGAAAGACGATAAGAAACATGGCGAGGGCTTCTACCAGTGGGCTGACGGTTCTTCGTATAAAGGCATGTGGGTAAACAACCAGCGTTCAGGTAAGGGTACTTACAAATATGCCAACGGCGATATCTATGAAGGTTATTGGCGTGAGGATATCCAGAATGGCAAGGGTATCTATAAATTTATGAACGGAGATCGCTATGAGGGTGATTACCTGGATGGAGAGCGCACCGGTGAGGGTATCTTCAAATATGCCAATGGCGATACATACGTAGGACATTTCAAGGAAGGTGACAAAGATGGCAGTGGACAGTTTACCTGGAAGAACGGCGATGTGTATATAGGTGCTTGGAAGGCCGACAAACAGAATGGTCATGGAAAACTGACGAAGAAGTCGGGCGATATCTTTGAAGGTAACTTCATCAACGGAGCCGTGGATGGTGAGGTCATTATCCATTTCCACGACGGCAGTAAGTTTAAGGGTACCTATAAGAACGGTCAGCGCAATGGTGCTGCCATTGAGGTAGATAAAGAAGGCAAGCGTTTTGAGGGCACCTATAAGAATGACGTGCGTGACGGAAAGTTTGTGGAGAAAGACCGTAATGGTAAGATAACAGCCATCGGCACCTATACCAACGGTCGCCGACAGGAATCGAAATAATCATCAAAAAATATTTTATTATGATAGTAGATACATTAGACAAGCTCGGTTTGTATGAGCAGGTGAATCCTTTATTCAAGGATGTCATCGCCTTTTTAAAAGAGAATGATCTGAACACCTTGGAAGAGGGTAAGCATGTGATCAAGGAGGGTGAGCTCTTCGTCAATATTCAGGTGGCAAAGGGTAAGACCCGTAAGGAGGCTTTCTTGGAGACTCATCGTAAGATGATTGATATCCAGATACCACTCTCTCATGCAGAGTCTTTCGGATGGACCCCTCTGTGCAAACTTCCTGACCTGGAGTACAATGCAGATAAGGATGTGATCAAATACTACCAGCCTGCAGAGACTTATTTCGATGTACAACCGGGTGAGTTTGCCATCTTCTTCCCACAGGATGGACATGCACCATGTATCAGCAACCAGGAGACTTTCCGCAAGGCTATCTTCAAGGTGAAGTATTAATAAACAACAAACTTAACAATCAGTATAGATGACTGCTACAAAGGTAAAAAGAGAAGTGAAACCCAAGCATATCGGCCTGGTAAGAAAAGATAAGTACCTCGAGCCCTATGAGGAAGCTATCAGGGGGCGTCACGACCATGCTGTATGGAAGCGTGATCAGCTTACGAAGCAAGGTAAGATCACCTTAGAGGATTTTGCCAGTGGACACGACTATTACGGTCTGCATAAGACGGCCAGGGGATGGGTGTTCAGAGAGTGGGCCCCCAATGCCACAGACATATATCTGGTTGGTGACTTTAACAACTGGCAGGAGGTAGAGCCTTACCGTGCCAAGCGTGTTAAGGATACAGACAACTGGGAACTGAAACTCCCGGAGCGTGCTATGAAGCATGGCGACCTCTATAAGATGCGTGTGCACTGGAATGGGGGAGAAGGGGAGCGTATCCCGGCTTGGACCCGTCGTGTGGTGCAGGATGAGAAGTCGAAGATCTTCTCCGCACAGGTGTGGAATCCACCAGTGCCTTATGTATGGAAGAAGAAAACATTCCGTCCGGATAAGAACCCACTGCTGATCTACGAGTGTCATATCGGTATGGCGCAGGATAAAGAGGCGGTAGGTACGTATACCGAGTTCCGTGAGAAGATCCTTCCACGTATCGTGGCCGACGGATACAACTGTATTCAGATCATGGCCATTCAGGAGCATCCCTATTATGGATCATTCGGCTATCATGTCAGTAGCTTCTTTGCTCCCTCCAGTCGTTTCGGTACTCCCGAAGAACTTAAGGAACTGATCGATGCCGCCCACCAACAGGGTATTGCCGTCATCATGGATATCGTTCATTCGCATGCCGTGAAGAATGAGTTGGAGGGACTGGGTAATCTGGCAGGTGATCCCAACCAGTATTTCTATCCGGGAGACCGCCATGAGCATCCAGCATGGGACAGTCTGTGCTTCGATTATGGTAAGGATGATGTCTTGCACTTCCTGCTCTCCAACTGTAAATACTGGATTCGCGAGTTCCATTTCGACGGTTTCCGCTTCGATGGTGTCACCTCTATGCTCTATTACAGTCATGGACTGGGTGAGGCATTCACCAACTATGGCGACTATTTCAATGGTCATGAGGATGATAACGCCATCTGTTACCTGACATTGGCAAACCTCTTGATTCACGAACTGAATAAGAACGCTATCACCATCGCTGAGGAGGTGAGTGGCATGCCTGGATTGGCTGCTAAGTTTGAGGATGGCGGCTTCGGCTTCGACTATCGTATGGCGATGAACATCCCCGACTACTGGATCAAGACCATCAAGGAACAGAAGGATGAGGACTGGAAACCCAGTTCTATCTTCTGGGAGGTAAAGAACCGTCGTGCTGATGAGAAAACCATTTCTTACTGTGAGAGTCATGACCAGGCACTCGTTGGCGATAAGACTATCATCTTCCGACTGATTGATGCCGACATGTATTGGCACTTTAAGAAAGGTGATGAGAATGAGGTTGCTCACCGTGGTATCGCCCTGCATAAGATGATCCGTCTGGTGACTGCCTCTACCATCAATGGTGGATACCTCAACTTCATGGGTAATGAGTTCGGGCATCCGGAATGGATCGACTTCCCACGTGAAGGCAACGGCTGGAGTTATAAGTATGCGCGCAGACAGTGGAACCTGGTGGATAATCACGAACTCTGCTATCATTGGCTGGGTGACTTCGATCGGGAGATGCTGCGTGTGCTGAAGAGCGAGAAAGCTATTCAAAAGACCAAGATACAGGAGTTGTGGCACAACGATGGTGACCAGATCCTGGCCTACGAGCGTGGTGACCTGATCTTTGTCTTCAACTTCTCTCCAAACCGCTCATTTACCGACTATGGTTTTCTGGTTGCACCCGGCAGTTATGAGGTGGTGCTGAATACCGATAGTAAGGACTTCGGCGGCAACGGACTGGCCGACGACAGTGTCGTTCACTTCACTGTATTCGACCCTGCCTATGTGGAAGAGCATAAGGAGTGGCTTAAACTGTATATTCCTGCACGTAGTGCAGTGGTTTTGAAGAAAAACTAATGGTATCAATCAATAAAAGAAAATCAGATGGCAGCGCACTCATGTACATCATGTGTGCGCTGGTCTTCTTGGGTTTTACCTTTTGTTATCTCTATTTCTACCAGGCGGATATCCTGGCGGTGATGCAGCATATCCTCTCTGGTGGCAAGACGCATTATAACACGTTGATAGGAGCGGTGCTGATTACAGGTACCCTGTGGATCGTGCAGTTGGTGGTGCTGTCTATCACCCGTCTCACCAAGCGTTTCCATGCCCTTACCTACCTTCCGTCGCTGCTCTGCCTGTTGATGCTTACCGCCATCAATACCGATGTGGAGAACGGCCTCCGGATGCGTCATTGGCTGTGGATAGCCCCTATCATATTGGTACTCTTTGGTGTAGGTGTGTGGATGATCCGTCAGCAACAGGCGTTCGAACGAATGCGCCCTGGCTTGGGGATGTTCTCACAACTGATGTGGAACAACCTTCTGATACTTACTGCGATGTGTGGTCTGGTGGCATTGATAGGCAATTCCAATGACGTGCTCCATTACCGTTTGCGGATGGAGCGTGATTTGATGAAAGGCGACGTGGCACATGCCCTGACAGTAGGTGATCATGCGCGTGCCACCGATGCTAATCTCATGATGTTACGGGCCTATGCACTGGCAAAAAACAATCAATTGGGTGAACGTTTTTTCACGTATTCACAACAACCGGGAGTTAAGAGTTTGTTGCCTAATGGCGATGGTCAGCAGACTCTGATCCTTCCTGCGGTGGAGATCCAACGATATGCTGCCAGCAAGGGTGCCGACGACTATCGTCTGGTGCACTATCTCTTAGTGCGTGATCTGAAGACATTTGCACGCTCGGTCATCAAATGCTATGATGTGGAGAGTGGTACCCTTCCACGACATTATCAGGAGGCTCTTGTCTTGTATCATCACCGTTTTTCCGATCCTGCCGTTAACTACGAGAATGCCGTGCTGGATGCCGATTACGAGGACATGCAGAAGCTCATGCACCAATACACGGATCCAAAGATGAGAGCCGCCAAGGTACGCGATGTCTATGGCAATACCTACTGGTATTACTACTTTTTTGTGAAGTAGGCAGAAAGAATCTTTATTATATCCCCCATTTCTAATAACAAACACACCATTGCGCTAGTATGGCGCAATGGTGTGTTTGTACTTGGCACTCCAGTGCGCTATATAGGCGCACTGTATTTCTAATCATTCGCACTAAGTGGAAAATCACTACTGGCAGTTACAAAGATGCCTTACGCATGCCGGTCGAGTGTTAACCGGTGGGTGATGTTACGTGGGAACTCTTCTTCATAATGGCTTACGAGAATCATCGTCTTGTTCTTTCTCTGACAGAATGTTTCGATGATATCCTTCACCAGCATACGGTTGTTGTCGTCAAGACCATGCAGGGGCTCGTCGAGGATCAACAGGTCTGGGTCTTTTACGAAGGCACGTGCCAACAATACCAATCGCTGTTCACCGCTGGATAGTTGCAGGAAGGAGGTGTCCTCACAACCTTTCAGTCCGAAGAGTTCCATCCACCAGCGGCATCGTGCATAATCCTCGTCGCTGGGGGAGTAGTAGAGTCCGATACTGTCAGCCAGTCCGCTGGCCACTATCCTGATAGCGGGCATGTCTCTGTGGTAGGCCCGGTGCATCTCGGGGGATACATAACCGATATGCCGTTTGATATCCCAGATGCTCTCTCCTGACCCACGGGCATGACCGAAGAGGGTGATGTCGCAGGCGTAGGCCTGTGGATTGTCGGCACAGATGAGTGAGAGTAGGGTAGACTTGCCCGAACCGTTCTTCCCACTGAGTGCCCAGAACTCGTTCTTCTTAACACTCCAGTTGAGGTGATCCAGGATGATCCGTTGTCCGTATCGGATCGTCACATCATGGAAATCAACTACGTTCTCTGCCTGTTCTTCGTCATGTGGAGGCAGGGCGAGGATAGCTTGTCGCTGCTCTGAAGAAAGCGTGCGCGAGGGTTGGACTATCCGGGTGTTACTGTAATGATCCAGTGTTACCTTTGCGTGTACTGTCATGTCGCTCACCTCTACCACATGTGTGATAAACGGGGGAATCTCTTCCGGCCGTGAAAGGATCAGGATGATCTGCAGCGATTCTTGTGCCAGGGTGCCGAGAAGTTCACGGAGCTGGTCACGTGTCTGTGCATCGAGTCCGATGAAGGGATTATCGATGATCAGGATCTTCGGGTTGGCGAAGAGCGCCTTGATCAGTTGGAACTTCCTCATCTCTCCGCTGGATAGCAGGATAACGTATTTGTCGAGCAGGTATTCGATCTGGAACAGTCGGTAGAGACGCTTCTTCAGTTGGTCACGCTCGGGTGTGTCATTGCCTGTGAGGAGATACTCTTCTTCCAGGAGTTTCCCTACGGTAGGGGTCTCTGGGTCTATCTCCATCTGGTTCCACCGTTGTTGCAGGAAGTAAGTACGGTCGTTATCTCCTCCATAGGTATCCCTGAAGGTGATGTACTTGATGTTTTCCGAGATATAGTCGTGATCATCACTGAAATGGTATTGCACTCCCGTGCCGGTAAGGGGATGCCTACCGGTAAGGATATCAATAAACATCGACTTGCCGCCTCCGTTGGGTCCAACGATCGCGATGTGTTCTTTCTCCTGAAGTTCGAAATCTACGGGACATGCCATCCGCCATGCCGGATTACGTGTGATCCCCTGCTGAATCTGTATTACGGATCTCATGATCTATTCTTTTTACCTTAAAAACCCTACAACGGGGGCTTACGCACCCATACGGGGATTTACATCCCCGCCTATGCTCTGTCGCCCATACGGGCTAATCATAACTCTACACTCTACAACGGGGGCTTACGCACCCCGCCTATGCTCTGTCGCCCATACGGGCTAATCATAACTCTACACTCTACACTCTACACTCTAAAAAAATCACCGCACCTTATCCTGATTCTTGGTGATGAAGTCTTTCCATCCGCTATAGTGGCGGGCACCCGTCTCGGGCCGTCCGGCTTGCAGGAAGTGGCAGTAGGCAGCTCCCAAGGCATCGGTGGCATCCATAAACTGTGGCATCTCTTTCTCATCCAGGTTGAGCAGACGCTTGAGCATGCCAGCCACCTGTTCTTTTGAGGCACTGCCGTTGCCAGTGATAGCCATCTTAATCTTCAACGGAGCATATTCGTGGATAGGTACACTGTGGTGGATGGCTGCTGCGATAGCCACACCTTGTGCACGTCCAAGCTTGAGCATCGACTGCACGTTCTTGCCAAAGAATGGTGCTTCGATAGCCATCTCGTCGGGCAGGAACTCATCGATGATACCCGTGACACGCTCAAAGATCTTACCCAGACGGAGGTAGGGGTCACTCTCTCTTCGCATGTCGATGACACCCATGGCTACCATCTCAGCCTTATTGCCGATCACACGGATAATTCCATAACCCATCACATTCGTGCCGGGGTCGATACCTAATATGATTTTCTCAGTAGATATAGTTTTCTTTGCCACCTTGTTTGTCTTTTACAAAAAAGATTACATATATCTCAAGAAGGGATTGTGCTTCTGCTCTTCACCAATAGTGGTCTTCGGACCGTGACCACTCCATACGACCGTCTCTTCAGGCAGTTGGGTGGTGATCAGTCGCAGACTGTTCATCATATCCTGATAACTGCCACCGGGGAAGTCGGTGCGACCGATACTCATCTGGAAGAGAGTGTCGCCCGAGAAAACGCAGTGCTCCTCTTCGCAATAGAAAAGGATACTGCCGGGCGTATGGCCGGGTGTATGAAGGATGGTAAAACGGTGGTTGCCGAAGTTGATGACATCCTGTTCGTCGATGAGTTTTCCGATGGGAGGTACCTCACGGTCGTACTCAATGCCGAGGAAATACATCGCCTGGTCTGCCAGTTGTTCCATCAGTTGGGCGTCTTTGCTGTGGATGAGTGGTTTAAGACCATACTGTTGGTAAACCATATCGATGCCCACACAGTGGTCGAAATGTCCGTGTGTGCAGAGTAGTTGAACAGGAGTGAGTCGGTTTTCCTCGATATATTCAGTCAGTGCCAGTTGTTCATTGTCGAACAAGGCTCCACAATCGATAATGACACACTCGTTTGTCTCATCACTTACAATATAGGTGTTCTCCTGATACGGATTAAACACAAACTTCTGGATGTTCAACATACGTATGACTGTTTATAAGGGTAAATAAATCAAGTGCTTACCTTTGAACCACGGCTCAGAGAACCAATTATCGATATCCATTACCTCCACGATATTCTTGTAGGGATGCACCTCTTGGTTCACATCACCACCTTTCAGGGCCAGGACACCATTGGGCATGGCATTGTTGTTCTTCTTGCTGATATTCTTCTTGACGATCTTCACCAGGTCGGGCAGCAGCATCACGGCGCGGGTAACCACAAAGTCGTATTTTCCACGCTCTTCTTCACCACGTATCTGACGGGCTTCACAGTTCTTCAATCCGATGGCTGAGGCTACCTCGTTGCACACAAGGATCTTCTTACCAGTGCCATCGATGAGGGTAAAGTGACATTGTGGGAACATAATCGCCAAGGGAATACCGGGGAATCCTCCACCAGTTCCGAAGTCGAGAATCTTCGTGCCATCTTTGAAACGCAGTGCCTTGGCGATGGCCAGTGAGTGCAGCACATGATGCTCATACAGGTTGTCGATGTCTTTGCGGGAAATCACATTGATCTTGTTGTTCCACTCGTGATACAGATCGTAGAGCGCCTCGAATTGGTGATACTGCTCGTCGGTAATCTCCGGGAAATATTTATCTATCAGTTCCATGCAATCATTATTTTAGTATGTCTTTGAGTTCACTCTCATTGAAGGTGATGCGAATCTCACCCTTGGCATGCGGAGCAATCTCCGACTCATTATATATAAAGGTATATGTCTTTCCTTCCACCAGGAAGTTGTCTGGTACATAAGGGTCGATGCCCATCATGATATTATTTTTCTTCAGTTCTTTCAGATCGCTCACACCGTTCTCCTTACAGAGACGCTCTACGATCATGTCGGTCAGGGTTGACTCATAACCGGAGACGAACAACTCCGACGGTCTTACCATGTGACCATTGGTGGGGTTGAAGTGCTTGACGATGGTCAACTGCTGTCCGTGTTCGCCACCACCATAGTAATACACCTCTGCCACATAGTTGGTGATTTGGTCATTACCCGGTTTTATGAAGGTGTTGCAGGTATACTGCACCTGATAAGAAGAACCGTGCTCACGGTCTTGGTTGTACAGTCTGCCGTAATCCCTGCGATAGTCGTTGGCATAGTGAATAACGAATGAGTCAACGGCTTCTGGCACGTTCAGGGGATGTTTGGCCAAGGCCATATAGTCGGGGGATAGTATGCCGGTGCGCAACAGAGAGTCGTTTAGCGTGGCCCCTTCCTCTTCGGGTACATATAAGATGTTCAGATGAATCTCTGCCTTTGGTGTATTGGCGGCATTGGTAAGATTCACCATGGTGTCGATGACAATGCTCTCAAACTTGAAATCACCGGCTCCCTTGCCGTTGCCTGACTGATGATTGCCACAAGATAAAAGTACTCCTGACAGCAATAGTGGGAGTACGAAAGTAAAGAGGGTCTTTCTCATATCCGTAAAATTGTTCGCAAATATAGGCTAAAACTTGCAAAACAACAAATATTTTTTCTTTTATTTTGTAATTATGTGTAATTTTGCAGCCTGAAAATAAGTATTAGTATGACAAAGGTAAAAGCAGTGCTTTTTGATCTCGACGGTGTGATTTTCGATACAGAGCATCAGTATTCGGTGTTCTGGGGAGAGCAATGCCGACTCTTCCATCCGGAAGATCCAGGGCTTGAACAGCGGATCAAAGGACAGACACTCAATCAGATATACGAACAGTTATTCTCGGGCAGTCTGGAGCCGATGCGCCCCGTTGTCACCGAACGACTGAATGCTTTCGAGGCAGCGATGACATTCGACTATGTGCCGGGGTTTCAGGATTTCTTAGGACTGCTGCATAAGGATGGTATCAAGACTGCCGTGGTGACCAGCAGTAATCGTGAGAAGATGAAGGCCGTCTACAAACAGCATCCCGACTTCACACAACTGTTCGACATCATCCTCACCTCAGACGATTTTACAGGTAGTAAGCCCGATCCCTCCTGTTATCTGACGGCAGCCCGACAATTAAATGTAACACCCGATGCATGCATCGTCTTTGAGGATAGTTTTAATGGCTTGCGCGCCGGAAAGGCAGCAGAAATGCGGGTTGTAGGCTTGTCGACTACTAATCCCGCCACCGCCATTGCCCCACTTTGTGATGTCGTTATCTCCGACTATCATGAGCTGGAGAAGATAGATTTTTTACTAAAGTGATGATTATTTCAGGAAAAGTAAGTACCTTTGCACCCCGATATGTATACACAGAATACACCCGTACATGTACGGTTATGGCATCATGACTTTTGGCGGTTAGCCATGGCTAATCTCTTTTTGTCGATGGCGGTCTATATGCAGATCCCCATGCTGCCCTTGTGGCTGGAGGGGTGTAGCAAGATGGACGTTGCCATTGCCATGGGAATCTTTGGCATTGGGATCTTTTGCTTGGGTCCGTTCTGCTCTTATCTGGTGCAGCACTATCGCAGGAGTCATGTCTATGTCACCTCAGTCTTTGTGATGATCGCTTGCCTGGCAGTGCTTTTATACCAGATGAGCAATAACGATATACAGTTGGAAAGAGTATGGTTGTCACGCGTGGTGATGGGCGGTGCCTATGGCTTGGCGCAGATGATCTTACTGAGTACTCTGGTCATTGACACGACAGAATCTTTCCAGCGAACAGAGGCGAACCACTCTGCCGCATGGTTTGGGCGGTTCGGTTTGTCTTTAGGACCTATCCTCGCTTTGGCGATCTATCCCTTCTTCGGCTTTACCGGAACGATGATCTGTGCGATGGCCTGCAGTCTGATAGCCGTCATCCTTGTGCTATTGGTGCATTTCAGTTTTAAAGCACCCGAGGAAAAACTGTTGATGGTGAACCTCGACCGATTCTATCTCCCCCACGGGAGCATCCTCTTCCTGAACTTATTTCTCACCACCATAGCTGTGGGCATCATCCTCTCGTTGCCACAGACGCTTACTTTCTATGCGATGATGATGGCCGGATTCCTATTGGCATTGATCTGTCAGAAGTTTGTGTTTGCCAATGCGGAGTTGAAGAGTGAGATCGTTTCGGGCTTGTTCTTGATGGGTGTTGCCATGTTGATGATCCGTTCAGGTCTTCCTACACCGAAGCATTACCTTGCTCCGGCATTGATAGGAGCGGGTATAGGGTTGGTTGGAGCGCGCTTCTTGCTGTTCTTCATCAAGTTGAGTAAACACTGTCAGCGTGGCACTTCGCAAAGCAGCTATTTCCTGGCGTGGGAGAGTGGACTGGCACTCGGACTCTTCATCGGTCATGCCTACCTCGTTTCACAACCACGTTTCCTGTTAGACACAGCCCTCATCGTTATCCTGATCTCCCTTGCTATGTACCGTTTCTTTACACATAGCTGGTATCTCCGTAACAAGAATCGGTAATCTTTTAGCGATAACGGTATCGGTGGTCAATAAAATCTGTTCCTGTTTCTTTTTCTCAAAAATAATGATTACTTTTGCAGTAAGATGAACAGAAAAGAACGATATCAATTTATCTTGGAGCATTTCCGTAAGGAGCGTCCACATGTAACAACAGAGCTGGAGTTCGGTTCTGTCTTTCAACTGTTGTGTGCAACAGTACTTAGTGCGCAATGTACCGACAAGCGCATCAACCAGGTGACACCGGCCTTGTTTAAGGCTTACCCCGACGCGAAGTCGATGGCGGAGGCAACAGAAGATGATCTGCTCTTCTATATCAAGAGCGTGAGTTATCCCAACTCCAAAGCCCGTCATCTGGTGGCGATGTCACAAGCTATCGTGCGGGATTTCGGTGGTGAGGTGCCCGATGATATGAAACAACTGATGACTCTGCCGGGGGTAGGGCGCAAGACGGCCAATGTGATTCAGGCAGTGGCCTTTGGCAGAAGTGCCATCGCCGTGGATACCCACGTGTTCCGCGTGAGTCATCGTTTGGGATTGGTACCTGCCACGGCTGATACACCGCTAAAGGTGGAGCTCACCCTGAAGAAATATATTCCCGCGGAAGAGCAGGCTGATGCCCATCATTGGTTGTTGCTGCATGGCAGATATATCTGTCAGAGCAGGACACCTCATTGTGAGCAGTGTCCCTTCGACAGTTTCTGCCCTAAACAGATAGAAGGATCAAAGATCAGTCGATAAATATCCCACTTAACTTCCTTTCAAGACATGAATACCCATAAAATACTCAGTTTCTTAAAAGATATAGCGGCCAACAACAACCGTGAGTGGTTTGCAGAACACAAAGAGGAATACCTGGCTGCGAGAGAAGACTTTGAACAGGGCGTGGCCTTGCTTATCGGTCGATTGGCGAAGATGGATCCCAGCGTAGCGCATATCACGGTGAAAGACGCCACCTACCGTTTTTATCGTGATACCCGGTTCTCACCGGATAAGTCACCTTATAAACGTCATTTCGGAGCGTATATCTGTGCCCATGGCAAGAAAGCGCTGCATGGCGGATATTATATCCACCTGGAGCCCGACCACTGTATGTTGGCAGTAGGCAGTTATTGGTTGCCCACCAACATACTTACATCCTGCCGTAATGAGATCATGGCGAATATCGATGACTGGAGAAAGATCGTAGAGAAGCGGTCGTTTATTCAGAAGTTCGGCCATCCCGGCAAAGGTGTCTGGGATGAGCATGAGAAAGGTTTCGGTATCGCTCATCTGAGTAGTGCCCCAAAGGGATTCCCGAAAGACTATGAGTATCTGGAATACCTGAAGATGAAGGACTATTGCTGTTGGCAAGCCGTTCCCAACACATTCTTTGAAGGAGACGAATGGTTGGATAAAGCTATCGAAACCTTCCGTGTAGCCAAACCCATGATGGACTTCGTCAATGCGGTGATTGATGATTACGAATAAATGGTTTAGAGTTTAGTGTTTAGAGTTACACTCGGGGACTGGCTCAATCCGAAGGAGGTGCTCATCAGGCTAAAGTCCACCTTGGCCACCCTTGACCTACGGCATTTTGTTTGGAATATAGCCGAGAGACTGGGCAGCAAGAAAAACTATACGGGTGAAGTACGCGCCATCTTTATCAAGAGGATGTTTCCAGACGTGATGAAAGACATAGAACTTGACAGCATCCGCAACTTCAAGTTTCAGCCTGATACTGGCAGCATCGTGATAGACGAGCCGGATAAGGGTGACTATCATTTCCATTTTTGAGTAGATTTTATGTTTAAAAATCAGCGAAATTCAAAAATATTTTCTCATTTTCGCTGATTTTTAAGTCAAAGTTGCATGAGTCTTCAATAACGATTTCATGCCTATTTTTTATATTCTCCGTTGGTTGAGTTTTTTCCAAAACCGATGTAATATCTACGTTTTGGAAGAAACTCAATTTTAATACCCCTCCACATCTTTCGTTGACAATTCCCCCGATAGTGGGCGAAAATGTATATAAAACATCAACTTTCGCCCATTATCGTGACATTCTTCCATAATTCGGTCATCTTGTTCTTATTCCTTTTATTCGTCAAAAAACAGAATTACCCATCCTCGGGAATCTTACCCAGATAGCCATTGTTCATAATGACATTGCAAAGATAC
Organism: uncultured Prevotellaceae bacterium; assembly: GCA_902797505.1. Taxonomy (GTDB): domain Bacteria; phylum Bacteroidota; class Bacteroidia; order Bacteroidales; family Bacteroidaceae; genus Prevotella. Next base: position 6,810 of record CADBSW010000053.1, on the reverse strand, counting down.
AAATAAAACCGATACCTTCCAATTAATCACCTGTTATTTACGCTCATGCTTTGAATATCAATACATTTCTTTTCGAAAACTATTGTGGGTTCGGAAACTTTTTTGTATATTTGCAACGACTTAGCCAGCTCGTATGGTGTGGGCTGTACGGGTCAAGACATCGATGGATTTGCCTTGTTTGAGGTCATGACGCGATACACTCGTGTTGCTGATTGCCGATAGCAGGCATAAAAGGACGTTTTCGAACGTTATCTTCTACGTGCAAATCTCGCAAATTTGTTCTCAACAAGAAGATACCGCAATGAGGCGTCCACGTGGGTGTATTATATCCCTATGTTTCGTGTGCACAATAACTGTACACTACATAATTCATATAATACCCAATGGCGTGGGCTGGCTGAGTTGCTTATCCTTGTTGAGGGGCAATGCGAGAGCCTGCACGTGGGATGAGCGACAAAGGTTTCTCCCACGTCTTTTGTTTCCATAGCTTTATTCATATTTATCGCCGAAGTAGGGAGAGTGGTAGGCAAGAAAGAAGATAGTTATGAACATTTTAAATCATTACACAAGTACAGAAGCTTTGCATGGTATTTTAAAGAAAGATCATATTTGTTTATGGGCAACACACTATAAACACCTAAATGATCCAAATGAACAGTTGTGGGCTGAAAAAGTTATCAAACCGATTCTATTAAATAGGTGTAATTACACAGAAGAAATGTTTGATAATTTACACAGTAAATATCCTTATATTATATCGTTCTGCAAGAATTCAGACGATATAAATATGTGGCGTTTGTATGGCAATGATGGAAAAGGTGTCATGTTGGAATTTGATTACGACATATTATTCAATGAAAGTGAAAAACATAAATATAAAGATGAGAGTGATCAAGACTGGGATATGCTTCTACCTGTTGAATATGCCTGTAATAATAAAGAATGTATCCTAAAAGCTTTTGATAGAGCGAAAAAGAACCACAAGTTAATCTACGGACAGGAAGATAAAATTGAGAATGACATGGAAGTACTGGCATTTGTAAAAGATAGTGGGTATTATGTAGAGAATGAGATTAGATATATGAGATTAAAGGATAATGATATCTTTTTTCACGGAGGAGAAAAAGGAACTTTTTCTTATCCTGAAAACAGAGATGGAGTTATTTACAGAAATAGAGATGAAAAGTCGATTCCTTATATAGAGTTGTCCTTCCCAATTGCTTCTTTAAAACGCATTATCATAGGATATAATTTAAATTTCCAAGAAACAAGTGATTCTATAGCTCTGTTTATGAATGGTTTATCTGAGGATTATCATAACGTAGAAATTGTAAAATCAAAATACTTATACAAATGAAAACAAACAAATTAAAAACTCTTTTGCTCCTGATGGGATTATTCATCTCTATCAGTATGAGCGCATTTGAGGTGGATGGGATAGCTTACAACATCACTTCATCAACAGACATGACAGTAGAGGTTATTAGCAAGAGTGACAAATACAGTGGTGATGTAGTAATACCGGAAACTATTACTTACATTGATAAGAAATATACTGTGACTTCTATCGGTAATTCTGCTTTCTCTGGCTGCGTTGGCCTGATATCTGTCACGATTCCCAACAGTGTGACTTCAATTGATTTTCAAGCTTTCATGAGTTGTGGCGGACTGACATCTATAACAATCCCTAATAGTGTGATTATCATAGGTGAAAATGCCTTCAGGAATTGCAGTGGACTGACATCGGTCACTATCGGTAAAAGTGTGACTTCCATTGGTAACGCTGCTTTCTATGGTTGCAGTGGCCTGACCTCCATCACCATCCCCAATAGTGTTACTAGCATCAGCCATTGGGCTTTCTGTGGTTGTAGTAGCCTAACATCTGTCTCTATCCTCGGCAGTGTAACTTCTATTGGTTATTCTGCTTTCCAGGGCTGCAGCGGCCTGACATCGATAAATATTCCCAGTAGTGTGACTTCGATAGATGGTCAAGCTTTCGCTGAATGCAGCGGCCTGACATCTATCACAATTCCAAATAGTGTCACTGCCATAGGTGATGCTGCGTTCTGGGAATGCAGCGGTCTGACATCTATCACTATCCCCAACAGTGTGATTTCTATCGGTGATCATGCTTTTCGGGACTGCAGTGGGTTGACATCCATTACCATTCCCAACAATGTGCCCTCAATTCGTGATTGGACTTTCTATGGCTGCAGAAGCCTGACATCTATCACCATACCGAGCAGTGTGATTTCCATTGGTGAACGTGCTTTCTATGGCTGCAGTGGCCTGACATCAATAACGATTCCAAACAATGTAACTTCAATCGGTAGTGATGCTTTCTATGGCTGCAGTGGCCTGAAGAATGTAAACATAAGTAATTTGTCATCATGGTGTAAAATATCATTTGATAATGAATGTTCCAATCCATGCTATATTGCTCATTGTCTGTATCTTAATGGGAAAGAACTTACTGATTTAACAATTCCAAATGATATCACTGTGATAAAAAACTATGCTTTCTACGATTGTTACAATATTACATCTTTGTCACTTCCCAATAAATTAGAAACTATAGGTGAATCGGCATTTTATAACTGCTATCAGATAGAAGATCTGATTATTCCCAATTCTGTAACATCTCTTGGAGCTAAGGCTTTTCAATCCAGAAGCAATTTCAGTAGACTTAAATCGGTATATATCGGAGAGAATGTTGTATATATCAAAGAGAACCTCTTCAATGGGTGTTATAAGATTAACAAGGTGACATCAGGTATAAAGGAACCGATGAATATGGTGAGCAGTGTGTTTGTGAATGAAGTTTATACCAATGCTGAATTGATTGTTCCTGAGGGTTGCCTCTCGAAATATCAGGCATGTGATGGATGGAAGAATTTCGTTAATATGAAAGATACTGGTGGAGGAATTCCTTATAAAGATAAACTATCTGTTAGCAACATTACCGGTTTTACTGGCAAACAAGTTGTATTCCCAATTGATTTGACTAATGAGAATGACATCGCCGGGGTGCAGTTTAATCTGACATTACCTGCTGGAGTGTCTGTTGCCTTGAACAGTAAGAACAAACTAATGTTCAGCAAGACGGAGCGGGATGCGGATCACACATTGAGCGGTAGCAAGACGGGGGATGGCACATACACCGTGTTGTTATATTCAGCTGATACAGAGGCTATCACGGGTAATGAGGGAAGCATCATCGATGTGACATTGGACATTGACAAGGAGATGAAGGACGGGACATATGAGATCAAGATCTCTGATATCGTGCTCTCTACGACTAAGGCGGTGAAGATCAACGGTGATGATGTGACGGCTCGGTTGGAAGTGAAGAGTTATCTGTTAGGCGACCCGAATAATGACGGAAGTATTGACGTTGTGGACATCACGATGATAGCTAACTATATCCTTGGTAACAACCCTGAGAACTTCATCTTTGCGGCAGCGGATGTGGATGTAGACGGCACAGTGGATGTGAACGACATCATCTCGATTGCTAACATCATTCTTTATGGCAGTTCTTCGAATGCAAAGCCTTCTATGGCAAAAGCATCGAATCGTTTAGCTAATAATGTTACTTCGAATGATTCAAATGGCGATGGCTTCACCGTGAAGAATGTCAGTGTTGAGAAGGGTGGCACGGTGAAGGTTGACTTCGAGTTGACGAATGCTGCACACGACTTCAGTGGCATTCAGATGGATATTGACTTGGGCGAGGGACTGAGTTTCGCTACGAAGAGCAATGGTAAGGTGAATGTTACGAAGGGTGCCCGACTGGAGGATGAGGACTTCACATTGTCTGTGGCTAAGCAGGAGGGTAACCATTATCGTGCACTGGGTTATTATACCGACGGCAGCGTGATCCCGGAGAAGAGCGGCACATTATTTACATTGACCCTACAGGCAGACGAAAGTCTGGCGGATGGTAAGACGTTTAACTGTCAGTTGGATAACATCACGCTTTCTACGAAGAACAATGAGAAGATCCAGCAGGAGACGCAGACATTCACCGTGACAATCGGTGATGCTACAGGAATCTCTGAACTCTTGAATGAGGATGGCACTCCGGCTGTGATGTATGATCTTACAGGTAAGCGGATAGAGACACCTGCCAAGTCGGGTCAGGTGATAATCATCAAGAAAGATGGTAAGGTGGTGAAGGTGTTTAAGAAGTAAGTGGCATTGGCGGGGACAGGCACCCTGCGTGAGCCTGTCCCCGAAAAAGAAGCCTGTCCCCGAGTGAACAAGACCTGTCCACGAATAAGAAATCTGTCACTAATTAAAAGTCCTCAAGTGAATCAGAGTCTGTGTATATGTATATGTATAAACAGCTTCGCTCTATTAACAACAAAAATTATGATCTATGAGAAGAAATAGGAAAGTAATGTTTTTGCTCATATTGATAATGAGCATTACAGCAAGTAATAGTCATGCAACGGCAGCACCTGACGATAGCAACATCACTTTTGAGGATGTAAAAGTAAAGGCTTTGTGTGTGAGTAACTGGGATACAAGTGGTGATGGAGAACTGAGTCAGGATGAGGCAGCTGCAGTGACTGATCTGGGAACGGTTTTTAAAGGTAATGAAGAGATTAAGACTTTTGAGGAACTTCATTATTTTACGGGATTATCAAGTATCAGCAATGCTGCTTTTCAAGAGTGCTTTAGTCTGAAGACAATCACATTACCTAATAATATTACTTCTATCGGAGATTGTGCCTTTCTTTACTGTAAGGAATTAACCTCTATTGTTATTCCCGATGAAGTAAGTGTTCTCGGAAATAACGCTTTTACCTCTTGCATCAATTTGTCTACATTACCAATAGGCAATGGAGTTACTACCATCAAATCATATTGTTTTGAGAATTGCAGGTTCGCATCAATAACCATACCCAAGAATGTTTCAAATATCGAATATGGTGCTTTCAGAGGTTGTAGTCTTGATCTGCTATCAATCAATGTAGATGAGGCTAACCCATACTATGATTCACGTGGTAATTGTAATGCCATTATTGAGACAGCAAGTAACACACTTGTATTAGGGTGTAGGAATACTACTGTACCAGACGATATAAAAAGTATAGGACTCTATGCTTTTGATGGTTGTAGTGGGCTGACCTCTACTACATTACCGAATGGCGTTACAACCATAGGTGTTTGCGCATACTCCGGATGCAGCGGCTTGACCTCTATTACTATTCCAGGTAGCATAACATCTATTGATACAGATGCTTTTTCTCAATGTAATAACCTAAATTCAGTAACACTAGAATGGGAAAAACCGATCACAATTGGCCAATATGTTTTTCCAACCCGTTCGAAGATAACTCTTTATGTCCCCAAAGGCAGCAAGGCGGCATACGAGGCGGCTGATGTGTGGAAGGAGTTTAAGGAGATCGTGGAAATAACCAAGTCGAGTTACTTGGAAGTTGCAGATACAGTTGGTTTTACCGGTAAGCAACTGGTACTGCCCATCGAACTGAAGAATACGGATGATATTGCCGGCGTACAGTTTAAACTGACTTTGCCAGCTGGAGTATCTGTTGCCTTGAACAGTAAGAACAAACTAATGTTCAGCAAGACGGAGCGTGATGCGGATCATACATTGAGCGGCAGCAAGGCGGAGGATGGTTCTTATACAGTATTGCTATACTCTGCTGATTCAGAGGCTATCACGGGTAATGAGGGGAGCATTATCGACATGACATTGGACATCGACAAGGAGATGAAGGACGGGACATACGAGATTAAGATCTCAGATATTGTACTCTCTACGACTAAGGCACAGAAGATTAATGCAGATGATGTTACTGCTCAGTTGGAAGTGAAGAGTTATCTGTTAGGCGACCCGAATAACGACGGCAGTATCGATGTGGTGGATATCACGATGATAGCTAATCATATCCTCGGCAATAATCCTGAGAACTTTATCTTTGCTGCAGCCGATGTGGATGCAGATGGCACGGTGGATGTGAACGATATTATCTCCATCGCTAATATCATTCTCTATGGCAGTTCTTCAAATGCAAAGCCGTCTATGGCAAAAGTATCGAATTATTTGGCTAATAATGTAACTTCGAATGAATCGAATGGCGACGGTTTCACCGTGAAGAATGTCAGTGTGAAGAAGGGTGGCACGGTAACGGTTGACTTCGAGTTGACGAATGCCGCACATGACTTCAGTGGCATTCAGCTTGATATTAACTTGGGCGATGGTTTGAGTTTCGCTACGAAGAGTAATGGTAAGGTGAATGTCACGAGGGGTGCCCGACTGGAGGATGAGGACTTCACCCTGTCTGTGGCTAAGCAGGAGGGTAACCAGTATCGTGCTTTGGGTTATTATACCGACGGCAGCGTGATACCCGAGAAGAGTGGCACGCTGTTTACATTGACCCTGCAGGCAGATGAAAGTCTGGCGGATGGTAAGACGTTTAACTGTCAGTTGGATAACATCACGCTCTCTACGAAGAACAATGAGAAGATCCAGCAGGAGACGCAGACATTCACTGTGACGATCGGTGATGCTACAGGAATCTCTAATCTCTTGAATGAGGATGGTACTCCGGCTGTGATGTATGATCTTACAGGTAAGCGGATAGAGACACCTGCCAAGTCGGGTCAGGTGATTATCGTGAAGAAGGGTGGAAAAGTAGTGAAGGTATTCAAGAAGTAAGTAGCATTGGTGGGGACAGGCACCCTGCGTGAGCCTGCATTCTATGGTAAATTCCAAACATTATTTGTTATTTAACTAATTATTTAACATTTCGTATATTAGGCAACGTTTTTATTATT
>CADBSW010000052.1 GCA_902797505.1 uncultured Prevotellaceae bacterium | reverse complement strand
TTGGGGTCTCATAGTTCAATGGATAGAATAAGTCTCTCCTAAAGATTAGATCCGGGTTCGATTCCCGGTGAGACTACCAATAAAAATGGAAAATGGAGAATTGAAAATTGATCATTCTACATTTTCCATTTTTATATTTATATAAACACAGAGATACCGAGACACAGAGATTATAATTGGAAGAAACACTCATGTTACTCTGTGTCTCTGTGTTTAATGATTATCATTTCCTCAGTCGGAACTTGATCTTCGTGGCGATAGCCTCACACGAGGTGCCGATAAGAGCCTCAAAGTCACCTGCCTCTGCCTTCCATCCGTGAGTAGTCTCATCATAGAAAGCGAGGGCATCGGCATCGATGATCATCGTTACCTGCTGCTCCTCTCCCGGTTGCAGGAACACTTTCTTAAAGCACTTCAACTCCTTGACAGGTCGCTCCACCGATGATTTGACATCACGGATATACAACTGGACAGTCTCCGCTCCGGCACACTTACCTGTATTCATCACAGGAACGACGAAGGTCAGTTGTCCGTTACGTGACATATCCTTGGCAGACGACTTTGCCTTACCAACTTCGAAACGCGTATAACTGAGTCCGTGACCGAAGGGGAAGAGGGTCTTGATCTTCTTTCGATCCGTCCACCGGTATCCCACGAAGATATCCTCTTTATACTCCTCATCGATAATCTCCTTATTGGCACGCCATGTACCGGGATAGGTACCTAAGGCATGGGCACCACAATCAGTCAACTGTCGATACCACGTAAAGGGCAGTTTGCCACTGGGCGACACATCACCAGCCAAGACAGAGGCTATCGCCTCACCAGCCTCAGAGCCGATAAACCACCCCTGAACGATGGCGGGCACCTGCTCTATCCACGGCATTGCCACCGCATTGCCGGAGATATTCACATAGACGATGTTCTTGTTGACAGCCGCCAGAGATGATATCAACCGGTCTTGTGCGTAGGGCAACCCATACTGTTTACGGTCATGCCCCTCACAATCCTGGTAATTGCTCTTGTTGAGTCCGCCGAAGACGATGACATAGTCGGCCCCCTTCGCTTTCTCCACCGCCTCCTGGAGGAGTTCATCAGCAGAACGACTCTCAGCGAGTGAGCGCCCCACGGTGACACCGTTATAACTCTGTACGGTATCACCCACATATCCACGGGCATAGTCGACAGCCACATCGGGGAATCGTTTACGCAAGCCATCCAACGGAAGGATCTCACGTTGTACCTTCAGCGAACTGGAGCCGCCACCCACGGTCATCATCTTGATGGCATTCTCTCCCACCACGAGGATTCTCCGAGGTTGCTTGATCGGCAACAGGTTATTGTCGTTCTTCAGTAAGACGATACCCTCCTGAGCGATCTTCAGAGCAGCCTGATAATGTGACTCCGAACAAAGGAATCCGTTAGGGCGATGCCGATTCATCGACGTGCGATAGAAAAGGTGCAGCACCCTACGCACCTTGTCATCCAACTCCTTGGTGGTGAACACCCCTTCACGTATCAGTTTCTTGTAATTGGAGGCCAGGTAGTAGTTGTCGTAGGCATTCGAGGCACCGAACGACAAGCCGTTGGTCCATGTGCCAAACTCCATATCCAAGCCATTCATCACCGCCTCACGGGTATCATGACAGCCACCCCAGTCGGATACCACCACACCATCATACTGCCAATCCTGCTTCAGGATCTTATTCAACAGGATATCATTATGACAGTTGTGCTGATTCTTGTAGAGGTTGTATGCCCCCATCAAGCCCCAGGCACCACCCTCGCAGACAGCAGCCTTGAAGGCAGGCAGGTAGATCTCATGCAGTGCCCTGTCGGAAACGATCACGTTTACCTGATGACGGTATTCCTCATCGTTGTTCAGGGCATAGTGCTTGACACAGGCGGCGACACCCTTCGACTGCAATCCCTGGATGTAGGGCACCACCATACGAGAGACGAGGAAGGGGTCTTCACCCATATATTCAAAGTTCCTGCCACCGAGTGGTGTGCGGTTGATGTTCACCCCCGGGCCAAGGATCATGTCCTTACGACGATAGAGCGCCTCCTCGCCGAGATTCTCACCATAGAGTCGTGCCATCGACGGATTCCATGTGGCAGCCAGACAGGTGAGTGCGGGGAAGGCAACACACGAGTCGTTCGTCTGCCCGGCTTGCTCCCACTGATCCCACAACACGTCGGGGCGCACACCATGCGGTCCGTCATCGGTCCAGAACTCAGGTATCCCCAATCGTTTGACACCGGGAGAAGAGAACTTCGACTGAGCGTGGATCACCGCGATCTTCTCATCTAACGTCATCCTCGAAAGGGCATCCTCTACCCGTTCATCCACCGATTTCGTCTCATCGAGGTAAACAGGCAGTGTCTGCGCCTGTACACCGACCGTACACACGAGCGATAACACCCATAGAAGATTTTTTCTTATTTTCATTGTAATACCTATTAATAAATGGAAAATGGAAAATTTATAATGGAAAATTGAAAATTAAGCATTATCCATTTTTCATTATCCATTTTTCATTTCTATTTCCTTCTTAACAACGCTTCCAGATAGTAGTAATCTGCATAGTTGATAGGCACATCGATCTCATCCTTGCCGGGATAGTTGCCGGTGGAGTGCAACAGGAGGAATCCCTGGGCTGTACGTGGTTGTGGCTGATAGTTAGTCTCCAACGACGACAGGATCATGTCGGCATAACCACGATAGCGAATAGCGACATCCCCGGTGAGATACCCTGCGAGCTCATAGAGTGCCGAGGCGGTGATGGCGGCGGCAGAGGCATCACGCGGACAACCACCGTCGAGCGCCGGACCGACACCTGTCTTTATCGCCGGATCACGCATATCCCAATAAGGGATCAGATCGGCAGGCATATCACGCTGTGAGAAGATAAACTCCGCGATCTTCTGAGCCTGTTCGAGATATTTCTTATCATGCGTATAACGATAACACATCGTATAGCCATAGAGTCCCCATGCCTGTCCGCGACTCCACACACTCTCGTTGGCGATTCCCTGATGGGTGATGCGCTTGATCACACTGCCATCTACCGGGTTGTAATCAACCACATGATAAGAGGAATTATCTTGACGGAAATGATTCTTCATCGTGGTATTGGCATGCGACACGGCGATGTTGTAGTATTGCTTATCACCCGTCAGTCGACTGGCCTCGAAGAGCAGTTCGAGGTTCATCATATTGTCGATGATCACGGCAAACTGCCAACGGTCGGGTGTGCCCCAACTCCAACTGCGGATACATCCTACGGTCTCATCATAACGAGTGATGAGCGAGTTGGCGGCTCGTATGACCACATCCCTATACGACTGTTCACCGGTATTCTCCCACGCCTTGCCAAACGAGTTATACACCATAAAACCAAGGTCATGACTGCCGGTGCGCTCTTTCACCCTTTCGATGGGCCATGTATTGCTCACCGCTTGCTCACGCCAGAAAGGATCGTGTGAGTATTGGTACATCTGCCACAGTTCTCCGGGGAAGAAACCACAACACCAGTCGGGCAGTCTCACCATGCGCAGACTGCCGTCTTTCTCCACACAACGGGGCATCAGCGACCAGTCGTTCTTCTCCTGACGGATACGGTTAGCCTGCTCCAACTGATAACGTAACTGCACATCAGCCTGGGCAAAGGCATTGTCTGTCTGATCGGGTGTGTAATAGAGCAGGAAGAAACGGTCGGAGAATTTCCTGATCAGGTTTTTCTTACTCATGGTGAGATAATCACTGCGCTGGGGATCCAACAGATAAAGACGGTAGAGATCCTTCGAGAACTCATTCTGCTTGTAATCCCAGTCGCTGATCTGTTTGTAGGGCCACTCCTCCACCTTCTTACCTAAGTAGGGCGAGAGGAAGACGGCAGCCTTCTCCATCCGTGAGAGTCCCTCCATCGTATAACCGGCATGGCGGGCCATCTGCATCACATCGATCATGTGCGTGAGGTTATACTGCGAATAGCCGAAAGCGAGTGTACGGCGCAGCTCCTGCGGTTGACGGCCATCGTCTTGTATCTGTGCCTTGATACGCTTCTCATAGAATTGTCCGAAGTATTCATCAAGCACCTTCTTGTTCCCCACATAGTTGGCATAAGCAATCACCTGCACATCATGGGCCGTGGAGTGGTTGTTCAACTGCTTACCCTCCTCGATGCCCTGATCGCTGGTGAGCATCCACTGTAGGAATTTCGAGAACCATGCCTTCAGCGCCTTGGAGTCTTTCTTCGTGAAGGCGGTGGAACCCTCCAACAACTGCACGGCATCGAGCATCTCCACAAACGAATAGGCATCGATGACACCATAGCAGCGCCCCTTGCCGTTATACAACCCCGGCACGATCTGCGCATAGTTCAGATTCGGATTCATGTGGGTATCCTTGTTGAGGAACCACACACGGATCAGCTCCGTGGCCTTCTGGGCATAGCGCTCCTCACCACTGAAATACCAGGCTAATGACAGCGTTGTCACCCCTGTAGCCATCTCCGACAGACGGTTACGGTCGAGCTTCTTCAGTTCGGGGTTAGACACACCGTCAATGCTGATATATGGCAAGCCGTCGGGCTTCTTCGGATCGGGCCAGAAGTAGCGTGACAGACTCATATAGTCGTGCTTGTCACCGCTCACGGCCGTCTTCTCCTTCATCATCACCGACACCGGTTTTTTCTTGAGTTGACGGTCTGCCTGCTTGATCAGATGCTGATAGGCTACCGCATAGGCAGGCTCTTGCAGATGGTTCTTCACCGTGGCCAGGTGCGCGCCATCCCAGATGGATTGCGCACCTGCCACAGAGACAAAACCAAAACAAGCTAAACTAACAACAATCTTGCGAATGTTCATGGGGTATTAATTGATGGTTACTACCACTTTGTAATTCACCGTCAGGCAGCGCACCTCATACTGTCCGGTAAAGTTATTGGGCACATAATACTGGGTGTCGTCATCCTTGGTGCCACCGTTGGAGATACGTAGCTTACCTGCCTCATCCACATCCTTCGGATCGAAGGTCATCAGCGTCACCTTACCCTTGGCCCCGTTGAGCGCCTTCAGGTAGACGGTCTGCACACGATGATTCTTGGTGAGGTCGGCCGACATCAGATCCCATGTCAGGGTGAAGGCTCCGTTAGCATCCTGCTGAAGCACATTGCCATTGGCATCCACCAACTGATAGTCGGTGCCCAACTTCAGCGTGGTATCCACATAGAGGAAAGCATCGGCGTTGAAGTTGCGGGTGCCTTCACACCACAACTGCACAGGCACTGCCACCTGACTGCCCTGAGCCACGGTATATGTCTTGTCATTATTACTCTTAGGTCCCCAGTCGGCAAAGGCCACGATAAACACATTCTCATATTCTGGATTGTCGTTGCTCCAGGCATCATCCTCACAGGCAGTGAGAGATGTCAAGCCGCAAATAACGGCCATCATCCATACTATTTTATTGATATAACGTTTCATAGCGCGTTTTGTTTATTCTGAAATAATATATTAATTCCATCCTGGATTTTGCTCCACATTACCATCCGATGTAGCTATCTCATAAGTAGGAATGGGATAGTAATAATCCTTCTTAGGATCAAAGGTGCGGTTCTCGGCATTCTCTATCACGTAGATATCTGCCTGGTCGGCCACCTTCTTGCCATTGAACATACCACCGGCACCTGTCAGTCGTCCCTCGATATTCTCACGGTGTGTGCTCAGGTTGTCGGCATCGTTGTACTTCAGTCCGAGCATAGCCACGGGCAGCACCTTCTCAGCGATCTTCCAACGGATAATATCATTGTATCTCAGGTTCTCATCGATAAACTCTACGAGTCTTTCACGACGAATCTCCTCGAGCATGTTCAGTCCGTTGCTGGTAACGAAGTTGTTGGTGAGCTTCACATTGAAGCCGGCTCTTGCGCGCACCTTATTAATAGTGGCATCCAACTGACTGTCAGTAATCTGTCCGTTATACTCGTACAGTGCCTCGGCATAAGAGATGAGGATCTCGGCATAACGGATGATCATCTTATCCACCGTCTCCTTATTGGTGGTGTTCCACTCACTGAGCATGAAGCCCTTCTTCAATCCGTAGCCGTTGCCACTCTGGTTGCCGAAGGGGTTGTAACCGGCCTTGTATGCCTCCTCATCTTTCTGGTAGAAGGTCATGGCCATACGTGGATCCCTGTTCAGGAACACATCATTATGTGTGGTCTCCTCCACCTTCAAACTGGTTTTCTCTCGTGGAAGACCATCCGCATACAGTATCTGGTCGATAGTCTGACGAGTTACCGTCACGGCATTCTCCATGCCACGTGAGTTGTTGTGGGTGATCACCGCTCCGTCGCCGTTAGGACCATAGATCTTCACGAAGACATTCTCTTTATTCTGGCGACCTTCACCATCAAAGTAGAAGAGTTTCTGGAAGTCGGGATAGAGATCATGCTTGCCACTCTTGATGAGTCGCTCGGCAGCATCGATAGCCACCTTCAGATGTGCCTTCGAGTCGCCGGATAGTCCGTGGTACTTGATAAACGTACCCTCGTAGAGTCCGATGCGCACCATCATACCACGGGCGGCACTCTTCGATACACGGCCCCAGTCGGTGGCACTGCTTACCTGATCGATATCCGGGAGATTCTCCTCGGCAAACTGCAGATCCTTATAACACTGTTGGATTACCTCCTCACGGGGTGTACGACCCATCTTGATATCCGGATCACTGGTAGAGTCGAATGCCTTCAGGATCAGGGGCACGTCACCGTATTTCTTCACCAGGTCGAAGAAGTGATAGGCACGGAAGAAATAAGCCTCTGCCATCCAACGGTTTTTCTGTGCATCGCTCAGCGGAGCCTTGCTGCCCTTGTCGATGATATTGTTGCATACGAAAATCTTCTCATAAGGCTGTGTCCAGTCGCTTGAGGTGGCGGGAACACTCCTGCTGCCGCTGGATATCGAGTTGGCTGCTGTACCGATGATGTCATCAGCACGTGTATCGTGAGAGAATCCGGGCAGGTCGACATACAGTTTGTTACAAGCGCCACGCAGGTCGGTCTCACTCTGCCAGAATGTATTGTCGGCAAGTGTTGTCTCGGGCAGGCGGTCTAAGTCACAACCGGTCAGCGTGAATCCTCCGCAAACGAGGCCCAAGGCAAAAAACGATTGATATATATACTGTTTCATATCTTTCATCTGTTATCAGTTATCATTATAATGTTATGTTTACACCGAAAGACCAAGTACGGAAGAATGGGTAGTAGTTACGTCCTACGTTATTTCCTGCCTCCGGGTCGAAGACCTTCAGGATATCAGAGTGCTCCCATATATCATTACCGCTCACATAGAGGCGCAACTTCTGGATATAGCGCTTCGGTATCGGTAGGGTATAGCCCAAGGTGATATTCTTCAGTCGCAGGTAGGCAGCGTTCTGCACCCACTTGTCAGAAGGCTGGAAGTTGAACATATCACCATTGTAGTTGTACAGTCGTGGCCAGAAGGCATCGGTATTCTCCGGTGTCCAGTAGTCACGGTGGATGGTCCATGGCATCTGATGGGTACGTCCGAACGGTGTGATAGCCTCGCTGTCGATGAGCATCTTACGCTTAGCCACGCCCTGGAACATCACAGAGAAGTCGAAGCCGTTCCACTGGGCAGAGAGGTTCAGACCATAGAGATAACGGCCATTGGTGTTACCCAGGTATACCAGGTCACCATGATCTTCCTTCGTACCGCTGCCGGCACCCACCTGGTGGTCGATAGAGCCGTTGGCATCGGGCAGGGTGATGAAACGTACATCACCGGCACCGATCTTACCATCGCTGAACGACTTGTATCCGGGATGATCGGCCTTATACTGCTCATACTCCTCCTTACTGTTCCAGTAGCCATCGGTCTTATATCCCCAGATGGTATTCAACTCATAACCCTCGATCAATTTCCGGGTACCTGCGGTGATCACATCAGCACCGTCGTATTCCACGAGTCTGTTTTGAGAGTCGGAGATATTGAAGGCAATCTGATATCTGAGTTTACCGATGCGGTCGTTCCACTTGATATCGATATCCCATCCCCAGGTCTTCAGCTTACCTACGTTCACCGCCGGTACACCGATACCGATGGTGTGTGGCAACTGCAGGTTAGAGAGCATATCGTTGTTGTATTTCCAGTAGTAGTCGAACGATGCGTTCAGTCGTCCGTTGAACAATCCTAAGTCAACACCCACGTTGGTGGTCTCTATCGTCTCCCATGTCTTATCCTTCGAGGCGAGCTGTGACTGGTAGTAGCTCTTCTCAGAGATATAGACGGTCGACTGTGAGATGGTGGGGATATAGTCGTACAGACCGAGCACGGCACCGTTACCGAGCTGTCCCCATGAAGCACGCAGCTTGAGGTTGCTCACCCAGTCGGCATGGAACCACCTCTCCTGATTGATTCGCCAGGCGGCGGATACAGAGGGGAATGCCTTCCAGCGCTTCTCGGGGGCCAGACGTGAAGAACCGTCATAACGGATATTGGCCTCGAAGAGGTAACGCTCTGCATAGTTGTAGTTGAAACGTCCGAAGTACGACATCATCGACCACGGCTCGATCAGGTCTTTCATTGTGGTATTCGTGGCCACAGAGGCATCGTAGTAGTTGAAAGAATAGAAATCGTTGGAGTTCATATTCTTGGCTGTTGCCTCGATCTGGTCCTTGCGGTAGTTCTCATAGCTGCTACCTGCGAGGAACTTGAAGTTATGCTGGTTCACGTCAAACTCATAGTTGATGGTAGCCTCAAACATATCGTGATAGTCGTTATTCTTCCTGCGCTCCAGAGAGTTGGGGTTATTCGTCTGCTGACGGATGGTGGTGCCGTTCATCGCATACCATGCCAACCAGTGCCTCTCCGAACGGAAGTCGTAATAACCGGCCCTGCGACTGGCACTCAGGTTGATGCGCAGTCCCTTCACCAGGTTCTTGATGGTGAGCTCACCCTTGCCTAAGAAGGCCTCGTAGAGCGACTCGCTGGTACCACCGTTGTGCAGGATGTCGATGGGGTTGATCTGCAGGTCACCGGCATAGGGCTGCGACCCATAGTTGGGTGTCTCCTCGGGCTGCCATATCAACTGTCGTGCACGTGCGCCATATAAGGTATTCAGGATGCTGCCGGCACCATTCGACGGACTGTTGTTCTTCTTCGACTGGTACTGCAGGTTCACGCCCAGCTGCAGGTATTTGTTCAGCTCGGCACTCACCTTGGCATGCAGGTTCACACGGGTGGAGTTGTTCTTGGCATACTTCAGCATACCGTCCTTATAGAAATAGTTGCCGCTCACTAAGTAATTGATGGTCTTGCTGCCACCGCTCACAGAGATCGAGTGGTTGGTCTGTCCGGCATAGTCACGTGTACCCTCATCTACCCAGTTGGTGGCGGTAAACTGCTCCCAACGACCGTTGTTATTGTTGGGGTAGTAGTTGAAGTTGGGGTTAGCCACCCACGTGGTCTTCTCCTTGTTCCACTCATACGATCCACCGGCATTATAACGGCCGATATTGATCCACTGCTGCTCCTCCCATGCCGGCAGACGCTCGGGCATGTTGGCAGGGGTGTTCACGGCATAATAGCCATTATACGAGATCTTGGGCTTACCCTCCTCGCCGCTCTTCGTGGTAACCAGCACCACGCCGGATGCTGCGCGGGCACCGTAGATAGCACAGGCAGAGGCATCCTTCAATACAGAGATACTCTCGATATCATCGGCGTTGAGCAGCGCCAGATCACCCTCAACACCGTCGATCAAGACCAGTGCCGAGGTGTTGTTCACAGACGAGAATCCACGGATACGCAGTCCGGATGTCTCTGATCCCGGTTCACCACTAGAACGGAGGATAGCCACGCCCGGCATCTCACCCATCATAGCGCTGAGCACATCACTGGTGGGCTTGCCGGCCAACTTATCACCTTCCACAGCCGTTACCGCACCAGAGAGGTTCACCTTCTTCTGTGTGCCATAACCTACGACGACCACCTCAGAGAGGGTCTTGTCGTCTTCTGTCAACAGGATAGTGCCACTGGCGCGGTTGGCAGCCAACTCGCGAGTAACATATCCCACGTATGAGAACGAGACGGTGGCATTCTGACGGACACTGAGCACGAACTTTCCATCGATGTCCGTTACCGTGCCGTAGGAAGTACCCTTTTCAATTACACTCACGCCGATCATCGGTTCGTTCGTGCTTGCATCAAGCACCGTGCCGCTGATCGAACGAGATCCTTGAGCGAATGCTCCTACATCAAAAAGGAAAAACAAACAACCGACAATCATCAGTCGGGTGATTTCCCATGAAACAGTTTTTAGTCGCATAATTAAAAATGTTTTGTTATATAATTGTTTTTTGCAAATTTATTTATAATAGGTGTACGTTATGTTCCCATCAAGGTACAAATATGGATATTTCAGCCGGGTGCGGAAATATAATCCGTTAGTAACCAACGCCTTATCATTCTCACTACTCATCTTGCGATATGGATGGAGTAGCCAGATTTATATAGGTTATCTTTATGTTCTTCTCTCTGTATCGACAGAGAGATAGAACCAAGAGAGAGCTCGTTGCACGCTCCGTGTCAGAACAGATTTCAGCTCTTCGTACTGGTCTGCGGGACTCGCTTCGCTCAAACAAGTCCTCGACCCGCCTAAAGGCGCCGTACTCAGTCGCTGTATCTGTTAGCTGCCACTCTCGCTATCGCAACAATATAAGGTCAAAGGGACTTGGTCAACGGTCAAAGGCATCCCTCCCCCTCGGGGGAGTTGGTGGGGGCTTTTATTCTTCACTTTTTCAATCCCAAACTCCGAATATACTCTTCTTGCGGAAGGCAGTTTTCAAAACGGCAGTTATCGATGAACTGCAGCAACAGTGCCCGCACCTGCTCCTGATCGGGCCGCGACTCACGCATCTCCTTGAAGGTGGTGCGCGGCGCCTCCGAATATTTCACGACAACAGAGTCCCACATCTTGGGCCTCTGTATGCCCATCATACACGAGCCGTCAACCTTCTTATAGGGCCAGAAGGTATAACCGATGTTCAACTGCTTGAGCAACTTAACAAAACGCGACTGCCACTCCATGGTGTTATGTCCGATCTCACCCATGTACATCGGCAGACCGGTCTTGTCACGGAAGTCGATATAGTCCTTGATAGCCTCTGCCGTAGGCTCATTGCCATAACGGTGACAGGTGTACATGATATTCTTGTCGAACGTCCAGTCCTTAAACATATAGAAATCGCTGTTCCAGCGCGCACCCCCCAAGAGGATCACATGGTTCTTGTCCACCTGGCGGATAGCCCTCACCGCCCGCTTATACAAGGGCTCCAACTTATTGTTCAGCGCCTCCTTATTCTCAAAATACGGGGCGATGGGCTCGTTCATCAACTCATAGCCTAAGATCACCGGCTCGTCCTTATAATGGGCGGCAATCTTCTGCCAGATATCACAGAAGAGTTGTTGACAGACCTCACTGTCGAACAACCAGGGATAACCGTAGCTGTCATCGATATTATCACCCGTCTGTCCACCCGGACAGTCATGCATGTCGAGGATCAGGTACAACTGGTTCTCGCGGCACCACTTCACCACCGAGTCAACCCTTGCAAAACCGTCCTGACGGGCCGTCAGTCCCATATAGTCCTCGTCGGTAAACAACTTATAGTGGAAGGGCAGACGGATGGTGTTGGCGCCCTGCTGACGGATAAACGCGATATCCTTGCGGGTGATGTAGTTGTCCTTGAACCGCTGCCAGAAGACGGCTGTCTCATCAGGCCCCACCATCTCTTTCAACAACTGGTCGATCATCCAGGCGGAGTTGGTCTTGCTAAACCCGAACATATACCCCTCGGGATTAAGCCAGTTGCCCAGGTTGGTGCCCTGGATGAACAGTTTCCTGCCGTCAGGCTGAATCAGGTCGGTACCCTTCACATGCACGAATCCGTTGCCGGCATGGAGGGCACCCACCCACATCATTAATAATAATACACTAAATACGCTTCTTTTTCTCATGATAGATATAATAACTGCTAAACTGATCTTCTTACGACTACCCGAAACAATCCCTACCTCAAAAAAAGCCGCCGCCTATTGGACTTTAACCCTTCAAAAACGAAACATAACCTAACATTACAAACTTAACATTTGCAAATTTACCATGAATAAGGTGAGGATGTTTTTGCATCAAGACGTAAATATGGATATCAGCAGGATGACAAAACTAATAAGCAGTTAATAGTCAATACTTTGTAAATTAAAGCCACCCATTTTAATATGGCTTATCCGAGGATTCTATATAAACGGAATATAAAAATTTTTGATTTCCTTACACGTCGGAACTAAAAAAAGACTATCTTTGCAGATAGAACAATAACATAGCCTATGAACCGGATCATCTATACCATCATAACACTACTCCTCTGCGGTAGCGCTCAGGGAGCCAGTCGTGTGAATCTCGACTCACTCTATCGTGTGCTGGATGCCGCCATCGACTCCGCCGATATCTATCTGCAACAGAAAACGCAGCGCCTGGAAACGCTCAAGCAGGAGTATGCCATGGCCAAGACAGATATCGACAGGTACCACACTGCCCAGAAGATCTACACCGAATATATCCCCTTCGAGAACGATTCCGCCATCGCCTACCAGTACCGTTGTATCGATCTGGCCGAGGCAATGGGACGCGGCGACCTGAAGGCAGCCACCACCCTCCACCTGGCCTACCAACTGTCTAACTCGGGCTTCTATAACGAGGCACGCATCCATCTCGGTGAGGTGCCCAGCGAGTATCTCAAGGGTGACCTGGGCATCAGCTATCTCGAGGGCACGAACAACCTGTATGGCGAGATGGGCTATTACTCGAACGATCCGCGACTGCGCAACGCTTTCCGTGAACAGGTGCAACAGATCAGGGCATCCCTGTTGACACAGCTCGACACCACCTCGGTGGCATGGCTCCATCTGCGCACCACCAGTCTCGACTACAGCGACCAGCATCAGGAGGCCCTGCGCTATAGCGACCGGTGGATGCAGGCCTGCACGCCCGGCACCCGCCCCTATGCCATCATGGCCTACTACCGTTCGGAGATCTACAAGAAGATGGGCGACATCGAGATGCAGCGCTACTGGCTCACCCAGTCGGCCCTGACCGATATCCGCAATGCCATCATGGACCAGGGTGCCCTGTGGAGCCTGGCCAACTCGCTGATCGTGGAAGACCAGGACGTGGAGCGTGCCCACCGGTATATCGACTTCTCGTGGAAGTGTATCTCTCGCTTCTCCACCCACATGCGCTCGTGGCTCGTCTCTCCCGTGGTGACGCATATCAACGATGCGTATAAGCAACAGCTGCGCACGGCCAACAACCAGCTGCGCTGGACCATCGGCATCATCAGTCTGCTGCTTGTAGGCCTCCTGCTGTCGCTGTTGTACGTCATCAAGAAGCGCCGCCAACTCGCCATGGCACGTAATGAACTGAACTCGCTCAACGACCAACTGGCCGTGAAGAACGAACAACTGCTGGAGAACAACACGTTGTTGCAGGATGCCAACCAACGCCTGTCGGACACCAACGAACAGTTGCGCAGCGCCATCATCCACCTGAACGACTCCACCCGCGTGAAAGACGAGTATATCGGCAAGTTCCTCACCATCTGCTCCGACTATATCGACAAGCTTGACAACTACCGCATCAAGGTGAACCGCAAGCTGAAGGCCAACCAGTATAATGATCTGCTGCGCATGACCTCCTCCGAGCAGCTCAAGGAAGATGAGTTGCAAGAACTGTTAGAAAATTTCGATGCAGTCTTCCTGCGCCTCTTCCCCTCGTTCATCGACGACTTCAACGACCTGCTGCGCAAAGACGAGAAGATCATCCCTGCCGACCGCAACGCCCTGAATACCGACCTGCGTATCTTCGCCCTCATCCGATTAGGCATCGACGAGAGTTCCAAGATTGCCGAGTTCCTGCATTACTCGCCCAACTCCATCTACGCCTACCGTGCCCGCATAAAAAACAAAGCCGCCGGCAACCGCGACGACTTCGAGCGACAAGTAAAAGAAATAGGCATGCAGCAGTAGAGGGTTATCGGGGCAGGTTCACTCAGGGACAGCGCTCCCCCGAAGGGGTGCCTGTCCCTGCAATTGACACAAAGTGTTTACTATATCTTGTGATAAACCCGTATGAAAGAGAATAGTATTCAGCAAAGGCTTAATGAAAACGATATGAGGTCGTTAACTAAACCTATCTAACTTCTCTATGATCTAGCCAGCCAAAGTTTACAAATCCTGATGAATCTATATAAAACACTCGAGTGCGCTGTAGTGGCGCACTCGAGTGTCTATACTTGGCAATGCAGTGTGCCATAGCAGCGCAATGCTTTTCTAACTATAAAAACTGCCGTAAATGATAATACTTACCACGGTGGAAATCACTCTCAGTCATACCA
>CADBSW010000051.1 GCA_902797505.1 uncultured Prevotellaceae bacterium | reverse complement strand
GAGGGGAAGGTATAAAATCCGATGATCGAGCATGGTGCCGAAGGCATTGCGAGGACCTGTTTGAGCGAAGCGAGTCCCGCAGCAAAAGAGTGAAATGACGGAGCAGCGAGAGCAGAGTCAAGCTTGCTTGAACTATGCCGAGTCGTGACGGAATTGCATAGGGATCTATGAATCGTGATTTTGTCTGACCCGGAGCGTGCAACGATCTCTCTCTTGGTTCTTCCTCTCTGTCGGTACAGAGAGAAGAACAGAAAAAACCTCATCCCGGGCTTGACCGGGATCTCCTGCGAATAACACTGATAAGATTGCGGCTCGGTGGCCGCAATGAGGAAAATGGATGTTAAAGAAATCTTTTATTCTTTGACAAACAATTCTTTGATTTCCTTGCAATGCCCTTTCTGATATTGTATCTTTGCATCCAGTATTAGATTTAAATATAATAGCTATGAGAAATGTTATTCGTATCTTGTTTTTGTGTGTGGTGTGTATGCTCCTCTGCTCCTGCGAGAAGGCATACGAGAAAGAAACGGTCAGTGAGCAGGATGCCAACGTGATTATCCGGGTGAGCAACTACCAACAACTCTCCTTCGAGGATATCACCTACGGCAGTGGACCTCTCCGCACCCGTTCTGCCATCAATCTATACGACTACTGTCCGAATATCCAGTTCTTTATCTTCGATGGCTCGGAGAAGGTTTCAAGCCTGAATCAGTCATTGGGCGATGAGGGATACGGTCAGGCAAATATGAACATCGCCCCGGGCACCTATACACTGATGGTGTTGGCTCACAAGGGATTATCCTTCGCCACGGTCACGTCACTCCAGAAAGTTACCTTCCCCAGTAATCAGGTGGGAGATACGTTTTATTATTGTGGGAGTATCACCGTGGAAGATAACAAACAGAACACCTTCAGCATCTCGTTGGAGCGCTGCGTGGCGATGTTCCGACTGTGTATGGAAGATGCTCTGCCTGATAACGTGACGAAGATGAAATTCTACTACACCGGGGGCAGCAGCACGCTGGATGCCTCACAGGGGTGGGGGAATGTGAACTCCCGACAGACGGTCAACTTTGATATCGAAGCCTCACAACACGGAAAACCAGCCACCTTCGAGGTCTTCACCTTCCCGCATGAAGACGGGGGCAAACTGAAGATCACCGTCACAGCCCTTGATGCTGAGGGGAAGACCATCAAGGAGCGTATATTCGAAAATGTTCCGATCCAAAGAAAACAGATCACCCAATATACGGGTACTTTCTTCGGGTCGGAACAACAGACTAACAGTAGTATGACGATACAAGGGGATACCACGTGGGTGGTCTTCCAGCACGCCAACTACTGATCGTTATTCGTAAACCTTGATCTCTTGCTCACCGATCAGGGCGCGGTACACATTATGTGCAAGGGCCGTCAACTCATCCTCACCGGGGTAGCAATAGACAGGTGCCAGATACTCCATACGACGCTTGATGCCGTTGGCCACATAGTCGCTGTTCACCATCGCACCGGTCAGGATGATGGCATCGATATGACCACAGGTGACAGGAGCCAGAGAAGCTAAGTGACGGGAGATCTGATAGATCATGGCATCCAACACCAGTTTGGCATGCTCATCACCGTTCTCTATGCGCTTCACCACCTCTCTTACGTCGTTGGTGCCTAGGTGGGCTGTCAGTCCACTGTGTCCGTTGATCTTCCTCAACATCTCCTTCTCCGTGTACTTACCACTATAGCAGAGCTGCACCAACTGTGCGGTGGGCAGTGATCCGGCACGTGAGGGGGTGAACGGTCCGTCACCACTCATGGCGTTGCTGCACTCGATAGCCCTTCCGTGATGATGCAGGGCAAAAGAGATACCACTGCCTAAGTGACATACGATCAGATCGAGATCTTCGTATTTCAGATTGTGCTCCCTGCAGTAGCGCTTGGCAATCTCACGCTGGTTCAGCGCATGCCATATCGTCTGGTGGGGCATCTCGGGAACACCCGTGATACGGGCGATATCATCCAGTTCGTCTACCACACCGGGGTCAACGGTGAAGGCGCGGCATCCCAGTTCCTGAGCAAAGCTCAGTGCCAGGAGCGAACCCAGGTTGCAGGCATGATGCAGACGCGGATGCTTGGTGTCTTCGATCACCTTCTCATTCAGTTCATACACACCACTGGTGATGGGCTTTACCAGTCCACCACGACCTACCACCACGTCGAAATCCATCTCAAAGCCTTGTGCCTTGATCTCTTTTACGATCGACTCCCGTCGGTAGTCGAACTCATCCATGATAAAGGGGTAGCGGCAGAGTTCTTCGAAAGGATGGTTGATGGTGGCGTGCATCAACAGTTCCTTATCTTGGAAGATTCCTATTTTCGTAGAAATCATTCCCGGGTTAATAGCAAGTATTTTCATAAGGTATTATGTTATTAGTCTTATTTCTCTAATGCCAGACAAGCCATGGCCAGACTGTTGTATTTCACGGTGATGGTGTCACCCCTTGAGGTTACCACTACGGGGCACTGGGCACCCTGCAGCATCACGGCCATGTCGGTCTGCGTGAAGGCAGAGAGTGTCTTGTAGAACACGTTGCCGGCCTCGATATCAGGCATGATCAGGATGTCGGCGTCGCCCTCCAGCGGTGAGTGGATGCCCTTGATCTCGTCGGCCTCCTTGTCGCAGGCGCACTTGGCGTCGATCGGACCGTGCACGATGATATCACCGTAGGCGCCTTCCGAGGCACGCTTCATCAGTTCTACATAGTCTAAGGTAATGGGGAATTTCTCTGAGACCTTCTCCGTGCAGTGCAACAGCGCTACACGCGGCTTCTCTACACCAAAACTGCGACATACGTCGGCAGCACGCTGGATGAGCACCTCTCTCTGCTCTAAGGTAGGATTGGGGATCACGGCCACATCACTCACAAAGAGAATCTTGTGATAGGTAGGCACCTTCATGGCACTGACATGTGTCAGGGTGCCACCCTTGGGCAGGATACCGTTTTGCTTGTTGAGAATGGCGCGGAGCACCACATCGGTGTTCACCAGTCCCTTCATGATCACGTCGGCTTTTCCTTCCCTTACCTCGGCAACGGCCTTGGCGGCAGAGGCTTCGGGTGTCTCTTCATGGATGTAGGTTACTACGGCCCAACCTTCCTGCTCCGCTCTGTGCAGGGCTTCTTGGGTGTGTTCATCATTGGCTTCAATAGCGACTATACGATAGGTCCTGTTCTTTGCCTTCAGCATCTCTGAAAGCTGTGCAAAATCTTTTATCATGTTCATAACAATTATATAATTGCATAATATTTGCGCAAATATACATAATTTGTGTAAAACTACAAAAACTCTAAACACATTTTTAAGTTTTATTTAATATGCAATTTTCCATTTTTCATTGCCTTCGGCGATTATCGTCACGACTCGGCATAGAATAAGCAAGCTTATCTCTGCTCTCGCTGCTCCGATAATTTTTCATTTTCCATTATCCATTATCCATTATCCATTGCCTTCGGCGATTATTAATCCACCCTCATTGCGGACTTGATCAGCCCGTAGGGCGTCAGAGTATAGGCGGGGGTGTCAACCCCCGTGTGGGATATACCCCAATATATAAGCCCTATGGGGGCGACAGATCACAGGTGGGACGTTATCCCACATTGCTGCCACTGAGCCGGAATCTTATCAGTGTTATCCGCAGGAGATCCCGGGTCAGCCCGGGATGAGGTTTTTCTGTTCTTCTCTCTGTACCGACAGAGAGGAAGAACCAAGAGAGAGCTCGTTGCACGCTCTGGGTCAGACAAAATCACGATTCCTCGCATTTTGCTGCGGGACTCGCTTCGCTCAAACAGGTCCTCGCAATGCCTTCGGCACCATGCT
>CADBSW010000050.1 GCA_902797505.1 uncultured Prevotellaceae bacterium | reverse complement strand
GGAGGGCTTCGTCTGGACTTGCGCGAGGCTGTCATCACGGAGGATGAGGAGATAGACATCCACACCTTCATGGGTGGCGTGGAACTATTAGTGCCTGCAGATGTGAATGTCATCGTGAAGAGCCGCAATTTCATTGGCGGTGTGGGCAACGACACGGCGATGTGTTCCAACAAAGCCGCGCATAACCTTCATATCACGGCCAGCAACTTTTTGGGCGGTGTAAGCATAAAAAATCAGTAAGCATGTAGTTTTCTCGCCCGTTGCACGACTAATGGAGAAAAAATAAAAAGTATTTGAAGAAGATGAAAAAAATGTAATTAAAAAATATAACAATGAATATCAGATTAGAACAACCAAAAGATTACCGTGAGGTGGAATACCTCACACGAGAAGCATTCTGGAATGTGTATCGCCCTGGGTGCACAGAGCACTATGTGCTGAATCAGTATAGAACGAATCCTGACTTTATTCCTGAGTTGGACTTCGTGATGGAGTTAGACGGGAGGATTATCGGTCATGTTATGTTCTCTCGAGCAGAGATTGTCCTTGACAATGATTGTCCTATAGAAGGAAAGATTCTTCCAGCATGGACATTTGGCCCCATCAGCATCCACCCTGACTATAAGCGCAAGGGCTACGGTCTGAAACTGTTGAGCTATGCCATCGAGAAGGCCCGCGAGATGGGTATCGGCATTCTCTGTATGGAGGGCAATATCGACTTCTACAAACACGCGGGCTTCGACCTCGCCAGCAAACTCAATATCCATTACCATGATATGCCACGGGATGAAGACGTGCCGTTCTTTCTCGCCCAAGAACTGATTCCTGGCTATTGGGACAATCGCAAAGGAACCTATTGCCCGCCTAAGGGCTATTTCGTTGCCGATGAGAACCCTGAAGCATTCGAGACATTCGACTCGACATTCCCCAAGAAGGTCAAGGAGTTCAATGAAGGTCAATTGCCCCCGTTCGCAGAAAAAGCAAAGATATTGAAACAACAAGGTAAATCATTAGAATTATAGAAGAATATGGAAAAGGAAATGAGTTTCTGTCAGAGTTGCGGCATGCCGCTAACAGAAGATGTCCTCGGCACTAATGCAGACGGCAGTAAGAATGAAGATTATTGCATGTATTGCTACATGGATGGAAAGTTCTTGCAGGACTGCACAATGGATGAGATGATTGAGCATTGTGCACAGTTCGTGGGAGCCGTCAATGAGGGATTACCCCAGCCAATAACCAAAGAGGAATATATCGGGCAGATGAAACAGTACTTCCCTCAGTTGAAACGATGGCGCAAGACTTTGACGATTGCTGACGATGAGGCCATGAAGGAAAACCCTGCCCTGGCTGATGTGAAAGGACTGATTGCACAGATGGCCGACAAACTGCCCATCGCTTACATCTCATCAGTAGATCAGGAGGGTTTTCCTTGGACCAAGGCTATGTTGAAGCCACGCAAGCGTGAAGGTATCAAAACCTTCTACTTTACAACCAATACGTTCTCAATACGTGTGGCTCAATACAAGGCTAACCCTAAGGCTAGCATCTATTTCTGCGATGCTGAAGGTTTCAAGGCTGTGATGCTGCGCGGCACGATGGAGGTACTGACAGATACTGTCTCGAAGGAGATGATTTGGCGTGATGGTGACGAGCAATACTATCCCGGTGGTGTAACCGACCCTAACTACTGCGTGTTGAAGTTCACCGCCACCGACTGCCGGTTCTACAGCGATTTCTATCCCCGCAGTTTTGTAATTGAATGAAAATGGCATGAAACAAGAAATCAATCCCAAAGAGACTTGTCGGGCGATAGCATTCGAACTGTGGATGCAGTCGCCCATGCCGATGGTGACACTCACGAAAACTTTCGACGTGACGCGACTGTATAAGGTAAGTCGACGGCAGGGACTAAAGTTCAACATGCTGCTCTGCTGGTGCATCGGCAAGGCAGCCTCAAAGATTGAGGAGTTTTACATGTTGCCCCAAAATGGAAAACTGTACAAATACGACCGTATGGCCATCAACGTGATAGTAGATAATATCAAAGGAGGACTAAGTTTCTGTGATGTTTCTGTTACAGACGATCTGGAGCAGTTTAACGCCGATTACCTGCACTTGACAAAGTCCATCCGCGAAACCTGTCAGGACATTTTAGACGATCAAGCCGTCATTGTCGGAACATCAGCTCTGACAGGAACAGAACTCGACAGCATTGTCAATCAGTATAGCGGCATCTTCACCAACCCATTCCTCGCATGGGGCCGCTATCGCAAGAGCTGGCTGAAAATCACGCTTCCCGTATCTTTCCAGTTCCATCATGCACAGATGGATGGTGGACACGCAGTTAGGTTTCTGAATAACTTACAGACGGAAATAAACTCATTATGACATGGCGGCTTTGCAGCATCAAACGACAATATGAAAAGGAGTAATTGAAACAAATCTGTTTTTCGTGTGACAAATAAAATCAATAATAAGTTTAACAATTGAAACATTCAGAGTAATGAAAAAAGTAAAGACATTAGTATTAGCATTATTGCTCATGACTGGCATGGTAACAACAAGTTGCATATCTACTCGCGACACAGTCAAAATCAACAAGGTAGAATTGGGCATGGATAAGAGCGACATCCAACACCTTTTGGGCACGCCACTGTTCAAGAATGCCGACGAAAACGTTGAGCAATGGGGCTACCGCAAGTTTGTAGGTGAACTGGCAGATGCCGAAGAGATGTATTTCATTGTGACATTTGATGCCAACCACAGGGTAATAGCCTATCAGTCCGTCAAGCCATCTCTTTATCCTTGCTATGGGATACAGTAGCAGATGAATGTTTTCCTGATAACCACAACCCCGCAAACGTCAGCAAGCCATTCAGCATCAGCAGTTCATAGCCGAACTGATAGCCAGTGGTTTGCTTCACTACCACCTGCAACAGATAACAGATAATCGGTGAGGCAATGGCGATATAGGGAGCAAATCGGTCGTTGGTCTTTCTCTTCGTCAGGATGCTGAAGGCGAAGAGTCCCAGCAAAGGTCCATAGGTATATGAGCAAAGGGTGTAGATCACATCGATGACACTCGAGGAGTTAAGTGCCTTCACCACCAGGATTAACAGCATGAAGACCGCGGCGACCATCAGATGAACCCGTTTGCGCAACCGCTCATCATCTTTCTTACCACAGATATCCACACAGAAAGAGGTGGTCATGGCTGTCAATGCTGAGTCGGCCGACGAGAAAGAGGCAGCTACGATACCAATCGTGAAGAATACCACCACGATATTCCCTAATGCACCAGTGGCGGCAAAACCTGGGAGAAGATCATCGCCGATTGTAGGTATCGCCACGCCCTGTCGCTGGGAATATAACACCAGCAATACGCCCAATGACAAGAACAGCAGGTTGGCTGGCACAAAGGCAAATCCATAGCTGCACATATCCTTCTGTGCTTCACGTAACGACTTACATGTCAGGTTCTTCTGCATCATATCCTGATCAAGACCCGTCATGACGATAACGATAAAGATACCACTCAGGAACTGTTTCCAGAAGTACTGTTTCGACATCCAGTCGTCAAAGACAAATATCCTGCTATGCGCGTCGTTTGCAATAGCATTGACAGCCTCTGGCAACGTCATATCCATCGCTTTTGTCAGTTGTATGATAATCAATATCAATGCGGCGAACATACAGGTAGTCTGAAACGTATCCGTCCACACCAGTGTTTTGATACCTCCACGACGGGTATACAACCAGATCAAGCAAACCATGATGACGACTGTCAAGGCAAACGGTATCCCATAGGCATCGAGCACAAACCGTTGTAGAATAATACACACCACATAGAAACGGATGGAGGCACCCGTCATCTTCGACAACAGGAAGAATGAGGCGCCCGTCTTATACGAGTGTTTTCCCAACCGCTGGTTCAGATAACTGTATATCGTGGTGAGGTTCCATTTATAATAAATAGGTAATAAGAGGAATGCCACTGCGAAGTAGCCTAAGATAAAGCCAAGGCACGTCTGCATGTAGGTCATATCGCTGTGGATGACCATGCCCGGCACACTCACGAAGGTAACACCAGATATAGAGGCGCCCACCATACCGAAGGCCACCATATACCACGGACTCTGTCGGTTAGCCCGATAGAAGGTCTCGTTGTTGGCACGCCGTGAGGTGATCCGCCCAAAGAGCATCAACACCAGGAAATAGACAAGTATGGTAATCAGTATCGTCATAACAGGGTGCAAAGGTAATGTTTTTTATCTAAAAATATAAATAGGTGTACGACAAAATAGCGTGAATATTTTTTGTATTTATCCAACAATGGAAAAGAAAATTTCAAAAAATCGTAAGTTTTCTGTCAAAAAATTTGGAGATATAAAAGGAAAACCATAGTTTTGCAAACAGATTAATCAAAACAATAGAATTATGGCAATACGTTTTTCTGCATATTGGTGGCGCCGCTCAAGATTGAAACAGTCGTGAGTCGCTTACCTGTGTGGATAATCATATAACCCCTAAAAGGTCTGTCGTTCTTGCGACAGGCCTTTTTCTTTTTCCGTAAAGATCAATTTAATCACTAATCAAATAATAAAAGGTATGAGACAAAAGAAGTTTATTTTACAGGAGAACGAGATTCCAACGCAGTGGTATAACATCCAGGCCGACATGGTGAACAAGCCCATGCCACCGCTGAATCCAGGAACGAAAGAACCGTTGAAGGCAGAAGACCTCTTCCCGATCTTTGCTGAGGAGTGTGCCCGTCAGGAACTGGATCAGGAGCATCGTTGGATAGACATCCCCGAGGAGGTGTTGGAGAAATACCGTTTCTACCGTTCTACCCCCTTGGTACGCGCTTATGAGTTGGAGAAAGCCCTCGATACGCCTGCACATATCTATTTCAAGAACGAGAGTACCAACCCGCTGGGTTCCCACAAGATCAACTCCGCCCTGCCACAGTGCTACTACTGTAAGCAAGAGGGTGTCACCAATGTGACGACAGAGACAGGTGCCGGACAGTGGGGTGCCGCCCTGAGTTATGCCGCCAAGGTGTTCGGTCTGGAGGCCGCTGTCTATCAGGTGAAGATCTCCCTGCAGCAGAAGCCCTACCGTAGTATTATGATGCGCACCTTCGGCGCTGCCGTTGAGGGCAGTCCTTCGATGTCCACCCGCGCCGGAAAGGATATCATCACGGCTGACCCCACCCATCCGGGATCATTGGGAACAGCCATCTCTGAGGCAATCGAGTTGGCCATGACAACACCCAACTGTAAGTACACCCTCGGATCGGTATTGAGTCATGTGTCCCTGCATCAGACCATTATCGGACTGGAGGCTGAGAAACAGATGGAGATGGCTGGCGAATATCCCGACATCGTGATTGCCTGTTTCGGTGGCGGTTCTAACTTCAGTGGTATCGCCTACCCCTTCATGCGCCACAACCTGTCTGGAGAGAAGAACACCACGTTTATCGCTGCTGAGCCCAACAGTTGTCCGAAACTGACACGCGGAAAGTTTGAGTACGACTTCGGTGATGCCTCTGGTTATACGCCGCTGTTGCCGATGTACACTCTCGGACACAACTTCAAACCGGCCAATATCCACGCTGGTGGTCTGCGTTACCACGGAGCAGGAACGATTGTCAGTCAGTTGCTGAAAGACGGATTGATGCAGGGTGTGGATATTCCACAGTTGGAAACCTTCGAGGCTGGTATCCTCTTCTCGCGCACTGAGGGAATCATCCCTGCGCCAGAGAGTTGTCACGCCATCGCCGCCGCTATCCGTGAGGCCAAGAAATGCAAGGAGAGCGGAGAGCAGAAGACCATCCTCTTCAACCTCTCCGGTCATGGTCTTATCGACATGACTGCTTACGATCAGTATCTCAACGGCGACCTGCGTAACTACACGATTACTGATGAGGAGATCCAGAGTAATCTTGAGAGTGTGCCAAAGATATTGGGATAATTGTCAAAAGCAATAAACTCCAGCAGTGCGAATTATTCGCACTGTAGTGCGCTATACCGGCGCACTACAGTGCCAAGGGTTAACACAAGAGTGCGCCATACTGGCGCACTCTTGTGTTAATATGTTTATGTATGTGAATGTATAAGGTTTTTAGACAAATAAATGAATCATTCCCTTACGCTTAACCTAAAATCTCCTGGAGGATGGCAACGGCAGCCTCAACGGTCTCTACATCGCTGATGATCAACGAACGTTTTCCCTTCGTCTCACGCAGACGACAGCGGCGCACATGAGTGCCGGCATAGTCGAGCATCTGTCCGAAGACCTTACTCTGATAATAAGCACTCATAGGGTTGGAAACTAAATAAAGGATCATCTGTTTCTGTTTGAGCATGATCTTTTCGCAACCCAACTGCTTACCCAAACGCCGCAACGGCACAACATACAAGAGTTCGATACCCTCATGGGGAACAGGGCCGAAACGGTCGATCAGGTGCTGTTTATACGACTCCAAGTCAGTATCGTTCTTGATCGTCTCCAACTCCCGATACAACAACATTCGTTCACTGCTCGACGGCACATACTGGTCGGGCAGGTACATCTCCAAGTCACTCTCTATCGAACAGTCATCCACGAAGTCATCACCGGTAATCTCCTGTCCCTGACGGATTTCCTCCTGGTACATCTCACTGAACTCATCGTTCTTCAGTTCTACCACAGCCTGTGAGAGGATCTTCTGATAAGTCTCATAACCGAGATCCTCCATGAAGCCACTCTGCTCCGCACCCAACAGGTTGCCAGCGCCACGGATATCGAGATCCTGCATAGACAGATTGAAGCCGCTGCCTAACCCCGAGAAGGTCTCAAGAGCCTCCAGACGGCGGCGCGCCTCGGGGTTGATGTTGGCCAACGGGGGTGCCAACAGATAACAGAAGGCTTTCTTGTTACCGCGCCCTACCCTGCCACGCATCTGGTGGAGGTCGCTCAATCCAAAGCGGTGGGCATCATTGACGATGATCGTATTGGCATTGGGGATATCCACACCATTCTCCACGATGGTGGTAGAAAGCAGCACATCATAGTCGTAGTTGATGAATCCCATGATAATCTTCTCCAGTTCTTCGGGTTTCATCTGTCCGTGGGCAACAGCGACACGGGCATCAGGAACATATTTTCGGATCATCAACGACAATTCCGGAAGGTTGGAGATACGGTCGTTGACGAAGAACACCTGTCCGTTACGACTCAACTCGAAGTTGATAGCCTGCATGATGATCTCCTTGTCGAAGGTATGTATCTCGGTATTGATAGGATAGCGGTTGGGGGGTGGTGTCTGGATGATGCTCATATCACGGGCACCCATCAGGGAGAACTGCAGTGTACGTGGTATCGGTGTGGCAGTCAGCGTGAGCGTATCCACATTCACCTTCATCTTGCGGAGCTTTTCTTTGGTGGACACACCGAACTTCTGTTCCTCATCGATGATGAGCAGTCCGAGGTCCTTGAAGACAACCGACTTACCAATCAATTTGTGCGTGCCAATGATAATATCGATCTTGCCGGCCTTCAGATCAGCAAGTATCGCCTTGGTCTTGGCGGCACTACGGGCACGTGAGAGATACTCCACCGTGACGGGGAAATCCTTCAGTCTTCCGCAGAAGGTCTGATAATGCTGATACGCCAATACCGTGGTGGGCACCAGCACAGCCACCTGTTTATTGTCGCAGGCAGCCTTGAAGGCCGCACGCACGGCCACCTCCGTCTTACCGAATCCCACATCGCCACATACCAGACGGTCCATAGGACGACTGCTCTCCATATCCCCCTTCACATCCTGTGTAGCCTTCAATTGGTCGGGGGTATCCTCATAGAGGAAGCCTGCCTCCAACTCATGTTGCATGAAGGTGTCGTGACTGTATGCGAAACCTTTCTCTTTTCTTCGGGCAGCATATAGCTTGATCAGGTCACGGGCGATATCCTTGATCTTCGTCTTCGTACGTTCCTTCAGTCGATCCCAAGCCCCCGTGCCTAAGGTTGACAGGCGTGGCGGTGTCTCACTGTCTTTCCGTTTGTACTTACTGATCTTATACAGGGAGTGGATAGAGACATCCACCTTGTCGTTGTTGGCATAGGTGATGCGGATCATCTCCTGATAGGAATCGCCGGAGGGCACACGCACCAAACCGGCAAAGCGCCCAATTCCGAAGTCAACATGCACGATATAGTCGCCGGGCTCCATCTCGCGCAACTCCTTCATGGTGAGAGCCATCTTTCCCGTGCGGGCCACATCACTGCGGAGATTATATTTATGGTAACGGTCGAAGATCTGATGATCGGTGAAGAAACAGAGTCGCAACACATTATTGGCAAAACCCTCATGGATGGTCTTGTCTACCGGCACGAACTCGATATGCTTATGTTCGAACTCCTCACTGGCAAAGATGTCCAGCAGACGTTGTTGTTGTTTCTGACTGTCGGCAAGGATATACAACTTATATCCCTTCAGCATATAGTCCTCCAGTGCATTGGTGAGCAACTCGAAATTCTTATGGAAGAGCGGTTGTGGGGTGATATCACATTTAATGGTGGCCTGTGGCGTATCGGTGGGTTTACTGCCGA
This sequence comes from uncultured Prevotellaceae bacterium, assembly GCA_902797505.1. Lineage (GTDB taxonomy): Bacteria > Bacteroidota > Bacteroidia > Bacteroidales > Bacteroidaceae > Prevotella. The sequence continues at coordinate 2,107 of CADBSW010000050.1, read as the reverse complement.
ACTCTATTCTTCTGAACGACTGCACATCCTCCGCAAAGGCACTTCCGCTCAACAACATACGCTCTGCCTTGAGCTCTTTCATGAGTTCCTGTTGCTCCATCTCTGTCTTTCCCTCAAGCCGTTCGGTGACAGCCTGTGAGGAGAAGCCCTCACGATAGGTGCGGTCGACCACATCCTTGACATAAGAAAGATCCTTCACCGCCAACAGTGTCTCTGGCGGGAGAAAACGGAAGAAAGAAATTTTCCCTTCCGTAGTGTTCAACTCAGGCACGATCTCAATGGACTCCTTCTTGTCACGCGACAACTGACTGTCCACCTCGAAGGTTCGGATAGAGTCGATCTCATCACCGAAGAAGTCGATGCGGTAAGGATACTCATGACTGAAAGAGTACACATCCATGATACTGCCACGCACGGCAAACTGTCCGGGCTCATAGACATAGTCCACCTCCTTGAATCCAAACTCTCGCATCATCTGCTGCAACACGATATTATCATGTGTCTCGCCTACCTTCAGACGGATAGAACGCTCATCGAGTTTCTGCTTGGAAACGACCAACTCGGCAACTGCCTCTGGGTGCGTGACGATATACAAAGAACCGGAAGAAGACTCAGATGCCGCTGAGAGACGCGCCAACACCTCCGTACGGAGGATTCCGCTGGCAGCATCCATCTGACCGTATTTGATCTGTCGACGATAGGAAGAGGGGAAATAGAATACCTGTTGGTTGCCCAACATCTGCTCCAGATCATGATAGAAATAACCAGCCTCATCAGCATCCTGTAAGACAAAGAGAATCACTTGTGATGTGCGCTGGGCCGCTGAGGCAAAGAGAACGGCCGGGGCAGAAGCCATTAATCCCTGCAGGAAGATGTGTTTTACAGAAACATCCTCCATATATTTCACTAATGCCGCCGACTGTGGCGAGCGTGCATATAGCTCTAAAAGATCTTTTATAACCATATTGTTCGTCTGCAAAGGTACGAATAAGTGAGCAAAAAAGAAAGAATTATTTGTTTATTTAAGTAGAAAAGACTACCTTTGTAGAAAATATCCAGAATATGAACAGTAGTGACAGCATTGTAATCATTCCCACCTACAACGAGAAAGAGAATATCGAGAAAATCATACGCGCCGTATTCTCCTTAGAGAAGTGTTTCCACATCCTCGTCATCGATGACGGTTCTCCCGACGGCACTGCATCCATCGTAAAATCACTGATGGCTAACGAATTCGCAGAGCGGTTGTTTATCATCGAGCGCTCCGGGAAGTTGGGCTTGGGCACTGCCTATATTACTGGTTTCAAATGGGCACTGGAGCATGACTATGAGTATATCTTTGAGATGGATGCCGACTTCAGTCATGACCCCAACGACCTGCCCCGACTGTATGCAGCTTGTCATGATGAGGGTTACGACCTGGCCATCGGCTCCCGCTATATCAGTGGCGTGAACGTGGTCAACTGGCCTATCGGTCGAGTGCTGATGAGCTATTTCGCCTCTAAGTATGTGCGTATTGTAACGGGATTCAAGGTTCATGACACGACTGCCGGCTTCAAATGCTATAAGCGGAGGGTGCTCAAGACCATCGAACTGGATAAGATCCGATTTAAGGGATATGGTTTCCAGATCGAGATGAAGTTCACGGCCTACAAGATCGGTTTTAAGATCAAGGAGGTACCCGTTGTCTTTGTCAACCGCCGTGAGGGCGTGTCGAAGATGAGCGGCGGCATCTTCGGCGAGGCATTCTTCGGTGTGATGCGCCTGCGCTGGGATGGCTGGTTCCGCAAATACCCTGCCATCCAAGAATAAGGAATCTATATCCTGCCAATACTTTACTTTACCATGAAATATCTCTATCGTATCTATCTCGTGTGCGTTGCCGCACCTCTTATTATTATACTGACGATCCTTACCACCATCGTTATTGCTATCGGCATGTCGATAGGCAATGGACATTGGTTCGGCTACTACCCCGGCAAGATATGGGCGTGGCTGATCCTGAAGATTCTCTTTATCCCTGTGAAGGTGGAAGGACGGGAACATCTGAAGAAAGGAGAGTCGTACGTCTTCGTCAGCAACCATCAGGGTGCTTTTGATATCTTCC
>CADBSW010000049.1 GCA_902797505.1 uncultured Prevotellaceae bacterium | reverse complement strand
TAGCTACTGAGAACGACAGGTAGAAGATACTTGCAAGCGTCAGAAGGACGGCTGTACAAATTACGATACCTTTGTTTTGCATTTTTTGTTATGTTATTTAATTATTTGATTTTTCCTTCTTGTCATCACCCTTACCATGCTAAGAATCACCGAGATAACCCGATAGCCTGCATGTCAGGCAAAAACGACTGCAAAGATACGCATTTTTTCACACCTGAAAAAATTTCAAACTATTTATTATGTATTTTTTTCTAATTATCGTGCTTTTTCAGGTAACAAATGATAGGAAAATGGTCGCTGGCATGGATTTTTGTATCTATTTCGCATTTTACGGGTTGCCAATGCGGGGAACAGAACACATTATCGATGCGCACATGGATACGGTTACTGTTGTACGACCATCCTACCCCATTGCCGGTGGCTACATAGCAGTCGGTGAGCAACCGGGCAAACGTCTCGTGACTATACGAGATGGGTGTCTCATTGAAATCACCACACAAGATCAGGGGCTTATCCTGATGATCACGCACATAGGCAGCCACCTTGTCGACCTGCCGTGCACGCAGACTGGCCGACTCACCCAATATCGAGAGCAGGTGGCGCGACTCTTCCCTGATCTCGTTACGTTTATTACCATTCATCATCTCACGGAAATCACGCTTATCGTCGGCACTCAAGCCGGATGTCTGGAAATGATTATTCACCACCACAACCTCCTCACCGTCAATATCTAACGTCACAGCCATGGAGAGGTTGCCGTCGGAGGGATAGGGAATACGCTCTTTCTTGAGGATGGGGTATCTGCTGAGCACCACCATGCTTCCCCACAGGTTACCCGTCATCTCTGCCTTATAGGGGTAGGTCTCCAAGGCGGGCTGCAGGTGTTTATGACCGATCATCACCTCTTGCATGCACACCACATCGGCATTGCTGTCGACGATATAGCGACAGGCAGGGTGAATACCAGGGATATCACGGCCATCCGTATCAAAATCCTTGACATTGTACGACAGGATCTTCAACGTAGACGAGGCCGTATCCTCGGAAAGGAAATGCAGCGGGAGATAGGTGGTTACCGGATAATAGCACACGAGGAATCCCAATAGGGGCACCCATACGAGGCGCAGGCGCACCAATGCCCAAAACAAGAGAAACAACAGATTGATCAACAAAAGGGCGGGGAAAGCCAGTCCGACACACGACAGGATGGGATGATCAACAGGATGGAGCCTGCCGGAATAGCCCACCAGCAACATCACAATGATCGATGCGATATTCGCACCGACCATCAGATTTGTAAAAAACTTATTGATTTTTCCCACGGTATGCGGTCTAACGGTTGTTATCGAAGAGCTTCTGCTTCTCTTCCTTCGTCAGACTGTCGTAGCCCGACTTACGGATCTTATCCAGGATACGGTCTACCTCCTCCTGGTTCTCCTGCTGCCGGCGGTTATACTCCCAGTCTTTCTGTCGCTCATCGCCTGCTGTCGCATTACGGGTGTAGGTATCTCGCTTATGAGAGCGGCGCTCCCAGTTATTCTTCAGATTATCAAAGAATTGCTGTCCGCGTGACCGTCCGTAGTTGCCACCGCCGGGATGATTCTTCCAGTAGGTGATCATCAGGAAGCCGAAGAGCATACCACCCAGGTGGGCGAAGTGAGCCACACTGTCGTTGGTGGTCGACAGGGCAGAGAACAACTCTACGGCAACATAGAAGATCACAAACCACTTGGCCTTGATGGGGATAGGCAGCGGGAAGATAAAGATGCGCTCGTTGGGGAAGATCATACCAAAGGCCAGCAGGATGGCATATATTGCTCCGGAGGCACCCACCGTAGTCCACATATTAAGGAAGTCGGCAGAGTTGGCAGCGATGGTCGACAAGTCGGAGAATCCAATACCTGCCAACTGTGAGGTGGCCATATAGTAGAACGAACCAAACTGCGCTATTTCCTGAATGATACCTGCGCCTACACCGCACGAAATGTAATAAAAAAGGAATTTCTTAGGTCCCCACACATTCTCTACCACACATCCGAACATCCACAGGGCAAACATATTGAAGAACAGATGGGTAAAGTTGGCATGCATGAACATGTAGGTGAACAACTGATATAACTGAAAATCGGGCGCCATAAAGAAGTGGAGTCCGAGGATGTCATTCAGATCAACACCTGTTCTTGCGAACACGAAATAAGCCAGGAACATCAAACCGTTGATGATCAAGAGATTCTTTGTTATTGTGGGGATTGTACGCATATCTATTAACTGTTCGTTACAAAATTTGGGGCAAAATTACGAAAAATATCCCTTATCACGCACAAAAACAGGGTTATTACGGTTATTTTTCATTAAAATCTTCATTTTTTTTACTTTTTTGTTTGAATTATGAAATGATTAGGTTATATTTGCGAAGAAATTTCTATAACATTATATATTTAAACCATTAAATAATAAAAGATTATGAACAAAACAGAGTTAATTGAGAAGATTGCAGCAAATGCAGGTCTGACAAAGGTTGACGCAAAGAAGGCTCTCGACGCTGCTACAGCAGCTATTCAGGAGGCTTTGGCAGCTGGTGATAAGGTTGCTCTTATCGGTTTCGGAACATTCAGTGTTAACGAGCGTCCGGCTCGCGAGGGTATCAACCCACAGTCAAAGGAGAAGATTAAGATTGCCGCTAAGAAAGTTGCTAAATTCAAGGCTGGTGCAGAATTGGCAAAAGCTCTGTAATTCTGTAAACAAAATTCAAAAAGCCCCACTCTTTTGAGCGGGGCTTTTTTAGTATATAGTGTAAAGTGTAAAGTTGAGAGTTATGATTAGTTTCAAGAATAGAATGTCAAATCGATTGCTGCTTAAAGAGTAATCATAACTCTACACTATGAACTATGAACTGTGAACTAACTTATGGCTGTTTGCCAATATATGCCAGGATACCACCATCCACATACAGGATATGACCGTTGACGGCATCAGAAGCATGTGATGCGAGGAATACGGCCGGACCACCTAATTCCTCTGGCTGCAACCAGCGACCTGCAGGAGTCTTGGCACAGATAAAGCTATCGAACGGATGACGACTGCCATCTGGCTGACGCTCACGCAATGGAGCAGTCTGCGGAGTAGCGATATAACCCGGACCGATACCATTACACTGGATGTTATACCCACCATACTCTGAACAGATATTGCGGGTAAGCATCTTCAGTCCACCCTTAGCTGCTGCATAAGCAGAAACAGTCTCACGACCCAGCTCAGACATCATAGAACAGATATTGATGATCTTTCCCTCACGACGCTCCATCATCTCTGGCAATACAGCAGAAGAAACGATGAAAGGAGCAACCAAGTCAACATCGATGACCTGCTGGAACTGCTTGCGCTCCATCTCGTGCATCGGGATACGCTTGATGATACCTGCGTTGTTAACGAGGATATCGATCTGACCCACCTCTTCGTGAATCTTCTCTACGAGTGCCTTCACAGCTACCTCATCGGTAACGTCGCACACATAACCCTTCACATTCTCAATACCAGCCTCTTTGTAGTTGGCCAAGCCACGCTCCAAAGCAGCCTCGTTGATATCATTGAAGATAATTGTTTTAATACCGGCTCCTACAAAAGCCTTTGCAATGTTAAAACCAATACCGTAAGAAGCACCTGTTATCCATGCATTCTTACCCTCTAATGAAAACGGATTTGCCATAATTGAATTATTTTAAAATCACTTTGAATACGATTGAAAAGAAGAAAATACTTACTTCAGATCAGTAATTTTTGAGAAGTCCTGATCGCCATAATCGAGATTCTCACCGCCCATACCCCAGATAAAGGTATAGTTGTGCGTAGCGGCAGCACTGTGAATACTCCACTCAGGAGAGAGCACAGCCTGATCACCCTTCATCCAGATATGACGGGTCTCGTCAACCTCGCCCATGAAGTGGCATACAGCCTGCTCCTCAGGAACCTCGAAATAGAAGTAAGCCTCCATACGACGGCTGTGTACATGAGCTGGCATGGTGTTCCATACACTACCGGTAGCCAACTCGGTCATACCCATCTGCAACTGACAGGTAGGCAGCACCTGATTAACGATCATCTTGTTGATATCACGCTCATTGCTCATCTCCAAAGAACCCATGTGGGCAACGACAGCCTCCTTCTTGGTAATCTTCTTGCAAGGATACTCCTTGTGAGCGGTGGTGGAATTGAAATAGAACTTAGCCGGGCATGCTGCATCATCACTGCAGAACACTACGTCACGGTCGCCACGACCGATGTACAGAGCCTCTTTGTAGCCGAGCTCGAACACCTCATCACCTACCTTCACCTTACCGGCACCGCCGACATTAAAGATACCTACCTCACGACGGGTCGTAAAGAAAGGAGCCTTCAGCGGATCGATAGCCTCCAGCTTCAGGCACTCATTCACAGGCATAGCACCACCTACAACCATACGGTCGTACATACTGTAAACCATGTTTACCTCGTCAGCTGCGAACACCTTCTCAATCAGGAAGTCACGACGGATTCTCTTGGTATCATAGCATTTCGCATCCTCGGGATGTGCGGCATAGCGCACTTCGTAATTTGTCTTCATAACCTTATTGTCTTTTTAATTTGTTTGTCTTTTTCGATTGTTTGCAAAGATACAAATAAGTGAGTGAAAAAACAAATTTATTCTCACATTCATTCATTTTTCAAACAATTAATAATATTAATTGACGAAAATCCCTATGATTGAACTTTCAGTGTAGAGCACGAATGAAAAGTTTAAAGTGAAGAGTGAAGAGTGAAGAATATAAAGTAAAGAGTTATAATTAGCCCTGTTAGGGGCGAAAGAGTATAGGCGGGGGTGTACCCCCCGTGATAGCGTAGAGTTATTAAACTTGAATAAAATTAAGGAATGAAAGAGATTTTAGGATAATGAAAAAGAAAGATTGTTAAGAGGGAATAAGTTATTTGCAGATACCTCTTTCATTCGATATATTTGCAATATAAAAAAGAAGACTATGCGGATCGTGTTATGCCTCTTCTGTATGATATCCGGCTGCAGCATGCTCTATGCACAGGATATCGACACCCTCACCATCAAGGCACGTGAGGCAGGACGGCATATCATCGTGATTACCGACATAGAGACAAAGCGCCCCCTGCAGCACGCCTCGGTGAAAGTGAAGGGAGAGGAACAAGTAAAGGTGGGATGGACTGGGCGCTTCGAAGTGAAGAAGGAGAAGTTCGACTCACTCGTCGTGCTATGTCCCAACTACCTCACCCGTCATCTTTCACAAGAACAAGTCATGAGTTCGGATACCATCGCGCTAATACCTACCGGTCACATGCTCTCAGAAGTGGTGGTGGTAGGCAAGGCCAACAGGATGCATGGCTTGGAGCAGGCTCACATTAAAGAGATCTTCAAGGCATATACGCCCAGTGATGGTATCATGACCTTTGATTTCGCCAATATGCTTGACCGCAGACGGCGACACGACAAGAAGATGCTCAAGCGCAGTCAGCAGATCTTAGAGAATTATTAATTGCGGACAAAAAAAAAGAGCATCTTGCAAGAAATGCTCTTTTTCAATTTGTTACATGATACCGAAGTTGTCCTTAGCGGATTCGAACCACTACAAACAGAACCAAAACCTGTTGTGCTACCATTACACCAAAGGACAATCGTATATTCGGCT
>CADBSW010000048.1 GCA_902797505.1 uncultured Prevotellaceae bacterium | reverse complement strand
TGATATGAGAAGATCCGACAGAGCCATGGATGCGGCATTCGCATTCGAAGTATTCGACAAGGCCCCGTATATCACCGTCAGCTTCACCCGTCCCGACGGCAGTCCTTATGGTGTGCCCCTGTCGCTGGTCCGAACGGATGAGCATACCCCATGAAAGTCATCATGTTCACATAAAGCAATCATCATTTTCACATGAAGTAGTCATTATCTTGTGACCAAAACAACTTGTTTTGGTCAGGAAAAGGGGATATATTCCCATGAGAAAAGTCACTTTATCTATAGCAAAACAACTTGTTTTGGACATATGAAGGCCTATGAAGGCAAAAATTTTGCTTTCATACGTGCAAGCCATTGATTACTAATACCTTATACGATTTATGAAGGCAAACTCAATTTTAAGCAAAACTTCTGTACCTTTCTATCGTGAAGATACATTTATAAAAAGGGAGCCAAGCAATACCCGACTCCCTTGACATAGTTTAAAGGTTAATATCTTATCTAATGAACAGCAGTTCTCGATATTTGGGTAAGGGCCATAGAGCATCATCTACTATGAGCTCAAGTTTGTCTATCTGATAACGGATATTCGCAAACTTCGGCTCCACGTCATCGTGATAAGCGATTGCTTTATCGTGTTCGTTGGTAATCTTGTTGGCCAACTTGCGGGCATTGACAAGTTCATCAACACCTTTTTCTATGGTGCTGACACGTTCGGCAATCTCTTCTATGAGTTTGATGTTGCTGGCAGAGAGTTTCTCTGCCTTGTCTGAGGGGAATACATCCGACATGTTCTTCACATTTTCCAGCAGGGTCATCTGGTAACGGGTGGCAACCGGAATAATATGGTTCATGGAGAGGTCTCCCAGCACTCGTGCCTCTATCTGTATCTTCTTTGTATAATTCTCCCACTTCACCTCGTTGCGCGCTTCGAGTTCCTTCTTTGTCATAACACCAAGACTCTCAAACATCTTGATGCTATCGTCGGTGAGATAATGCTCAAAGATTATCGGACATGATTTCTCTACGTCGAGTCCGCGTTTAGCAGCCTCGATCACCCACTCATCACTGTAGCCGTTACCGTCGAAGCGGATGGGCTTACAGGTCTTGATATCTTCACGAAGTACATCGATGATTGCATGGAAGGTAGAGCTATGCTCTGTGCCAGCAAGTCTCTTCTCAAACTCAGGGATACGTTTGTCTACTCGTTTCTTGAAGTCTATCAGTGCTTCCGCTACGGCACTATTCAATGCGATCATTGCTGAGGCACAGTTGGCCTCGCTACCTACGGCACGGAACTCGAAACGGTTGCCCGTGAAAGCAAAAGGACTTGTGCGGTTGCGGTCGGTATTGTCGATGAGCAGTTCCGGTATTTCGGGTATATCCATCTTCATGCCTTTCTTGCCATCCATCGCGAGGATATCGTCGACATCTGCCTTCTCGATATGATCAAGCAGTCCACTGACTTGTTTACCCAGGAAGCTTGAGATAATAGCTGGCGGTGCCTCGTTGGCACCAAGACGATGTGCGTTTGTCGCACTCATGATACTGGCTTTCAACAGTCCATTGTGACGATAGACACCCATCAGTGTCTCGACGATGAATGTGGCAAACCGCAGGTTCTGTACTGCGGTCTTTCCCGGTGCGTGGAGTAATACTCCCGTGTCGGTAGATAGACTCCAGTTATTATGTTTTCCAGATCCATTGATGCCGTCGAATGGTTTCTCATGCAAGAGGGCTCTGAACCCATGCTTTCGTGCGACACGCTTCATGAGTGACATGAGTAACATATTATGGTCTACAGCCAAATTCGTCTCTTCGAAGATCGGCGCTACCTCAAACTGGTTAGGAGCCACCTCATTATGTCGTGTCTTCACGGGTATGCCGAGCATCAGTGCCTGTATCTCCAGTTCACGCATGAAGGCAGCGACACGCTCGGGAATGCTACCAAAGTAGTGGTCTTCCATCTGCTGGTTCTTGGCAGAGTCATGCCCCATGAGTGTTCTACCAGTCAGAAGGAGGTCTGGTCGTGCTGCATAGAGTCCTTCATCCACCAGGAAATACTCCTGTTCCCATCCGAGATTGCTCGTTACTTTCTTCACTGCCGGATCAAAGTAGTGACATACCTCAGTGGCTGCTGCACTTACCGCTTTCAGGGCACGTAACAGGGGCGACTTATAATCGAGCGACTCTCCGCTGTATGATATAAAGACTGTAGGAATGATGAGCGTATCGTCGATGATGAAGACAGGACTTGTAGGATCCCATGCAGAGTAGCCGCGAGCCTCGAAGGTGCTGCGTATACCACCACTTGGGAATGACGAAGCATCAGGCTCTTGCTGAACAAGCAGCTTCCCACTAAACTCCTCAATCATACCTCCCTTGCCATCGTGCTCAATAAAGGAGTCATGCTTCTCGGCAGTGCCTTCGGTCAATGGCTGAAACCAATGGGTATAGTGCGTCGCACCGTTTTCCTTTGCCCATTGCATCATACCCGCTGCTATAGCGTTGGCCACATGACGATCCAACTGTGCACCATTGTCCATTACGTCTATCATCTTCTCGTAGACATCTTTCGGCAGGTACCTGTACATCTTCTCTCTATTGAAGACATGTTTGCCAAAATAGTCGCAAGGTCTCTCACTCGGCGTTTTTACGTCAAGAGGCTTCTTCTTGAATGCCTCGAAGACAACCTGAAATCTCAAATCGTTTGCCATAATCGTGTTTTTTAGCGGTGAATAATTATTATCTACTTATGTATTCGTTAATTCTTTTTGCAGTCTGCAATCCTGATGCGATGGCTCTCACCACAAGTGATGCTCCATTGGCAGCGTCGCCACAGACAAAGACATTCTCAGGATATTGTAACTGTTCGGGCTTGAGGAAACCCATAGCCAGTAGTACGAGATCGGCTTTGATGATTTCCGGTTTGCCTTTCTCCACCATGATCGGTCTTCCACCTTTTGGATCAGGTGCCCAATCGATCTCCTGCACCCTGACACCTGTCAGTATTCCATCCTCACCAAGAAACTCCAGGGTATTGATATTCCACCTACGTATGCATCCCTCTTCATGGCTGCTTGTCGTCTTCAGGATGATGGGCCAATTAGGCCATGGGGTAGAGGGGTTATGTCCTACGGGAGGCTTTGGCATAATCTCTATCTGTGTCACACGATTACATCCTTGGCGATGAGCAGTACCTATACAGTCGCTCCCTGTATCTCCACCTCCGATAACAAGCACATCTTTCCCCTTGGCCGTGATACGATCCTCCTTGCTGTATTCCATACCAGCCAAAACGCGGTTTTGCTGACTCAACAATTCCAAGGCAAGATATATGCCTTTCAGTTCACGACCTGGAATGTTCAGATCGCGCGCTGTGGGAGTACCAGTGGCGAGAACTACAGCATCATACTGTTGTGATAAGGCGACGACATCCTCCACCGGTTCACCATAACGGAAGTTCACGCCTTCCTGTTCCATGATACTTATACGACGATCAATGATTTTCTTGTTCAGTTTGAAATTTGGGATACCGTAACGTAATAGTCCCCCCGCAGCTTCATTCTTCTCAAAGACCGTTACCTCATAACCCATTTTGTTCAGGGCATCGGCAGATGCAAGTCCTGCCGGTCCACTACCTACGACTGCCACCTTCTTGCCATTGCGCCGAGGATGCTCAATCGTCACATAACCTTCCAAGTAAGCACGCTCGGCAATAGCCACTTCATTCTCGCGGTTGGTGACTGCCTCACCCATGGTATGATAGAGCACGCATGCTTTTTCGCAAAGCGCCGGACAGATACGCCCCGTAAACTCGGGAAAGGGATTGGTCTTCTTTAACAACTTGTATGCCATTTCCCATTCCCCACGAAAGAGAGCATCGTTCCATTCCGGGTCTTTGTTACCAAGCGGACAAGCCCAATGGCAGAATGGCACACCGCAATCCATGCATCGACTGGCTTGTTCCTGTCTGTCGTGGGTGTTGAGTGTTTGTTCCACTTCACCAAAATCATGTATTCGGTCGTTAACAGGCCTATATCCGGCCTCCTTGCGAAGCACTGTTAGAAATGCTTTTGGATTTTTCATTCTATTTGTAACATTTTTGTACATATTAATAATCGCGCTGTACCTCAGCAATCTTCTTTGATAGTTTTGCCATCTGCTCTTCCTGTAAGACACGTTTGTACTCGATCGGTATGACTTGTATGAAGTCTTCTACATAGTGTTGCCAGTTGTCGAGCATACGTCCGGCAAGGGCCGAACCCGTGTGGAGGTAGTGCTGTCGAATCAATTCGAGTACCTCTTTACGACTGACGGTATCTTCCAGTAGGTTTATCTCTACCATGTCCATATTGCAGAAGTAGTCGAAGGTATGGTCAGGATCATAGACATAAGCCACACCGCCACTCATTCCTGCGGCAAAGTTACGTCCAGTTTTACCCAAAACGACGACACGCCCTCCGGTCATATATTCACAACAATGGTCGCCAGCACCTTCAATAACGGCAATGGCTCCACTATTACGCACGCCAAAACGTTCTCCCACACGACCATTTACATAAAGCTCGCCACTGGTAGCTCCATACAGTCCGGTATTTCCGGCGATAATATTATCCTCAGCACAAAACTCCGCAAGGCTCCTTGCCGGGGGAAGGATACTGATACGTCCACCGCTCAGACCCTTACCGAAGTAGTCGTTAGCCTCGCCTTCGAGTCGCAGACTTAATCCTTTAACTGCAAAAGCACCAAATGACTGTCCGGCAGAACCTTTGAACTTAATATTTATTGTATCATCTGGTAGTCCGGCCTCACCATATTTTTTTGCGATGACGCCAGAAAGCATCGTGCCAACAGCCCGGTCTGTATTCTTGATGGCATAGTCGAGCGTTATCTCTTCCTGTTCGTCAATATTCTTTTGTACGGCTTTGATGATTTCCTCATCTTTCACTCCGCTCACTTTCGTATATTCCCCTCGGTCCCAATAAAGAGGTTTGTCGGTATCTGGTTTGTAGAGCAGTCGACTAAAGTCTATGGTGCGCCATTTATCAGTTATGGATAATCCTTCACCTTCTTTCCTTAAATCTTCATCGACGACAATCAGTTCTGTATGTCCAATAATGTCCTTCAGTTTATTCACTCCAATCTCACTTAGATACTCACGTACTTGTTGGGCGAGGAATGTAAAGAAGTTGACGACATATTCGGCGCGACCCATGAAATGCGAGCGCAGCTGTTCATCTTGCGTAGCCACACCTACCGGACATGTATTGGTATTGCACTTACGCATCATTACACAACCCAATACAATCAGCGGTAAGGTGCCGAATGAGAACTCATCAGCCCCAAGCATTGCCATGATGATAACGTCCTTGGCTGTTTTCAACTGTCCGTCTGTCTGCAGTCGTACCTGATTACGCAAACCATTCTTGACAAGCGTTTGCTGTGTCTCGGCAAGACCGATCTCAGGACAGATCCCTGCAAAGCGCATGCTGCTGGCCGGACTTGCGCCTGTGCCGCCTTCTGCTCCGCTGATGACGATGAGATCTGCTTTTGCCTTTGCCACACCGGCAGCGATCGTTCCGACACCACTCTCGGCAACCAGTTTTACACTTACAGCTGCCGTAGGATTGATGTTCTTCAGGTCAAAGATCAGTTGCGCAAGATCCTCTATGCTGTAAATGTCATGATGAGGGGGTGGCGATATCAGACTGATACCAGGAATGGCATTACGTGTCTTGGCGATAATCTCGTTAACTTTGAAGCCTGGTAGCTGTCCGCCTTCACCGGGTTTTGCACCTTGCGCTACCTTGATCTGTATCTCTTCGGCATTCACGAGATATTCTGCGGTAACGCCAAAACGTCCCGAGGCTACTTGCTTGGTCTTACTGGAAAGACTGACACCATCCACAACTGTGTGATAACGATTGTTGTCTTCGCCTCCCTCACCGGTATTACTCCTGGTGCCCAGCTTGTTCATTGCTAATGCCAAGGCCTCATGTGCCTCAACACTTAATGCTCCGAATGACATTGCCCCGGTTACGAAGTGCCTGACAATACTTTCGACAGACTCTACCTCATCAATGGGTGTGGGCTCCACTGCTTTCTTCCATCCCAGGAAATCACGCAGGAAGATAGGCTTCTGCTTGACGTCAACCATTGCTGACCATTCCTTGAATTTTGTGTAAGAACCCAGTCGGGTAGCTATCTGCAGATTGGCAATGGTATCGGGATTCCATGCATGCAGAATACCATCCTTACGCCATGAGAACTGTCCGTTGTTTGGCAGGTACTCATTTGTCTCAGTGGTCTTAAATGCTTTGACGTGCAGGGCAATAGCATCACGAGCTATTTCCTTCAGTCCTATACCGCCAATGGTGCTCATCTCCGTACCGAAGTAACGTTTCAGCAAGTCTTCGCTGAGTCCGATGCTTTCAAAAATCTTTGCACCTCGATATGAGCGAATGGTAGAGATACCCATCTTGCTCATCACCTTCTTCAGACCTTTGTCAACGGCTTTTATATAGTTGGTCTCGGCTGTGGTATACTCTTCCTGGATCTTTCCATGTCTCACAAGATTGTCCAAAACGGCAAAGGCTATATAAGGACAGATGGCGCTGGCACCGTATCCCAACAGCAAGGCCGCATGCATAACCTCACGTATCTCACCACTTTCCACGATAAGAGCCGTCTGAACGCGCTTTCCGACGTTGATAAGGTAGTGATGTACGGCACTCACAGCCAACAGACTGGGAATCGCCGCATGCTTCTCATCGATATCCTTATCAGTAAGAATGATGTAGTTTACCCCTTCATCAACACTTGTTTCTGCTTCTTTGCATAGCGTGTCGATAGCCTCGCGGAGTGCTCCGGCACCTTTCTTTAGCTCAAAAAGCATTGAGAGCTTCTTGGTCTTGAAACCCTTATACCTGATGTTGCATAAGATATCGAGTTGGGTATTTGTGAGTACTGGTTGTGGCAGACGTACCATCTTGCAGTTGGATGCGTCAGGTGTCAGAATATTTGTGCCCACGGCCCCAATATACTCTGTCAATGACATGACCAATTCCTCACGTATCGGGTCAATAGCCGGGTTTGTCACTTGTGCGAACTGCTGACGGAAGTAGTTGAACAATACTTGTGGCCGGTCAGAGAGTATGGCTAACGGCGTGTCATTACCCATTGCCGCTACAGGCTCCTGACCTGTTGTAGCCATAGGTATAATCGTCTTGTCGATATCTTCTTGTCCGTATCCGAACAGGATCAGTTTTTGCTCCAGGTTCTCTACCGCATGATCCACTTTGCGTCCACTCTTCAGTTTCTCCAACTGTACACGGTTCTCTGATAGCCATTCCTTGTAGGGATGTGCTTTTGCCAACTGCTCCTTGATCTCGCCATCATAATAGATGCGGCCTTCTTGCATATCTATGAATAGAATCTTACCTGGTTGCAGTCTTCCTTTGCTGACTACATCACCGGGTTCGAAATCCATCACACCTACCTCTGAGGCCACCACCATCATACCCTGACGGGTAATGGTGTATCGCGATGGGCGCAGTCCATTACGGTCGAGCATTCCTCCGGCATATCTTCCGTCGGAGAACAGCAGGGCGGCCGGACCATCCCAGGGCTCCATTAAGATAGAGTGATATTCGTAGAATGCTTTCAGGTCTTCACTGATAGGGTTCTTGTCGTTGAAACTCTCAGGCACCAGGATTGCCATGGCTTGGGGAAGCGAAAGACCACTCATCGTGAGAAATTCAAATACGTTGTCAAGGCTTGCCGAATCGCTCATCCCTTCCTGTATGATGGGGCGCAGGTCTTTGATGTTACCTAATACCTTGCTGCTGAGCACACTTTCTCTCGCTTTCATCCAACCCCGGTTGCCCCGGATGGTGTTGATCTCGCCATTGTGAGCCAGCTGACGGAAGGGTTGTGCCAATTTCCACTTTGGGAAGGTGTTGGTGGAGAAACGCGAATGAACGAGTGCCAGTCCACTTGTAAAGTAGGGATTGAACAGATCAGGGAAATACTTTCTCAACTGTGCCGATGTGAGCATTCCCTTATATATGATGTTCGTGTTGCTCAAAGAACAAATATAGAAATCCTCGTTCACAACGCGGCGTTCTATTTTTCTCCTTATTTTATATAGTGTCTGAGGGAGGGTGCCGGCCTTCTCGTCGCTTACACCCGTTACAAATAGTTGCTTGATGGCCGGTTCTACACTTCTTGCCGCCTCACCCAGCACCTCCTGGCATGTAGGTACACTTCTAAGATGCATGAGTTGAAGTCCTTCACGCTCTATTTCTTCTATCATGATAGAGATGATCGTCTGCTGTTCCTTTTCGTCCTTGGGAAGAAAGACAAGACCAGTTCCATACTTACCCTTTTCGGGTACGGGTATTCCCTGAAGTAAGATAAACTCATGGGGTATCTGTATCATGATACCGGCACCATCGCCTGTTTTGTCGCGTGTCTCAGCACCACGATGCTCCATATTCTCTAACACTCGTAATGCCTGATCCACCAAATCATGACTCTTGCTTCCATGTATGTTGACTACCATACCGACACCACACGCATCATGCTCATAATCGGGGTTATAAAGACCTTCGCTTATAGTTGTTTCCTTTCTTTTTGTCATACTTGTTATCCTTAATCCTTCATTCCGACTCTTTGTCGTTGCAAAGTTATATCAAAATGTTTTAATGAATCTTTTTTTTCTTTCAAATAATATGTTGACTTTACCAAAAACAATCAAATTGTTATTTAATCATTAAATTTCATTTAAGATTGTTATATTTATCTTATTATATATGCAAAATCGTAAGTTTTTAATCTTATAAACCTAAAAACAAATTTGTCGAATTCAAGTTTGTTGAAATCTCATTACCTTTGCAACAATTAAACTTATATTTCTTTTAATAAGTGGTAGAACAGTTAAAACATGAGTGTGGTGTGGCTTTGATAAGACTCTTGAAGTCGAAAAGCTACTATGAGCAGAAATATGGCACAAGTGATTATGCGCTCAACAAACTCTATCTGTTGATGGAGAAACAGCATAATCGTGGTCAAGAGGGTGCTGGCATAGCATGTGTCAATATGAATGCACCTGTGGGTACAGAATATATGTTTCGTGAGAAAGCGATGGGCAAAGATGCCATTACGGAGGTGTTTGACAGGATTTCCTCCTCTGCTACCGCATGGAGCGACGGTCAACTATACATGGGGCACCTTCGTTATTCCACTACCGGCAAAAGCGGACTGCAGTATGTTCACCCTTTCCTGCGTCGCAACAACTGGAGAGCTAAGAATCTCTGTCTGTGTGGTAACTTCAACATGACGAATATTGATGAGATATTTGCAAAGATGGTGCTTCAAGGACAATCACCTCGTATCTATAGCGACTCATATATTACTCTTGAACTGATGGGGCATCGGCTGGATAGAGAGGTAGAGCGCCTGTATGAAGAGGCTAAGACCCAAGGACGGCATAACACTGATATTACCCAATATATTGAAGACCATATCCAAATCAGTAATGTGCTCCGCTCCACAATGGTCGATTATGATGGCGGGTATGTGATGTGTGGCCTGACCGGTAGCGGTGAGATGTTCGCTATGCGCGACCCTTGGGGTATCCGTCCGGCTTATTACTATAAGGATGAGGAGGTGGTCGTCGTTGCCAGTGAGCGTGCCGTCCTTCAGACCACCTTTGACCTTGCCTGCGATGATGTTCAAGAGTTGTCGGCAGGTAAGGCGCTGATCGTCCATAAGGATGGACGCACCACATTGGAAACCATCTTGCAGTCTAAGTCACAGGCACGTTGCTCATTCGAACGAATATACTTCAGTCGTGGCTCAGATCGCGACATTTACCAGGAACGGAAGCAACTCGGACAACAGCTCACCGACTCTATCCTCCAAGCCATCCATGACGATACCGACCACACGGTATTCTCATTTATCCCCAATACCGCCGAAGTGGCCTTTTATGGGATGATGGAAGGTTTGCGACGTAGGGGTCTGCAAGTACGTAGCGAGAAGGTAGCCTGGAAGGATATCAAACTGCGTACTTTCATCACAGAGGCCGGTTCGCGCAATGATCTCGCCTCACACGTCTACGACATCACCTATGGTTCGTTACAGCCCTACGAGGATAATCTTGTCATTATCGATGATTCGATCGTGCGTGGCACAACACTTCGCGAAAGCATCTTCAAGATCCTCGACCGCCTGCATCCTAAGAAGATCGTCATGGTTAGCAGTTCGCCACAGATACGCTATCCCGACTATTATGGTATCGACATGCCTCGTCTGGATGATCTCTGTGCATTCCGTGCCACCATCGCATTATTGAGAGAACGCCATCTGTGGGAGGTGGTGGAGACAACATACAAGGCATGTCTCGCAGAACTGCGGAAACCAAAGAGCGAGCAGCAAAATTGTGTTAGTGCCCTCTATGAGCCCTTCACGACAGATGATATCAACAGAAAGATGGCAGAGCTGCTAAGGCCTGCGGGCATGCATACCCCCATCGAGTTTGTCTTTCAAACCATCGAGGGACTGCATGCCGCTTGTCCTGATCATCATGGCGACTGGTACTTTACGGGTATATACCCGACCCCTGGTGGTATCCGACTTGTGAATCAAGCATTCGTGACATACATGGAAGAAACATACCGAAGATCTTAATTTTTACAAATATAGTTATGTGTGGAATCGTATCAATCTTCAATATCAGGCAGCAAGTGCCCGAAATGCGACAGAAAGCGTTGAGAATGAGTCAGAAACTTCGTCATCGTGGTCCTGACTGGAGTGGCATATACTGTAGTGGATCGGCTATCCTTGCCCACGAGCGACTCTCCATCGTTGATCCTGAGAGTGGGGGGCAACCCTTGTTCTCACCCGATCGTAAACAGGTGCTGACCGTTAATGGTGAGATATACAATCATCAGGAGATCCGTCGCCGTTATGCCGGGCGCTATTCGTTCCAGACGGGTAGCGACTGTGAGGTTATCCTTGCGCTTTATCGTGATAAGGGGATTGATTTTCTGGAGGATATCAGTGGTATCTTTGCCTTTGCCCTATATGATGAACAACGAGATGAGTTTCTCATCGCCCGTGATCCTATCGGTGTTATACCATTATATATTGGTTATGACAGCGATGGCACGGTATATGTAGCCTCCGAGCTGAAGGCCCTCGAAGGCCAGTGTGAGAGGTATGAGCCTTTTCTGCCTGGACATTATTACTGGAGCAAGACACCAGGGATGAGACGTTATTACCATCGTGACTGGTTCGACTATGAGGCGGTGAAAGACCATGATGCCAGCTCGGTCGATGTTAGGGAATCGCTCATTGCGGCCGTTAAGCGCCAACTGATGTCGGATGTTCCTTATGGTGTACTCCTCAGCGGCGGACTCGATTCATCGGTTATCTCTGCTATTGCGGCCCGCTTCAGCGAACACCGTATAGAGGATAATTCGCAGACAAGGGCGTACTGGCCTCGTCTTCACTCTTTCGCGGTAGGACTAAAGGGTGCCCCTGATTTGGCAAAGGCCAGACTTGTGGCTGATTATATCGGAACTGTTCACCACGAGATTCATTATACCATTCAAGAAGGACTTGATGTGATACGCGATGTGATCTATTTTACTGAGACGTACGATGTAACTACCGTTCGTGCGTCTACACCGATGTATCTGCTTGCGCGTGTTATCAAGTCGATGGGTATCAAGATGGTGCTTAGTGGCGAAGGTGCCGATGAGGTTTTCGGTGGCTATCTCTATTTCCACAAAGCCCCCAGCGCAAGGGCCTTTCATGAGGAGACCGTGCGCAAACTGAGTAAACTACACTACTACGATTGTCTCAGAGCCAACAAGAGTCTCTCTGCATGGGGTGTGGAGGGGCGTGTTCCCTTTCTGGATAAAGAGTTTCTCGATGTGGCGATGAACATCAATCCGCAGACAAAGATGTGTGGTATAGACCCCTCTTCTGACGGCCAGAAGCGTTTTATCATCGAGAAGAAGATCGTACGGGAAGCCTTCTCAGACATGCTTCCCCGGGAGATCATCTGGCGACAGAAAGAACAATTTAGTGATGGTGTGGGCTACGCATGGATAGACACCTTGAAGAAGATCACCTCCGAGGCGGTGACCGACGAACAGATTACACATGCCAGAGAGCGCTTTCCTATCAATCCTCCCCTCAATAAAGAAGAGTATTATTATCGTAGCATCTTCGAGGAATTCTTCCCCAGCGAATCAGCCGCACGTAGTGTGAATCAAGAGGCCAGCGTGGCCTGTTCTACATCTGTAGCGCTCCAGTGGGATGCGGCCTTTCAGAATATGAACGATCCCAGCGGAAGGGCTGTGAGAGGTGTTCACGAACAAGCCTACTGACCGTTGACCGCTATGGTTTTTTATCTGTGGGATTGAAAAAATGAGGAACGATGAATGAAGAATCCGGAACTTTTTCGTACCTTTGCTGAAAAGTTATGATATGAGAAGATCCGACAGAGCCATGGATGCGGCATTCGCATTCGAAGTATTCGACAAGGCCCCGTATATCACCGTCAGC
>CADBSW010000047.1 GCA_902797505.1 uncultured Prevotellaceae bacterium | reverse complement strand
GAGATGAAGGAGAAGAAAGACCGTGTTGACGATGCTCTCTGCGCTACCCGTGCAGCTATCGAGGAAGGCGTAGTAGCTGGTGGTGGTACTACCTATGTACGTGCCCTGGAGGCTATCGCAGCCCTGAAGGGTGACAATGCCGATGAGGATACCGGTATCAAGATTGTGGAGCGTGCCATTGAGGAACCGCTGCGCCAGATCGTGATGAATGCCGGTGGCGAGGGTGCTGTTGTCGTACAGAAGGTACGCGAGGGTAAGGGTGACTTCGGTTACAATGCCCGCACAGATAAGTTCGAGGACCTCCGTGAGGCTGGTGTCATCGATCCTGCCAAGGTGGCTCGTGTAGCTCTGGAGAACGCAGCTTCTATCGCAGGTATGTTCCTGACGACAGAGTGTCTGATCGTTGACAAACCAGAGGATAAGCCGGCAATGCCTATGGGCGGCGCACCGGGCATGGGTGGCATGATGTAATACGCTACAAATGGAAAAAATAATTAGCCCGGAGCAATGCCCCGGGCTAATTGTGTTATAATTTGCAAAATATACATATTTTTATGGTGTTTTCCTTTGGTAATATCGGGAAAATATGTAATTTTGCAACGAATAATAAAAAAGGTAATTATCAGAATACATAAAAATATTTTTTGATTTGTTTTAGTAGATTAGTTTTTAAGTAGTTTGTTTTGAAAATCGGACGTTGCGATAACATCCGATTTTTTTATTTTTCTTTTGCATTTCACTCACTTATTACATAAAATCTTCACGCTCGATAAAAGAAACAAGATTCTTTTCTTCTCGCTCAATCAGATTTTTCGTATCTTTGCACTAAAATTCAGACCTTATGGACGAAAACGATTTCAAACTGTCCTGGAAACAGATCATCTCTTTCTTCATCATCTGTGGAGGACTCTATTATATCACCGAATCTATCCTGATGGCAGCCGGCATCATGCTCCTGCTGATCATCGGCGTATATGCCCTGTCATTCCGTATCATGGAAAAGAGAAGGAAGAAAGAAAGAGAAGAAGAAGAACAGAAAGAGACTGTATAGAGATTGCATGGAACAGCTAATACAACTATATAAACAATGGAAGGGGGTTGCCCCACAAGACGTTGAGAAGATCCCCGGTGCAGGCAGCAACCGCCAGTATTACCGCTTGAGGAATGCCGACGGACAGTCCTTTATCGGAGTGGTAGGCACCAGTCGTGATGAGAACCACGCCTTTATCTCGTTAGCGAGACATTTCCGCAAACGTAAACTGCCAGTGCCCGAAGTATTGGCCGTGAGCGATGACGAACTGAGATACCTGCAAGAGGACTTGGGCAGCATCTCCCTCTTTGAAGCCATCAAGGGTGGTCGGGAGGCTGGCGGCAGGTACAACCAGAAAGAGAAACAACTGTTGATCAAGGCTATCCGTGCCTTGCCCGACATACAGATACGAGGAGCGAGAGGGTTGGATTGGAATGACTGTTATCCACAGCCAGTCTTCGACACCGACAGCGTGCTGTTCGACCTCAACTACTTCAAATACTGTTTCTTAAAACCCATCGGCATCGACTTCCATGAACTGAAGTTGGAAGCAAACTTCCGACTCTTTGCCAAGGATCTCACTGCAGAGGATATCGACAGTTTTCTGTATCGTGACTTCCAAGCCAGGAATATCATGCTCGACAAAGAAGGGAATCCCTACTTCATTGATTTCCAAGGCGGCAGGAAAGGACCGTACTACTACGACTTGGCATCGTTCCTCTGGCAGGCATCGGCCAAATACCCCAACAAACTGCGCATGCAACTGTTGTCAGAGTATTACAATGCCCTGAAGCAATTCATCGAGGTACCCTCGGTAAGACACTTCGCCGACCGACTGTCACTCTTCGTATTATTCCGCACACTACAGGTTCTGGGTGCCTATGGCTTCCGCGGATATTTCGAAAGGAAGAAACATTTCCTCGAGAGCATCCCACCAGCCATGCAAAACCTGCGCGAACTGATCGCCTACAACGAGCGGAATCAGTGCTTCCCCTACCCTTATCTGATGGAGATGCTGAAGCGTATCACCCAACTGCCGCAGTTCGCGCCTGCTAAGAAACCGGTGGTGACAAGAGATGACGGATACAAGACGACCGAACAGAATATATACCCTGCCCACCCGCAAGACGGACCGGCTACCTTCTCAAAATACGACGGTAAAGGTCCGTTGGTTGTCAGAGTATACAGTTTCTCGTATAGAAAAGGAATACCGGAAGACGAGAGTGGCAACGGCGGTGGTTATGTGTTCGACTGCAGAAGTACGCACAACCCCGGCAGATACGAGCCTTACAAGAAACTCACCGGTCTGGATGAGCCCGTCATCCGCTTCTTGGAAGATGATGGTGAGATACTTACCTTCCTGGATCATATCTATTCCTTGGCAGATGCCCATGTGGCACGCTATATCCAACGAGGGTTCACCTCGCTGATGTTCTCCTTCGGTTGTACGGGTGGACAGCATCGCAGTGTCTACTCCGCACAGCATCTGGCAGAGCATATCCATGAGAAATTCGGCATCGAGGTGCGCATCATCCACCGTGAACAAGGCATCACACAAACACTCGAAAGGAAAACAGAATCATGAGACAAGCAATGATCTTCGCAGCGGGATTGGGCACAAGACTCAAGCCGTTGACCGACACGATGCCCAAAGCATTGGTTCCCGTAAACGGACAACCCCTCTTGTGGCATGTCATCATGCGATTGAAAGAGGCGGGATTCGAACGGATCGTGGTCAATGTGCATCACTTTGCACAACAGATTATCGATTACCTGCAGGAAAACAATCATTTTGGCATCGATATCCGTATCAGTGATGAACAGGAAAAGCTATTAGAGACGGGTGGCGGCATCAAGAAAGCATTGCCGCTCTTCGACCAGGATTCTCCAATCCTTATTCATAATGTGGATATCCTGAGCAATATCGATCTGAATGATTTCTATGAGAAAGGTAAGGATCATGAAGCCACACTACTGGTTAGTGAGCGCACCACCAAGCGTTATCTGCTCTTTGATGAAAAGATGTTGCTAAACGGTTGGACGAACATCGAGACGGGTGAGGTAAAGAGTCCTTATCCCAGTCTGCAGACAGACAACTTTCAGCATCTGGCATTCAGTGGCATACACATGATAAACCCCGTCATGTTTCCGGTCTTCGAAGAGATGCCCGATCGCTTCGGCATCATGGATTTCTATCTCAAGTGGTGCTCCGATCATCCCATCTACGGTTATTGTAAAAAAGATCTGCGACTGATGGATGTGGGTAAGATAGATACCCTTCGTGAGGCTGAGGACTTCCTCAGAAAGAGTTTATAAGTTAGTCAATCATAAAAAACAGAGTCACAGAGTTTTAAGTATCTTCACCTTATCTCTGTGACTCTGTGTTTATAACTATTCTTTGTTTTTCCTCTTCACAATGATCGTGACCTTTCCAAACGCATTATTACGGCGGAGCATATACAGACGTGTCTGAGCAGGTTTCTCACAGGTCAGGGTGAGGGTCTGCATCCCACTCTGCTGTTGTTCGGTAAATGTACCGGTGGCTTTCTCTTTCAGGAAGGCATCGTGGAATTGACTTGTCTGATGGCCGGGCAGTGTCAACACTTTCACCACCTTTTTCACCTGTCGGGTTTTGGGGTCACGCTCCACCACCGACGTAAAGCTTGACGTTCCCACCGTGGAGTAATCCTCCACCATGCGGTCAATACTGTTCTGTGCCCTCCCGGGTATTACCACCATCAGCAGTAATATCAAGAGTGTTACAGTTTTTCTTATATTATTTCTCATATCATTCTTATCTTCAATCATTTAACAAATTCTCCAATCTACTTCGCTCAGCCTCGTCAGTGATACTGTTGAGTAGTTCTTTTTCTGCATCATCGACAATCTGACGACTGTTTGCAGAAGCCTCTATGTCATTGGCAGAAGCCAAGGTCTCCTTGATCTGAGAACGAATCTGACGCAGATTATCATTTCTCTGGCCGTCAATCACCACGTACGATCCTTCGTATTTCCTGCAGAACTGATCCCACCGATAAGCACGATAAGATGTTACACCTATTATTAATAGTGCCACAGCAGCAGAGATAGCTGCGAGATATCTCAGACGGATATTCAGACGGATACGACTGACCGTCTTCCGCAAGGCGGTCTCCGGCATGCCCGTAAGCAAAGAGATCTCCCGGTAGTTCATGCCCTCCATATCGTGCAGACGGATAATCGTCTGTTGTCTGGACGGCAGACTGTCCACGATGCGCATCAACTGCTCGGTTTCCGCTTCTTCTATCTCCTCAGTCAGTTCATTCACGAGGGTGTCGATATCCGTCGTCGTATCTCTCTTCTGCATCCGTCGCAGTTGGTTGAGCGAGAGGTTTCTCACCAGCACCGAAGCGAATGTGTCGATAGGTGCCCGTAACTGTTGACGCAACAGGCACATCTTCAGCAGGGCATCCTGCACGATGTCCTCTGCCTCCATGCCCGGAAGATAACGGTGTGCCTGCGCGACCATCTTCGGTCGCACACGCAACACCTCTTTCTGCAATTCTTCTTGCGTCATACTTTAAAAACGAGAGATTTAGTTAGTACTTGTTCAGTTCGGATGTGTTTATCTTAGAAGCCCCGTAGGACTTAATCTCCGTATGGTCGGCAGTACCGCCAATCGCCATCTTCGCAGCACCACTGTTATATGCCTTCAGGTACTTACAATCCACTTTTATATCGAGTTTTCCGGCACCACTGCTACTAACTGTCAGACTGTCGCCCTGATAATTGATTGAACCCTTGGAAGCACCACTGAACATCATCGTCGTGCTTTTATTACCCACAATACTCATATTCAACTTATTGGCACCCGAACCGTTGATCTTGACAGATGGACATCTTACCACACCCAAGTTCAGTGAAGAGGCGCCACTGCTGGCTATCTTCATGCTGTTGCACGTCACGTCTTTCAAGAAAACCTTACTTGCTCCCGAAGTACTGATATCCAACTGAGATGTTTTCAGACTACTCATCATCGCGTTCAATGACACGGCCCCACTCGAGTGGATGGCATTCAACATAGGTGCTGTTACACGTACGACAGGTGCATCTACATTGCCAAGGTTCTTCTTCAGCGTCTTTGTCTCTATCGTAAGGATTTGTCCATTCTTCTTCACGATAGTCTTCACATGCGGACTTGTGCTCTCCTCCACGCGGATGCTGTAGTTGTTGCCCTGGGTGAAATAAACTTTGGGGAAACCACTGATCCTGAGGGAACTGAAATCCTTATAATTATAGGTGTTAACCTTGCGAACAACTTGATTGCCGGCTAACATACCCGTCGTGTGCAATGCTAAAAACATCACCAAGACCACGAATAAAAAGTGTTTCTGTCTCATCATTCTGATATTTTAAAAGGTTATTATTGCAGTTTCTTTCTATCTAAAGTACAATCATCAAGGCATATTGTGACAACTATCCTTAACTTTTTAACATATTTAACCATTCACTCTCAATTATCCATTTTCCATTATCCATTTTTCATTATCCATTTTCCATTGCCTTCGGCGATTATCATTCGCGACTCGGCCAATCAAATAAATTTGTTGGCTCTCGCTGCTCTGATAATTTTCCATTTCCATTTTCCTTCTTTTCTCTTTGTTATACGACAAAAAAGTATTAACTTTGCATCCAAAGACCATATTATGCAACAAAAAATCATTATCCTCGACTTTGGTTCACAGACCACACAACTGATTGGACGGCGTGTGCGCGAGCTCGATACCTTCTGTGAGATCCTGCCTTACAACAAGTTTCCGAAGGACGATCCCTCAGTCATCGGTGTTATCCTCAGCGGTTCCCCCTACTCTGTCCATGATCCCGAAGCCTTTCAGGTAGACCTCTTGCAATTCGTCAACCGTCTGCCCGTCTTGGGCATCTGCTACGGTGCACAGTATATCTCACATACCTTAGGCGGCAAGGTGGAGAAAGCCGACAGCCGTGAATACGGGCGCGCTAACCTGCAGACCGTAGATACGACGAATCCCCTCTTCAAAGGATTCGAGCAACACTCACAGGTATGGATGAGTCATGGCGACACCATCACCGCCATACCCGATGGTTTCCACGTTATCGGTTCAACAGCCGATGTCAAGTATGCTGCCTACTCCAACTGGCAGGAAGGCATGAATGAGAAAGGAATCTGGGCCGTGCAGTTCCATCCAGAGGTATTCCACAGCATACAGGGTACCCAACTGCTGAAGAACTTCGTGGTAGATATCTGCGGTAGTCAGCAAGACTGGAGTGCCGCCTCCTTCGTGGATACCACCGTGGCAGAGTTGAAAGCACAGTTAGGCAATGACCGTGTGATCCTCGGTCTTTCAGGCGGTGTTGACTCTTCTGTAGCCGCCGTACTTTTGAACAAAGCCATTGGCAAGAACCTCACCTGTATCTTCGTCGACCACGGCATGCTCCGTAAGGACGAGTTCCGCCAGGTGATGGACGACTACCAGGTGCTCGGACTGAATGTCATCGGTGTAGATGCCTCAGAGAAATTCTTCTCTGATCTTGCCGGCGTCACCGATCCAGAGCAGAAACGTAAGATTATCGGCCGTGACTTTATCGAGGTCTTCAATGCCGAGGCAAAGAAGATCACCGATGCCAAGTGGTTGGCTCAGGGCACGATATACCCCGACCGCATCGAGTCGCTCAATATCACCGGTAAGGTCATCAAGAGTCATCATAACGTGGGCGGACTACCAAAGGAGATGCACCTGCAACTCTGTGAACCACTGAAGTGGTTGTTCAAGGATGAGGTACGCCGCGTAGGTCGTCAGATGGGAATGCCCGAACATCTCATCACCCGTCATCCCTTCCCAGGTCCGGGTCTGGCCGTACGTATCTTGGGTGACATCACCCCCGAGAAGGTTCGTATCCTGCAGGATGCCGACGATATCTACATCCGTGGACTGCGTAACTACAAGGTAAAGCTTTCCGGTGAGGAAGCCCGTAAGGTATTGGCCGCCGGTATTCCAGCCACGATGACCGATGGAGAGATCGAGGTATCCCTCTACGATCAGATCTGGCAGGCAGGCGCTATCCTGCTCTCTACCGTCAGAAGTGTCGGTGTTATGGGCGATGAGCGCACCTATGAGCACCCCGTAGCCTTGAGAGCCGTCACCTCTACTGATGCGATGACTGCCGACTGGGCTCACCTGCCATACGACTTCATGGCGAAGGTATCCAACGAGATTATTAATAAGGTACGTGGCGTCAACCGCGTATGCTATGATATCTCCTCAAAGCCACCATCGACAATCGAGTGGGAATAGACGTATTAAAACTTAACCTATCTATTTGATACAAAAAAATGTGGTGACTGTCATGTATGCAGCCACCACATTTTAATTCGTAGCAAATAGTCAATAGACAACGTTTACTTCACCAAGATCTTATTTCCGTTAATAATGTAAACGGTGCCTTTACGAACCTCAAACACACGCTTACCCTGCAAAGTATAAATAATCTGTCCTCTCTTCAGAGCAGCCTCGACAGTCATGATTCCAGTCGGGTCAGTTATTAACTCATATACCTTACCATTCTCAAAAGGAAGGTTGTCCGTCGTACGTTCGAAAGTCGCATCCTTGGAACCCTTGCCGTCACCGAAACGGATATACTCAGGAGCGGACTCAGCCTTGAACGTTAATGTGTAAACGCCATCCTGCAACTCCAACTGACGACCCGGAGCCTTCACACGGGAGATATTCTTACCGTCAAGCGTCGTGGCAGTCAGGTTCGTGTAGTTATTGCCAGTCTCAGAGGTTCCGCTCCAGACTACAGCATAGACTTTCTCCCAACTCTTGTTCGTCTTGAAACTCACACTGTACTCCTGCCAGTTCCATTCACGTGGAGAAAACTTTCCGCTCGACTCAATATTAGCAGCCTTGGTTCCTGCTGTGCGGTACATCACACCCATCGCAGTGATACGGTAACGGTCAACAGCATCATCAAGAGTGACGTCCTGGGTACATTGGTAAGGACGGTTGTCTGCAGCATCCGTCTTCTCCCAGGCATACTCACCTTCTGGAGTAGCCTTGATGAAACGGGCAAAGTTAACATGAGTGCAACCGGCTGGCAAGATAGCCTTGTAAACAGCAAGCTCACCCTCTACATACTCCAAAGGAATCCATGTGCCTTTACTCGTATCAAACTCATCACCTTCCCAGGCCCATACGGCAAAGTGACCATCATTCGGCTGCCACTGGTCAGCATCCAGATAGATCGTCTTAGGACCATATAGCTCATAAACCTTACCATTCTCAAAAGGAAGGTTGTCCGTCGTACGTTCGAAAGTCGCATCCTTTGAACCCTTGCCGTCACCGAAACGGATATACTCAGGAGCAGACTCTGCCTTGAACGTGAATGTGTAAACACCATCCTGCAACTCCAACTGACGACCCGGAGCCTTCACACGGGAGATATTCTTACCGTCAACTGTAGTAGCCGTAAGATTCGTGTAATTGTTGCCTGTCTCAGAAGTACCGCTCCAGACTACAGCATAGACTTTCTCCCAACTCTTGTTCGTCTTGAAACTCACACTGTACTCCTGCCAGTTCCACTCACGTGGAGAGAACATACCCGAAGCCTCAATATTAGCTGCCTTGGTGCCGGCTGTGCGGTACATCACACCCATCGCAGTGATACGATAGCGGTCAACAGCATCATCAAGAGTAACGTCCTGGGTACATTGGTAAGGACGATAGTCTGCTGCATCCGTCTTCTCCCAAGCATACTCACCTACTGGAGTAGCCTTGATGAAACGGGCAAAGTTAACATGCTTACAACCAACTGGCAAGGTAGCCTTGTAAACGGCAAGCTCACCCTCTACATACTCCAAAGGAATCCATGTGCCTTTACTCGTATCAAACTCATCACCTTCCCATGCCCATACGGCAAAGTGACCATCATTCGGCTGCCACTGGTCAGCATCCAGATAGATCGTCTTACCATCAGCGAAACTACTGACAGTAAATGTCAATAGCATCGTCAACAAAGTAAATATTTTTTTCATAAGCAAACCTATTTAAAAGTGAATATATAACATCATGAATTTACTGAACCATTTTATGGCTTATCCATTAAGCTATCAATTAGCTTAACAAGTTTTTCTCCTCTTACATTCTTTGCGATCACATGGTTATTTTGGTCTAATACAACAGTATGAGGGACAACCTTCACATCATATAGCCTAACAGCTTCACATTTCCATTTTTTTAATTCGGAAACATGCAAATAAGGCAAGTTGTCTTTCTTGATGGCATCTGTCCACTTCTTGTGATCATTATCTAAAGATATACCTATAATCTCTAATCCTTTGTTATGATACTTTTCATACAGTTTCACCAATGTAGGATTTTCTTTTCTACAAGGGTAACACCAAGATGCCCAGAAATCGATAATCTTGACTTTTGACTGAATCTTATATAATTCAATGATTTTTCCCTCAGGAGTTTTCATAGAGAAATTCGGTGCTAAGGCATCCTTTTCAAGCGCCCTTAGCAATTCAATTCTATCAGATATTTTTTTTGCTAATGTATTATCCTTTCCCGGACCGATAAGTTTATCATATATGTTTGTCAACTCTTCCAATCCTTTTTCTTTTAAATCCTGTGTAAAAAACACTGTACTGGCGTATCTATCAGGATATTCATCCAATAGTCGAAGCTGTGCTGCTTTCATTACTAAGGTAATCAGACTGTCCCGACCTTGGTAATAAGCCCGAATAGAGTCGTTTCTTCTTTCCACCAGAGGTCTTTTCCGAAATTCCTCCAACAGTTGATTCTGCTCTATACGTGTCTCCAGATATTTATTGAGAATATTCTGTTCCTTGCTTCCTGTAAGTGAAAGAACAACATTTCCATCAAGAACGACATGATACGTCCCCCCTTCCAATATCATTGGAATGAAATCTTTCACTCTGTCATTGATAAGTAAATAAGCCACTTTTCTATCCATGACAGAACCGGTAATGCAGAACTCGCCATTGGTAATCAAACCCTTACCAATCGTATCTAACTGATTGTTTTCATCATACACAACCAGCGAGATCCGACCATTTGCTTGTGGGGCAATACATTTACCTACTATTTTATAGTCTTTTGCAGCAATACCTAATGCCATAAACGACAACAATATCATCCATATGCACCTCATCATTTTACAGCCCTCCAACTCATATTTTTTATTTTAGTCAATCCACTCCAAGTATTTTTCTTGTCAGCGGTAATCGTAACTCTGTTAGGATCCCTGTTAACTGAATAACGTACTAAAGTTCCTTTATTAATATTGTCGTAAGTAGCGACATATAGGGCATTAGCATCAGGATCTATTTGTGTGTCAAACTTTACCATGGTAATTTCACCATCACCTACATCAAGTGTATATAGTTTCTCGTTTCCCGGATCGTAATCAAAAGCGTACAACTTATTATCAGCCACATAAAAAAGTAAAGTTCTCAATGAGGAAAAAGCATACTTGGTAGCAGTAGAGAATCCAACGGCTTTGTTGAGATCAATCTGATAGGCACCAATCTTTTCCGGTCTGCTACCATAGGCATACATCTTATAAATGAAATAATTACCAAGCTGATCTTTCATCAATGCAAACGAGTTGCCAGAACTCTTGCCACCATCTTTATTATAGGTATTTTCTCCATAGATAAGTGTACGTCCTGTCGATCCCTGATTCCAAGGGAATGGTTCTCCTGGGTTATCCACCAACTCATAAGAGCAAGTACTTGAATTAGTGACTCTGAGAAACCGATTATTGGCTGTATCATACCATACCAGTCCATAGAAATCCTTCAAAGGATAGAACATAAAAGGAAAAGCAGGCAAGAAATCAGTTGACAGACTATTTAAACGATTCACAGGATCCAGATAGTTATCTTTATTTGTACCCATACTGGTCGTGAACAGCAGGCCATTGCTGGTTACCATAGCACGGTAAAAATTATTACCCATTAGTCCATTGATATTAATAACTTGGGGAGCTATGTCCACAACACAGAGATCATCTTTCTGTATAGCACTACTATAAATAATCTTTTTGACATGATTCTCAGTCGTGCCGAGCATTGACTCCCTATCAAGCCAATAAGAGCCTGATGCTGTCATCACCCAGACCTTTACGGCTACGTCGTAACTGCTACTGTAAGGTCTTCCGGTATGTATAAACGCTATAGGCCCTTTTAAAGCAGGCAACCCACAGTTTTTCAGGATATTCCTTATTATTGTGGTATCCGATCCTATGGATATCATCTGTGCATCTGCATATCCATATTCATCTTCTCCAATCAGCATAATACCTCGTGTATATATAGTACCGACTGTAAGACTGGTATAGGTCATCCATAATAAGTCTGTGAGGGAGTCTCTAACCTTCAAATATAATGTATAGGTTCCTATCGGAAGATTAACCAATGTACTGACTGTTCTCGTCGTAGCCAACAGATATTTATCACCATTCGGGGCAACACATATCCATTCATATTTGAAACGTTCCGCATCAGGGTTTATACCCTCACTCATTTTAATTACAGGGTCAATGTCCAATATGGTAGAATTGATCAATACTGAATACTCTTCATCAATATTATCAAATTCCACTTCATTGATCGATACATATTCATAGTTACCCTTGTCTTCCGTACACCCCAGTACAAGAAGACACATAACAGTGAGTATAATATATAGATTCCTCATATCATTATTTCTTTATTCCATTCATTACTCAGGGATATAAGGTACTCCAATGTAAGATGACCATGTACAGGTGCCGACCCACATCAAGCGACCGTCATCTTCAAGAACGGGGTGACCCTTTTCCAAGGCATTCGTAAGGTATTTTGCCATGGTGTTCCTGATTTCATATTTAAGCAAGGTTATCATAATATTTGCATCACAGAAATCCTCATAGGTCACATCACACAGCTCACACATCAACTCTAATTTCTTTCTTGAGAACTCTCCAAACAATCCACCCTCCAAGCCACTGCTACTTGCCTGTCCGCTCCATTGTGACGGACGTGTCATCACGTCATTGATGACAAGAGTATGCTGGCTATCATCAAAGTTTTCAACGACATCACCATAATAGAGATCGTCCACCGCATGCCATTCTGGAAAAGCCAACTCAAAGTTATCATTAGGCAGTAGTCGGAGACCAACCGTGATATCCTTGACCTGCATGTCAGCCGTTCTGTACAAAGTGATAGGAATCAGAGCATATGCCTTACCTGCCGGAATAAAGTAGTTTCCGGAAAGAGACTCATAGTGGACGCCTGGAGTTGCATTAGTAGAGTCAGGATTAATCTCCATTCTGAAGAGACGGTCTTCTTCAGACACAGACCCAGTTGCCATCACCTTAATCTCTACAGTTGTAGTATCACCTAAAATCTTAAAGAACTCTACATTTGACTTTGGTTGATAAGGCCAAATGGCATCATTTCCCCCGGTAAATCCATGCTGCACAGCAAAATAGACACCCGGTTTTCCATGATAATCCATCAATTCCTTCTCACACCCTTGCAAAAGCCAGGCTATGATAAAGAAACACATGATAATAAATGATATCCTCTTCATAATTACCAATTGATTTCGTTTACAATCTATTATCAATTTCGCTGTCAGGGACAGGTACCACGTAGTTCTTCATGATCATATTAATATTACCAGACGTGGACGAGCCATTAGGAATACTTTGCATAGCATGACGCTTATAGAAGAAAAACATCTGACCTTCTCCGATCATTTCTTTACGAAACTCAGACGTAATATTATTCAACAACTCCTCAGAATTTCTGGGTGTCACGTTTGGACAGTTACGCTTATTTCTTAATGTATTAAGATATGTAAGAGCTTTGCTGAAATCTGTCTCACACTCTGCGGCTATCAGATACAGCTCACTAAGCCGGATAAGTGGCATCATATAACAATAATGGTTTGTAGAACCGTCTTTGAGCACCACATCTTCATATTTGTTAAAAATCAGATCATTGTCACCTTCAGAAGATGCCGACCACATTTTGTATCTCAGATCATTTTGTGAATCATACAATTCTGGAATACGACCAGAGTCAAGAGTACCCGCAAACGACAGAATGTTTCTTGTATCAAGAGTAGATGCAAAATATTTTCTATAAACATTAATTCTGTTTGTATTATAAAGGGCAAAGATGACCTCAGAAGAAAAAACTCTGTCAGGATAAGAACCATTAGCGGCAGAACTGGAAATGAAGGGGAATATCGATTCTGCCTTTGAGATAGCATTCTCAGAAATGGTCAACGCCTCTGTTTGATCCCCTTTCCACAAGTAAGCACGCGCAAGAAGGACCTGAACAGCAAAGTAATTAAGACGATATTGACGATAGCAAAAGTCAATGTTGTCACCTGCCTCAGGAGTATGCTTTACACCGTCAGTTAAAACAGGATCTGAGGACTGCAACAAACCGGATGCTTCCGTAAGGTCATGAATGATTCTATCTATAACCACATCAGCCGTAAGGAAATCCTGAATATTTTGATCTGCAACAGTAACATAAGGTATTGCCATTTCATGAGCATTCTCTGACATAACCGGTCCAAAGAGTCTCAGCAGATCGAGATGAAACATTGCTCGCATAGCCAAGGCTTCACCCTTTATCATCTTCTGATATTGTGAGGGAAGAACATCCGTCTGTTCACATTTCTCCAATATAATATTAGCACTTGAAATAAGGGAGTACATTTTGGACCA
This sequence comes from uncultured Prevotellaceae bacterium, assembly GCA_902797505.1. GTDB lineage: Bacteria > Bacteroidota > Bacteroidia > Bacteroidales > Bacteroidaceae > Prevotella. The sequence continues at coordinate 50,485 of CADBSW010000047.1, read as the reverse complement.
CACATTGGAAAAGGTATTCTTCACTCCCGTATTCGTATAATCATATCTGGGATAATAATAGTATGTATATGAATTTTCACTACCACCGTCATAGTATTGTGCCAGCACATCAATTACGCCGACAGACAGATGACCACCATAAACAGTATTATTGTTCATCTCTGCATAGACGCCGTTGAGAGCTTGCAGGAAACCTTTTTGTGTGGAATAGACCTTGTCTTCAGACAAACGGTCAGTAGGCTCTACATCTATCCACGACTCACATGCAACGGCGGCAATGAGCGAGAGTGCCAGGAAACTGCTTTTTAAGATGATTATTGTTTTTTTCATATTCTTACATATACAGGTTAGAAACGTAGTCCCAATGAAAAAGATACTGATCGCGCAAAGGGATAATCAATTCCTCTCTCGTTCTTCACGGTAGAGATTCGGAAGAATTCATTCATGTATGCTTTAAAGGTGATGGACGAGGCGCCTATCGCCTTCAGCCATTTGCCACTATTCTCATAACCCAGTGATATAGACTCACCGGTAATTACATTATTATCTTCGATAAAACGAGAAGAGATTGGTGTCGTCACGGTTTGAGAGATGGCCTTGAATTTTGCTTCATGGCCTACATATTGCCAACGGTCGTACAATGCTCTCTTATCTTGGTTCTCAAGCAACTTCTCCGTCGTGATGTTCTCCACCTTATTATATAATGTATTCATGAAGATCTGCCCACCGACTCGGTATCTCAGATTAACAGATGCCGAAAAACCCTTGTAAAACAGCGTAGTGCCTAATACTCCCTCTACATCAGGCTCCGTATTTCCACAGACGACCTCATCATCATAGTCATGTTGAAATGTCTGATTGCCGTTCTTCTTGACAAAAACCTCACGACCAGTCATGGGGTCGATACCGTTTGACACTACTGCCCAGAGGTCATAAGGACTACCGCCATCATAGTATCTGGTCAAGTTGCGGCTTTTGTTAGCTTTGTTGTAAATACCTAACGAATTACCGATATCCCTGTATTTGGTTGTCATATGACGTAGGTTCAGATTGACAGACCAGAGCAAATCGCTTGATTTGATAACGGCATAGTTCATGATGAGCGTCATTCCCTTTGTCTGTTGTGATCCTAAATTTCTGAGTATCGTGGATGTGCCAGTGGATTCAGGTACTCCAACACTTATCAACAGAGGGTCGGTAATTTTATTAAAACAATCAAAAAATACTTTCAGTCGGTTATTAAACAGCATCATGTCAAAACCAACATTATAATCCATCGTCTGCTGCCAGTCGAGCCCGCGGTTACCCAAGTTCGTAACATAAACCGTAGCACCAAACGGACTGCTATAGTTGTTGTTATACCCATAAATACGCATGGAGATATAATTATCGAAATTCTGGTTACCAGGATTACCGACAGAGGCACGCAGCTTGAGATAATTCACCCACTTCAATTGTTTCATGAACTTCTCATTATGTAAGTTCCATCCCAGGCCCACTGACCACGTGGTGGAGAAATGATTGTCAGCACCAAAGACAGATGACCCGTCACGACGAAAGTTCAGATCTAAAAGATAGCGGTTGTCGAAAGCATAACCGGCATTGAAGAAAAGGCTGGAACTGCGCTTTTGAGTCTCGTAATACTGTGATTTCTCTCCCTCCGGGTATCCCATGGCAAAAGAAGGATTACGAAACTCATCATCAATGAAACCTCGCACGGCATACTGACTGAAGCGATTCTTATCATCAGAGAAACGCAAACCTGCAATGGCATTGATATGATGATTCTCGGCCAATACCTTCGTATATGACAGGGAAAGTTCACCATTGTAGTTGTTGCGGGTTGTTGATGATTCTGTATATTGTCCTTTGTTCAGACGGTCTGTCTCCACATAATCAGAGAGGAATGGTGAGCGGAAAATCTCTCCCTTCTCTGTCGTCCATCCTATGCCTATTTTTCCACGGGCACGTAATCCTTCCATGATCACCCATCCCAGTTCGAGGTTGTTGGTGAATCCATGGGCATTTGTCTGGTTATAATTATTTTGCTCATAGTCGTATAATGGATTATAGAATTTCTTGGTGGTAGGCCGCAACAGATCCATATCCTTATAGTCAATAGAGGTAAGCACCATATCAGGTAGCCCTTGCTCATTATATTTCCTGAAATAAGGATTAGCTCGGGCATAACGTGAGAAAGGCACTGTCTCACGCTGCGCTTTATAGTAATCCAGGTTGAGGTTGTTAGCCAAGGAAAAGTTCTTTTTCCTGTAAATCAACTTGACATTTCCATTTAACAGATCCTTATCCGAACCTTTCATCACACCCTGAGTATTACCGTAACCTACACCAACACCATAGAGCATATCGCCACTACCACCTTCCAGGAACAAAGAGTGCTTTTGTGAGAAAGCCGTACGCAACGGTTCATTGAGCCAATAAGTATCGACACCTCGTTTTATCTCCGCTAATATACTGTTATAGCGCATCTGATCACTTTCGTTGGTAACTTGATTGTTCTCATCCAAACTGCCAAAATATCCCGACAGCTTCTCAAACTCCAACTTCTCCGAGGCATTCATCAGATTATAGTCACTCAAGTCTGCAAAGGTAAGAGTGAAGTTACCAAAGTAGTTGACTCTCATTCTTCCAGGCTCCGGTTTCTTGGTTTCCACGACAATTACTCCGTTTGCAGCTTTTGAGCCGTAGATAGCTGTAGCAGCAGCATCTTTCAGAATCGTGATGCTCTCCACGCGATCCATGTCTAAATCATTGATCGTGGACAATGTCGATTCAAAACCATCAAGAATGAAAAGAGGTTGGTTAGGATTGACAAAATTCTCCTCTGTCAGACCTACAATACTTGTTTTCCCTCTCACTTCCACATCCGGCAACCTGTTTGGATCAGATCCGAAAGTCTCGTTCTCTATAATGGCAAAAGAGGGATCGAGGGTTTTAAGACTTTGAAGAACATTCTGATTTCCGACCATCTTTAATTCCTCCGCCTGAATGGTTGTGGCAGAACCCGTAAAACTTTCCTTGTTGCGAGTGAATATACCTGTCACAACTACACCTTCGAGTACCTGGGTATCTGTCTTCAGATGAACCACCATGTTACTCTTCACGGGTAACACGGCGGTCTTCATACCAACAAATGTCACTTGCAGACTGGCATTCTCTGGCACAGACTGATTAAAAGAAAATGTTCCGTCAAGATCTGTCACCGTCATCATCTGTGAACCCACTATTCTTACCTGTGCACCTATGACTGGTTCGTTATTCTCGTCAAGGACAGTGCCTGTAAGTGATGTGAGAGAGCGAGGACTTTTTCTTGATTTAATCAGTCTGACCACGACAATGCCATTGTTTTCCTTGAAGTCACATTCTAAACTCGACAGAACCTTTTTGAGGACCTGTCGGGTTATCGCATTCTTTTCATGAACGGTAATACGCGGAAGGTTGCTCACTTCATCCGTCTTATAGAGAAACTCTATTTTCGTCTGCCGCTCTACCTCCTCAAGGAACTGCTCTACAGTAACGTTTTCCATCGACAAGGTGACCCTTGTCTTGTCAAGTGTCTGTGCAGAAGACATCAGCACAGATTGCAGGGCGAGAAGAAAGATCAGATACCTTTTCATGTTACTTGAATTATTAATACATTAGGTGATACGAGATCATCCCATCAATCCTGTATGGTAATGACATCATCAGATAACTGGATATTCAGATCACAGGCCAACATAATAGCTTCTAATATTCGGTCAATATTGCCATAGCGCTTCAGATTACCTGTAAAACGGATCGTACGAAGGCTGTCGGACGCATACTCCACATGGTGGATACCATACCATTGGGAAAGTACATCCATCAAGTATTCTAACGGGCTGCCTTTAAAGACAAACAAACCGGTATTCCACGCTACATAGGGTGCGGTATCTACCACATTAACAGACACACTACCCTTCCCCGCTGTCAACTGCTGGCGGGGTGTCATTACCACTTCCTTTCCATCAGATGAAGTAAAACCAACAGAGCCGTTTACCAAGATAACTGTCGTATGAAGATCTTGAGCGGAATAGCTGTCAGCCTCTCTGTCCATCTCACCGGCAACGGGTCGTCTGTCAATACCTTTCTCATCTGTTCCTGTATTGATAAAGAACTCTGTTCCATATACTTTCACGTCACCTTGAGGAGTATGCACCACAAACTGGCGACTCTTATCCTTAGCCACCATGAAATAGGCTTCACCGTCGAGAATAACATCACGGCGATCACCAAATTTTTCCGGAAAGATCAATTTGCTGTTATTATTAAGGTGAACCAGAGTGCCATCCTCAAGTGTCACCCAAAACTCCTTATCTTTATAGGTGGTAATGCGCTTGGCTTCTGTGAGTTGCTTTACGAAATCGTCGTCAACATGGTAAAGCTCCCTTTCCTGCTGCGTAATCAGTTCAGAGTGATTAGCATTGACACTTACCACATCCGCTGCATGATGGCCGCTCTCCTTGCTCTGCTGCATGGCTAAACGAACATCCTCGTTAATTACAGGCGGAGTGACACGAGTATAATCATGATGAAACCAAAAAAGTCCACCAGTAATCAGCACTGCCACGATGACTGCGATACGTCGGAATGCAGCATGTAAATGGTATGAATGTCGTTTACCATGGGATTGGAACTTTTTCTGAAACATTTCCCAGGCACGCTGTTCGTCTATACTTTCACGCAATCGGTAACGTGCGATCAAGTCGTCAGAGTCTGCTATTTCTTCTTTAATCCTTTTCAAGTCTTTCTCATTCATTTTGTCAGCATTTATTACTAAGACAACTATGAATGAGAAAAGAACTATACGAGAATCAAAAAAATTATCCCATAACCATCATAAAATTCATCAAAAGGAGCCATTGCTTGTCTGACAGTTTTTTACGCAATGACTTCAAAGCCTTTTGTTTTTGCACTTTCACAGTAAAAATACTGATACCCAATGCCTCAGCTATCTCCCTGTTTTTCTTGCCTTCCATGGCTGAGATGAAGACTTCCCGCTGGCGAACAGGCAACTGATCGATAGCTTCAAACAACTGTCGATAAATATCCTCCCGAGCATATATCTCGTCTTCCTCAATATCAAAATCATTCTCTGACAAAATCTTGATATGCCTGATCTCTACCTCACGATGCTTATTGTAGTTTAGAGCACGATGATGAACACTGGTATAGAGATAGACATGTAAGGTTTTCTCGTTGATAAAGGTCACTTCCTTCTCAAGGATAGTAAAGAAGACATCCTGCACAAGATCCTCGGCAATGGTCATATCCTCTATTAAGTTAAGAGCATACATCGTCAACGCTTTATAATAACGCTTATAAAGCATTCGGAAAGAATCCTCACTCCAAGGCAATCTCTCCTCTTGTGTCAGATAAATAAGACTGTTTGTCTTCATTCATGTGCAAAAATAAAAGAAAATATTGAATTAGCAACAGGTTTTTGTCAATTTAGTTGAAAATAACAGCTATTTCTCATGTATTCGTACAGTCATATTTGATTACTCGATTAGCTAAAACGTATTACACCTTATTATATATTAATCATAGACTGTAAGGCATCGCTTGTTGTATTCAAAGGAGGATTCTTCTACAGTCCCTGCGGCAATGAGGCTATTCATATCTGACTTTTCAGGGATGATTATCGGATATTTGTGGTATCCGTACTTGACTTTTCCGGTGCGTTTGCCTGACATTTCAGGAACGAGGCAGCTGGCGAAGGGGTTTTTGCCAGCTGGCAAAAGATCCTGTGCCTGCTGCTAAAAGACCTTACGGCAGCAGGCATGTACCTGTAAAAAGTCTGTTTGGAAGCTTACATTTCAGATACGGATATTTTCTGACATCATATCAGCTTCTCTTTTACTTGACTAAAGTCATCATTTATCGACTTTGATGGAAAAACAGGTATGTTTATTTGCAAATTCGGATAATTATACTTATCTTTGTGAAAGAAATAAAAATTGTGCAATGATAAAAAGTCGCTATTACTTCGTTCTATTGTTCCTTTTTATGACAATTTGTGCAATTGAGGCACGCGGAGAGGGAATGATAACAGGTGTAAATGAACAACAACAATCCACACCTGTGCCCATTACAGGTATGGTAACTGACCCCCAAGGGGAGCCACTTATCGGTGTGACGATACACCTGAAGGGAAGTGAGATTCGTACGGTGAGTGATATTGATGGAAAGTTCTCCATCAACTCTACCATGAGTCTTCCGGTAACCCTGAGTTTTACTTACCTTGGTATGAAACCCAAAGAGGTGAGGGTGACAAGCAGTCAGTCCCTTACCGTCAAGATGGATGAGGACGTGACGGTGATCAAGGATGTGGAGATCATCGGTGCTTATGGAACGGTGCAGAAACGTAGTGACTTGGTAGGATCTGCCTATCAGGTGGGATCAAAGCAGTTGGAGAACATGCCCAAAGGGCGTCTTGACACGATGCTCGACGGACTGATCCCGGGTGTGAAGATCGACATCAACAGTGACTCTCCCGACAATTCCCGTCCACGCTTCAACGTCAGGGTGAGAGGTGACGGCTCGCTTTCCGCCAGCAGTGAACCACTGTGGGTGATCGACGGCGTGCCGATGTTCACCGGCGGGCACACCAACCAGATGCCGGGACAGAACTACACCATCAGTCCGATGTCGTTCCTGAACCCCGACGACATCGAGAGTATCACCGTGTTGAAAGACGCCACGGCCACCTCTATCTACGGAGCCGACGGAGGTAACGGCGTGGTGTTGGTGACGACGAAGAAAGGACGTGAGGGAAAGGTCAACGTCAACATGAACGTGGAGTATGGCGTGGCGAACATCGACCGCTCTACCGCCCCCAAGGTGCTCAATGCCGCACAGTTCCTGGAGTTGGCTAAGGAAGCCTATGAAAATGCCGGACTGGACATGAACGCCTTCCCTTTCCAGGATAATGAGTTGAACCAGTATTCCACGACAGACACCGACTGGAGTAAGGTGTTCTACGACACTGGTCATACCTTCCAGGGTAGCGTGGCCGTGAATGGAGGAACAGGAAAAACAGAGTATTATCTCTCGGGGTCGTATTACGATAACCAGTCGACGATCATCGGCAATGAGCAGCAGCGTTTCTCCCTGAGGACAAACCTCGGTTTCCAACTGCATAAGAAAGTGAAGTTGAACACGATCCTCTCGGCATCGTATAATGTCAACGACCTTTTCAATATGGGGCGCGACTACTATGAGAACCTGCCGATCTACTCGCCCTACTACCCCGATGGCACGTTGCGACTGTACAACCGTTATGCCACGGGTGTGGACAGTGAGGGAAACACGATCTTCAAGGATCAGAAATTCTTCAATTCGGTAGCCGAGCGGGAGCAGAATGAGAATAAGCAGAAAGCACTCTATGTGAATGCCAACTTCTCCCTGAAATATGATATCATGAAGGGACTGTCGTATACCGGTCAGTTTGGTATCGACTTCCAGAGTAACCTCGAGCAGATGTATTATTCGCAGAAGAACTGGAGCGGTACATCGGTGATCGGACAAGAGGGTTACTCTTCACGACAGACTGCGAATATCACCAACTGGAATACCATCCACCGACTGAACTTCAACCGTACGTTCGGTCTGCACTCCATCGGCGCACTGGCAGGCTTTGAGGCCGGTTCACGCGACTATACGATCGTTGGAGCGTCAGGATCGGGATTCATCAACGACTATATCCAGGATGTCAGTTATGCCGATAGTCGTAACGGCAGCAACAGCAGCAGTCTCTCGCGTAAGGCATCGTTCTTAGGACAGCTGAGCTACTCCTTCGACAGCCGTTATTACCTTACTGCCAATGCCCGTCGTGACGGTAACTCACAGTTTGGTAGTGACGTGCGCTGGGCTAACTTCTCCTCTGTAGGTGTATCTTGGAATGCACATAACGAGAAATTCTTCAAGATACCTTGGATCACCGTACTTAAGTTCAAGGCCAGCTATGGCGCCAACGGTAACTCGCGCCTCGGTTCACAGGAGGCCTTAGGACTCTATTCCTACGGCAGCAGTTATGCCTATAATGGTGAGAACGGTGGTGTACAGAGCGGTACACCCAACCACACGTTGAGTTGGGAGACCACCTATAAGACGAACCTCGGTGTACGTATCGAGTTGTTCGGTCGTCTGGACATCGACTTCGACTGGTATAACCACCACACCAAGAACCTGCTGAGCAACCTCGATGTGTCGAGAACCACCGGTGATACGAAGGTGTATCGTAATGTGGGGGAGTTGCGTAACAGGGGTTATGAGTTGACCATCACCTCGAAGAACATCATTAGCGACAAGTCCGACGGTTTCCGCTGGGAGACAGAGCTTAACTTGGCACACAACTCAAATATTCTGTTGAAGCTGTATAATGGCATACAGAAGAACTTCGGCACCTATTCTTATATAGAGGGTTATGATGTCAGCACGTACTTCCTCATCCGTTGGGCAGGCGTAGATCCCTACGATGGCAAACCGATGTGGTATGACAAGAACGGCAATGTGACAAAGACCTATAGCTCAGACGACCGAGTGCCGGGGAAGAACAGTCACCCCGACGTGACGGGTGGTATGACCAATACCCTGTCTTACAAGGGCTTTACGCTGCGCTTCCTGCTGAACTACCAGTTTGGCGGTTATGGCTTCAGTAGTTTCGGACGCGCGATGTTCTCCGACGGACTGTATTCCTCCTCTCAAAACCAGGCCGTTGATCAGTTGGAACGCTGGCAGCAGCAGGGTGATATCTCTGCGAATCCACGACCGATATGGGGTGTAAGTACCCAGTCGATCATGAACAGCACGCGTTTCCTCTATAACAAGACATTGATACGTCTGCAGAACGTGGTGCTCTCCTACAGAGTGCCCAGCAACTGGCTTCGTCCGGTGGGCGTGAAGAGTTGTGTGCTCTCACTCGTAGGCAACAACCTGTTGGCTTATTCGCCGCACTCAGGAAAAGACCACAACTCATACAAGACCAGTATGAGCGGTTATCCTGCTGAGCGCACGATCTCACTATCGTTGAATGTAGGTTTCTGATGAAGGTTTTATCAAAGAATGACAAGAAGATGAAAACAATAAAGAATATATATGTACTGTTGTTATTTGCTGTAGCAGCGACACTCACAGGATGCAGCGATTTCTTGGAAGTTGATGTCAAGGGCAAGGCTACGATACCTACGTTTCTCTCTGATCCGCAGGGCTTGCATGCCGCCATGGTAGGCACCTACAACAAGATGTATCTGTATGTAGACAATGAGTTTACGAAATACGGCGACGTGGCAGGCAATATGGTATCGTTCCCCTCGGCTGCCTCCAGCGGTGATATGGTGGCACAGTATAACTTCACCTCGGATGAGAGTCAGATCACCGGAGCTGTGGGTTATATCTGGCGAAAGATCTACGTGGCGCAGTCGAACGCCAACAACGTCATCGAATATGCCCCGGCGGTAATCAGCAAGTACCCCACCGCGGCAAAGGATATCAACAACTATTTGGGGCAGGCCCTGCTGATACGTGCCATGTGTCACTTCGACCAGTGTCGTGCTTATGCACAACCATATAACTACACAGCGGATGCCTCACACCTGGGTGTACCTATCCTGTTGCGCACACCGGGAGCCAACGATTCCCCGTCACGTGCCACCGTCAGTGAGGTGTATAAACAGGTGCTCGCCGATCTTGACCAGGCCTCTACCCTACTGACGGATGGTGTGGCAGCGGATTTCCGTTATGCTTCTCTGCAGGCTGTCAACTGTATGTACTCACGTGTGTATCTCTATATGGAGGATTGGACGAACGCCCTGAAATATGCGAAGATGGCTATCGGCAGTCAACAACTGGCTCAGGGTGATGCTTACCTGAAGATGTTCGACGATCTCTCTACACAGGGAGAGGCGATCTTCCGTCTGTCGGGGGACAAGATGACGGGGTACCTGAAGTCTTTCTATGAGAACACCTGTGAGCCGGCCGACACCCTGCTGTCGCTCTTCGACAAGGATGATATCCGTCTTAAACTGTTGCGTAACAGTGTCGGTTCAAAGCGTTGCATGAAATACTCCGCCACCAAGGTGCCCAATGAAGAACCTAAGCGTGACGATCCCTTTATCTTCCGTCTGTCGGAGGAATACCTCAATGCGGCAGAGGCAGCATGGAACCTGGGCAACTACAATGAGGCCCGCACCTATATCAGGGCTATCGTGGAGCGCGCCGTAGGATCAGAGAAGGCTAATGCCGTGATGAACAACTACTCGGATGCCACGCTCATCAACCTGATTAGGATGGAGCGTGTGAAGGAACTCTGTTTTGAGGGACATAACTTCTTTGATATCACCCGCTGGAAACAGAACCTGGTGCGTGAGAGCAAGACCACCTCTACAGCACGTTTCATCGCCTACCCCAGCGACTATTTCGTATTGCCCATCCCACAGGATGAGTTGTATGCCAACACCAGCATGCAGCCTAACCCGACGGTCAACAGTGGCAGCAATAATACAAACGTAATCAATGAATAAGAGATGAAGAAGCTATTATACATATTTATATTATTAGGCGCGATCTACAGTTGTGATCAAGAGGAAACTGTCTTCTTCGATGAGCCCTTTGTACGTATATGTACCAGTACGGGTGAGGCACGTACCGTCGTGCTGAGCAACGTGAGAAACACCAATGCCTATACGGTATATCTCAGTTCACGCCCCATCACCGACAGTTTGGAGGTATCCTACGAAATTATCGTGGGTGACGGACTGAAGGAGGATGTGGATTACAAGGTGGTGACTACCGCCAACCCACTGGTATTCTTCCCGGGCATCAACGATATGCCTATCCGTATCCGTTGGCTGAAGAACCCGGTAGACCCTGAGAAAGACAACACCCTGAAGATCCGTCTAACCGGTAACAGCAAGGGATACAACCTGGGATTCCCCGGTCCAGACCACGTACAGAGTGAGGTGGTGATTGAGAAGAGGAATAATTAAATCCCCCCTAACCCCTCCCCCTAAAGGGGCGGGGATTTACCGTCTATGACTTTCGGTCATTGACTTCATTAAGAATGAAACCTAATTATTTAATCATTTAAAATAAGTGTATTATGAGAAAATTTTTACCTAAGAAGATTGTGATGGTATTCATGGCCTTGTTCGCGTTTACCGTTTCGGCAGTTGCCGAGGATGCACGACTATTGTCGTTCGGTTTTTACAAGGCCGACAATTCTGGTCTTACCGCTGACTACGTGGCTGAGATCCCAGCCTTCGTAGCCGGAACGACCAGTTATGAGGTTAACATCGCCATGCCGGCTGATGTAGATAAGTCAGCACTTGTCGCCCGCTTTACCGTAAACAGCGGCAACAGCGTTTCTGTTGACGGTGTACCACAGACCAGTCAGTTTACTGAAAATGATTTTGAGGATCCTATCGACTACTTAGTCAGGAACAGCAGCAGGAATCAGAATATCCGTTACACCGTTACTGTAGTGGAACTGAAAGAGAAGAGCTGGGCAGAGGTAGCCACCTTGGATGCAACAGCACTTTCTGGCAATGAAGCATTTACAGGTGTTTATTCCGGTGCTGTTTTGGTAGTGAATCCTAAAGACAATGTCCCTTATGTGGCTTATGGTGCCCGTGGCGTCGATAATAAAATGAGTGTGGCTAAGTTTGAGGACGGCGCTTGGAAGCAGGTAGGGTCAGCCCTCTTCTCTCCAGTGATCAATAGTTCACATTTTGATTTCGACATTGCACCAGATGGAACACCCTACGTTGCTTTTGGAGATAAAGAGGCAACATCTTTAGCTAATTCTCTTTCTGTTATGAAATTCGACGGCAGTGCATGGAGCAATGTTGGTGACCAAGGTTTCTTTAAAGTGCAAGCTCAATACGTGGGTTTGGCTGCCTTAGACAACGGATTGGCTGTTGGTCTTCAGAATAATAGTAAAAATGGTGAAATTCCCCAACGAGCTATGGGTATCGCAACCTGGAATGGCTCAGCCTGGACAACAGGAGAATCCGCTCTATTGTCTTCTGGTCAAGGTATGTATATTACAAAGATGGGAGATAATGGGAAGATCGCCACATTGATCTCTATTAATCGTGGCAAGGTTAATGATGTCAACTATGGTCATAACATCTTCAAATATGAGAATGGTAACTGGGAATCGCTGTTGACTAATTTCGTTGAGCCAAATGCTTCACAGACATATGCTTCCCCAAATCAAATGGGCACAAAGGTAGCCTCTGATGGTACTATCTATGCATGGACAGCTGATGATGCTCAAACATCTGGTGTTTATCAGGTTCGTCTAAAGAAATACAATGCTAACACAAAAGCATGGGAAACCATAGGCGGAAATTCACTACCACTTGGTCTGGAAAGCGGTCTTGAAAGCCATGTTATCGTGGATGTAGCCATTGATTCCGAAGGCATCGTATTCGTTGCCTTCAATAATTATAAGGACCAGAAGAAACTTTATGTAATGAATCTCGATCCAAATACCAATCAATGGACTACTGCTAAGCAACTGGCTACCGACGCTGATGATATCAACATTGATTTCGCCGCAGATGGCACTGGTTATATCACCTATACGGATACAAGCAACAAGATCCACATGTTTAAATATGGTTATGACGGCACAACAGGCATCAAGACCGTTGTTAACCAGGGTGTTGTTGGAGAGACCTATTATAATCTATCTGGTGCACGCGTCATCACACCTACCAAGGGTGTGTTCATCAAACGTACTGTTGACAACAACGGCAACGTCACTACCCAGAAGATCCTGAAGAAGTAAGGGGAGTGCACATAGTTTATAGTTTATAGTGCATAGTTCATAGTGTATAGCTATGATTAGCCCGTAGGGGCGACACAGCATAGGCTGGGCGCGTAAGCCCCCGTGAAATAGTGCATAGCTATGATTAGCCCCGTAGGGGCGACACAGAATAGGCGGGGCGCGTAAGGCCCCGTGGAAGAGTGTATAGCTATGATTAGCCCGTAGGGGCGACACAGCATAGGCGGGGCTCGTAAGCCCCCGTGGAAGAGTGTATAGCTATGATTAGCCCATAGGGGCGACACAGCATAGGCGGGGCGCGTGAGCACCCGTGAAAGAATGCATAGTTATGATTAGCCCCGTAGGGGCGACAGAGCTCTTTCATGTGCCCCGTTTCCTCTGGGCTTGTCCCCTCATCGCGGGCTTGACCCGCGATCTCCAAAATAAAAACACAGAGAGAAGGAGACACAGAGATTTTGATTAAAAGAAAACTCTGTAACTCAGTGTCTCTGTGTTTTTTGATAAGTTTCTATAAACCACTTTATTAACGATATCGATGAGCATAAGAACAATAGGAATAGCGATGCTGCTATGGGCAGTGCAATCTTTGTCGGCCCAGCCCCTGCCCTACGACCCACAGTTACGGAAGGGGACCTTGAAGAATGGCCTTACCTATTATATCTATCCTAACCAGAATCCGAAGGGAGAGGCGGTCTATCGCCTGTTCGTGAAATCAGGTTCTGTACAGGAACGTGACGACCAACAGGGATTGGCTCATTTCTTAGAGCATCTGGCCTTCAATGGAACCCGTCATTTTCCGGGCGATGGCATCGTCAAGTTCTTAGAGTCTCGCGGCGCAAAGTTTGGAAAGGACCTGAACGCGCACACATCGTTTACGGAGACTGTCTACAAACTGCAATTGCCCTGTCGTGATCCGCTATTGGTCGACTCTACCATGACCATCCTTGCCGATTGGGCCGACGGACTGCTCATCGAACCGGAAGAGGTGGAAAAGGAACGTGGCGTCATCCTCTCGGAGTGGCTTTCACGCAGTGGCACGAATACGAGCAACAGCATGAAACTGGTCATGGAACTGCTTAACGACTCGCGCTATGCTCATCGTATTACCATTGGCGATACGGCCATTATCCGTCATGCATCGCCACAAACCATCCGCGATTATTATGAGTATTGGTATCACCCTACGTTGATGGCCGTGGCTGTCGTGGGTGATGTGGATGCTGACCAGATAGAGAAACTCATCCGAAAGAAGTTCTCCCGTCTGAAGGCATCTAAGAAAGGATCCCAACTACAAACGTGGCCGATACCGGAATACCAGCAAGAGAAGATCACCATCGCCACGGAGAAAGGTGTGACAAAGACTGAGTTAGACATGCTCATGCTCTTGCCACAACCACGACCCGTGCAAACAGCCGAGGACTACTCGCAATATCTCTTGCGCAGTGTGATCAACCGCCTCATCAAACAGCGTTTCAACACCCTCTCCTTTGATAACCCAGCCTACGCCAGCGCCTCTGTGCAATACTCACGATTTATGGCGGCAGGAGCTACCGATGCATCGGTGGAACTGCAGGAAGGAAAGATCGTTGAGGGTATATCCGACTTTATCCGTCACCAACAGCAGATCTACCGTTATGGTTTTACAAAGACGGAGATCGCCAGGGTGAAGAAATCAATGCTGTCGTCTATGCGCAACAGCGTGAAATCCCCACAAAGTCGCAGTTCGGTCACACTGATGGACGAGATTTACGCCGACTACTACGACGGCAACCGCCTCATCTCGCGTGAGGAAGAACTGCGATTGATGGAGTATTACCTGCCACAGATGGATTCCGTCAGTCTGGTACAGCAGATACAACAGATCTTCGAGACACGTCCTATGCATCACTTGTTAAGAGGGGGTGATGACGTGAAGAAGGAAATCACGAAAGAACAACTGCAGCGGTTGATAGCAGATGTGCGTCGGCAACCTGTGTCCCGCTATTATAAAGAGGTGACGATTCCCGATGAGTTAGTCTCTCTACCCTATGCCGATCACATCGTCAGTGAACAAGCCATCCCCGAGATAAATGGTGTGGATATCAGATTAGACAATGGCGTACGGGTGATCTTCCGTCATCAGGAAAACGAGAAAGGGCGCATCGTACTCTCAGGTTTCCGGAAAGGTGGACAGTATGGCGTTGACAGTCTGCAGTATACCACCTCACTGGTAGGTCCCAGTGTCATCTCCCTATCGGGTGCCGGCAACTATGATCGTGATGAACTGAACTATTTCTTGACGGGGAATACAGCGTCTGTGCGCATGTTGGTAGATAAGCTCCGTACAGGTGTAGCAGCCTCTGCCCGCATGCAGGATGTAGAGACGATGTTCCAACTGCTGTGGCTCAGGTGGACACAACCACGACTGGATACCGCCGTCTGTCGATTAACCATCGAGAAACTCGTAGAGAGTTACCGGGAGAAGAAAGAGACACCCAACCAACGTTTCAGTAGGCTGTTGGGATGGCTCATGACCGGGCGTAACTACACCAATGAGGTATTGACAGACACCCTGGTGCTCAACACGGTGAATCCCGATGATATGCTGCCGTTGTATAACCGTTTCTTTGGAAATGCCGACGGTTATACCTTTATCATCATCAGCGACTGTCAACTCGATGCTATCCGTCCGCTCATCAGTACTTATCTCGGTGGACTGCCCAAAGGACAGGCAGATACCACCTGGGTAGTGGGCAAACGACAGATACCACAAGAGTCGGTGGAGTTCATCTGTCATGAGGCACAAGATCAGAAAGCCAATGTCATGCTCGTCTATCAGCAAGACCAACAAAAGGGAGATGCCGCCATGCTTGACATCCGTTCAGAGATGCTCAAGGCCGTCTTCCGCTCCGCACTGCTCAAACGACTGCGTGAGGAGATGGGCAAGGTTTACAGTGTGAGTGTCTCCTGCGCCTCCAGTCCTTATCCCTCCTTCCTCTCTCGCGTAAGTATCGGTTTTGTCTGTCAACCCTCGGATGTAGATACCCTCATCACTGCCGTACGCACAGAGTTACAACGGTTTTATGAGCATCCCGAGCAATTTGCCGACTATCTGGAGGATATCAAGAAAAACCTGATCAAGGAGAATGCCTTACAAAAGCAGCGATCGAGTTATTGGACATCGTGGATTCGCAACGCCATCTATCTTAACAGGGAAGACTGGGCCTCACTGAATCATTATGACGAAAACGTGAATGCTCAAACCATCCAGGATATCGCCCGCTTTGCGCAGTGGGCTATCTCCGGCGCACATGAAATAAAAGCTGTACTACTGCCATGAAAAAGAATTGTTTGATCATACTGCTGGGATTATTATTTTTCTCACATCCCTCTACTGCAAAAAACCAAGATAACGTTACCGTTAACGTCAAAAATATCACAGGCGTTGTCTTTCACGACAGCAACAAGAACGGGATACGTGACCAAGGAGAGAAAGGACTGCGGGGCATGCTCGTCTCTAATGGTGACACCATCGTCGTGACCGACAAGAAGGGGCGATACCTGTTGCCAGCCATAGAAGGCGGCTCCATCATGCCGATACTGCCGGCCGACTATACCATGACAGGCAGTAATGTGGTGAATGCAAACTTCCATTATATGAGGGAGGGACTATCCGAAGACAAGACCATAGACATCCCCTTGCAGAAGAAAGAGATCAATCACCGGTTTCTGTTGAATGCCGTCGGTGATGTGCAAGTAGGAAACTATCAGGAACTCGACTACGCCACGCGTACCCTGTGGCCCGAACTGCTCTCCACCCCAGAAACAACCATCAATCTCTTCTTGGGTGACTTGGTGAATAACAACCTTTCTCTTTATCGTGATTTACGTACGTTGATGGAGCAGTTACCCTCCCCCACCTGGACGGTCTTGGGCAATCACGACCGGGATGTAGACAGTGTGAGATGGCGACAGTATCGCTCATACAGTGAGATGTTCGGTTCGGATATGTATGCTTTCAACGAGGGTAAGGTGCACTTCATTATATTAAATAATGTATATGGAGTAGGTCCTCGTGGCTATGAGGGTTTTCTCTCTGATCGACAACTGAATTTCGTGCGTCAAGATCTGAAGTATGTGCCGAAGAGTCATCTGATCGTCTTAAGTATGCATATTCCTTTTGCCTATACCAAGAACAGACAATATCTGCTGCATCTGTTGAAAGACAGAGGACATGTACTGGCTATCACAGGACATCTTCATCAGGTAGGACGTTTCTTCCAACAGGGTGCTGGCCTTAGTATACATGAGTTAGGAGCCGGTGCCTCCTGTGGTTTCTGGTGGGTAGGCGAGAAAGATGGAGAGGGAATCCCTCACGCCCTCCAACAAGGAGGAACGCCACGAAATTACTTCGTCGTGGAGTTTGACAATAACAAATATCAGTTCAGATGCAAGGCCATCGGACAAGATCCGCAAAAACAGATGACCATCCATGTGACGGGCATCGATACCCTTGACACCCATCTTCGTGATCTGAAAGATATCCCCCCTGCCACCCTCATGATTACGATTTATGGGGGATGCGACAGTACACAGGTACGTTGCCGACTGGATCGTGGGGATTGGATCGTATGTAAAAAGGCAAACCTTGTGGATCCCAATGTGGCCAGGGCGCGTGAGCAAAACCTCCAAAAAATATTCCCGACACCCTTCAACCGTATGAACCCCTTGAGGAAGAGAGAGTCACATCAGTTATGGACGTTGGAATTACCAGAACAATATCGTCACGGGGCGCATGTCGTGGAGGTAGAGGCTCATGATGCCTATGGCTTCCATGCTACCGGCACACGCAGCTTCTGTTTCTTGCCCGACAAATAATAACTCACTACATAGTAGCATAACCTGAGAGTCCGGTCCCTCCGGACTCTTTGAATTGATACATTTATCCACGACAAAAATAAACTATATTTAACAACCACGTCAGTCATATCTCTCATATTCTTCCGTCTATTAGATAGAATGAAGCAAGAAATCAGCAGAAAAGAATACGCTCGACTGGTAAGGGAATATGCTCCGCAAGTGCTCGACCTTATCATGCGCCTACTACAAGATCGCAGGGAAGCTGAGGATACCGCTCAAGATGCTTTTGTAAAAGCCTATGAGAAGCGGTCCTCCTTCCGTGGAGAGTCGTCGTTTCTTACCTGGCTTCTGCGCATCGCCTACCACGAGGCGCTCGATCATCTGCGGCGACGAGGACCTTTTATGGAAGACATCGGTGAACTGACAACAGTGATTGAGGAAGAAGACCTTTCCACACAACGTGAAGAACGTATCCTGCTGATGGAAGAAGCTGTAGAGGAATTGCCCGAGAAAGACCAGTTGCTGCTACATCTATTCTACTACGAAGACCGACCGCTGCGAGATATCGCATACATCATGGACGCCGAGCCTAACACCCTGTCACAACGGCTCAGCCGACTACGAAAGAAACTATTTCTAATGATAAAAGAGAAAGAAAATGAATAAATACAAGGATTCCGACTTGCGGGAGGCCCTTCGCCGGCGAGAGGCTAAGCACCCAAAGACAGAGGTGCCCGGCGACTTCTGTGACCGGGTGATGCAGGAGATAGAAAAGAGGGAGATGAAGAAACGTCGCGCTTGGCTCTACCCTTCCATAGCAGCAGCTGCCTGTGCCTTATTACTGTTGACCATTCATTTCGGAAGAATACCTTCAGAGCGACAAGACGTTACGCAACCTACGATCTCGGAAAAGATTCACAGTAAAGACATGAAGACTACACCGGCGGTAGTCGCAATACAAGATGAATACCGTGAGGATGTTCTGACAAAGAAGAACTCAGTCACAAGGAAAATGAGTGAACGCGATAAGACAACATCCACAGACAGCTTGTTAAAACAGATCGCGTGGATAGAGAGTGAGTTGGAGCGTGTTGGTGATAGCGTCTATATGGACAGACTGACAAAAACCATCATCTATAACCCAGAACTCAGCAAGATCGTCAACGATTTCTTTATCACGACAAGCGATACCCTTTTAAATAACAACTCTATTAAAACATTATAAAATGAAGAACAAGATAAACATCCTGCTTACGGCAGCATTATTCATGAGTCTCTGTATGAAGGCTCAAAACAACGAGGGCGCACGATCTATGGACAATGCCATCAAGAGATTTCTTGAATCAGGACAGCTACTGACGAAAGAAACCTCGTGGAGTCATGCGATGAAAGAGTGGCAATTCAAACTGGTTGCAGAGGGCAATACCATCATGGAGCCACAGGCACTTACCGAACTGAAGATGGCCTTTGCCAGAAATATAACACAGAGTGGACTCTCCTATCTCATCGACGCAGGCAAAGGATCTGAAGATCCATGGGTACTGCAGTTTTACAGAAAGGATAATTTCTATACGAATATCTATGGCAGTTACCGTATAGAGAAGGATTACAACATCCGCATCTTGGCTATTAATGAGACAGACGGGAAGACCTTCTATGGCTTAAAATGGCATAACGTGCCTTTCACCGACAGCAAGGGGAACACCTGGCGAACCCTGGAAGGTACATTATTCAGATTCGGTGAAGGCATCTGGAGTATGAAGACCATTGATAGCAATAGTCTATGGCAACAGCAGGAGAAATATTATCTACAGCCGCTCAATGATGACGACGAATTGAAATATGAAAAGCTGATGGCGCAGATGCGACGTCTGAATGAACTGGCATCTGGTAAGAAAGAGATACAGACCGACCTATACGTATATATGCTTACCAAACTCTTCGGTGAATACAATGGCAGGCTCACTGAACGACAGTATAAAGATATTATCAAACAGATATACCCGTTCTCCTATCGTGAGACGACCGCAGACCAAAGGCGGATCATAGAGAGAAATACCAAGGAATTAAGAAAGCACGTACGGAGAATGCCTACAGGAACCTTCTTGTCATTCGGTAATAACATTGGTATATGGACAAATCCAGAGAACGAAAAAACATTGGAACTACTGTATGACCTTGGTCAAGACACCCTCCCTCAGGCAGAAGTGAAACTCACAGGAGAAACTACCACCCCTGTAACCGTCTTTCCAAGCGTTCCATCTATGCGTCCCATCAAGGTATTGCCCGACAAAGGAAAGTTCAAGATAAGAGAGATGCTCATGAAAGACCAATTATATGTTGTCCGTGACCAACAGGGAAACAAACTCGCACTCTTTGCCGACAGTATTCCTACGATGGTCAACCTGGAGGACATGAACGTTTTAGGATCACCGTTGAACATGCGCTTTGCCGAGACACAGCGCCAACTCAAAGCCTTGGAGCGGGATCTGCGTAAGTATGTCTGCTATAATGCTGATGGAGAAATCATCGTAATGGATGCGAAAGGCTATGAACAACTGCTGGCTGAAGTCCACCAACGGATATTAAAGATAATCGATGATAATGCCAATAGTCTGATTCCCGCCTGGTACCTGGCCAACAACTTCACCTCCATGACTTACAGCGAACTATCTCACTGCCTCCGCAAAGATCTTCCCTATGCCAGTCATATGGCCGTACAGCCCATATGGAAATACTACCAAGGACTGGAGAAGCGTCAAGAGGGGAAGATGTTTACCGATGCCGTTTGTATAGACACCAACGGGAATAGTCATCAACTGAGCGAATACATCGGCAAGGGCGACTATGTAGTGCTGCAGTTCTGGAAGCAGAATAACAGTATCTCTCGCAGTGGATGCAAGGCCATGAACCAGATAACAAAGGATCATCGGGGCAAGAACATCCGAGCGATTGGTATATCACTTGACACGGACAAAGACACGTGGAAACAATATATCAAGGATCGTAAACTGATCTATGAGCACCTGACGATCCCTTCCACCGACGACATCGAAAAGATGGAGACAGAAGCCGTGAAGGCATACGGCATCATGTCGCTGCCCGAGACGATCATCTTCGATCCCCAAGGCCGTATCATCAAAAGCGGACTGGCAAAGGAAAGTCTGAAGAAATTTGTAAATACCTTGAATTTGAAATAATAATATTTGTAGAAATGAGTTTAGCTATGCTTAAGTTATGCATGGGCAGCAGTGATGCTCCCCATGCATTATTTTTTATTTCGCTACATCTGCCAATGAAAGTTGAGTTAAATAATTGCTGATTAATTTTGTCTTTACACGAAAAATATGTAATTTTGCAGCCTGAAATTTGGTTCTCCCCTACAGGAGATGAAAAGGGAATCAGGTGAAAGACCTGAACAGAGCCCGCTGCTGTGAGCCCATTGTGTTATCAGCTAAAAAAGCCACTGTCCGACTGACGGGAAGGTGCTGATAATTGGGTAAGTCAGAAGACCTGCCGGTTTCATTACATACTAACGACCGCCTTCGGGACTTAAGACGGTAAAAAAGATCAATATGAAGAAAAGATTACTTCTCTTCGCTGCAATAGTATTGCAGTGTGGATGGTGTGTAGCACAGAAACACATCAAAGACTCTGTGCAGTTAGAGGATGTGTATGTGGTAGGTAAGAGTAAGGCACAACGTTTACGCGAAGGTGCCATCACCGTGAATGCCGTGGATATCGCGGCCAAAGTGAACACCCTTACGAACCTGAACGATATCGTCAATCAGACAACGGGTGTGAAGGTAAGATACGAGGGTGGATTAGGTTCCGACTTCGAATTGTCGCTCAACGGTATGTCGGGCAACTCCGTACGTTATTTCATCGACGGCATACCGCTCGATACGAAAGGTATTGAGGTGACACTGGCCAATATCCCCGTGAATATGATCGACCATATAGAGGTGTACAAGGGTGTAGTACCTGCCTATCTTGGAAGCGACGCCTTGGGAGGTGCCATCAACCTGGTGACAAACAAACGCATCAACAACTTCTTGGATGCCTCAGTAAGCGTAGGGTCGTTCAACACGTATATCATGGATGTGAACGGACAGTATAAG
Organism: uncultured Prevotellaceae bacterium; assembly: GCA_902797505.1. Lineage (GTDB taxonomy): Bacteria > Bacteroidota > Bacteroidia > Bacteroidales > Bacteroidaceae > Prevotella. The sequence goes on along the minus strand of CADBSW010000047.1, from coordinate 28,690 downwards.
CTGCCGAAGACGGGCATCCTGATACGTCCTACCTTAGGAGTCAACTTCTCGAAGAACAACTACAAGATGAAGGACATCGAGTTGTGGGATACAGAGAGGCAGGTGTTCTACAATACCGACCGCAAGCGATTCCATGATGACTATCTCTCTTTACTCGGACAGATAGAAGTCGGCGTAGAGAACAGATCATGGGCGGATGCCTTCTTCGTGACAGCATCCTATAATAAGGTGAACAAAGAACTGCAGACCGGACAGATACAGAGTATCGTATATGGAGAGGCAGAAAAGAAACAAGACGCATGGAATATCTCAGCGCGCTATAAGAAACATAACTTTCTGATTCCAAGACTGCAACTGAACCTTTTAGCATCGCATACCTGGAACCACTCGCTGACGGTTGACTCTGCCTATAGGAAATACGATTGGAATGGGGACTGGATACCTACCACCCGTAATGAGATAACAGGAAGGGCGGCACAACTGCGACATTACAAGCGGCCGCTCACCACCCTGCGCACCAACCTTGACTATCAGTGGAATGAGGAACACTCACTGAACCTTAACTATATGTTATATCATAACGGTAACAGACGTTATGACGATCTTGACAGGGAGTTTGAGCCCACCAACGACCGACTGACAAAACACATCATCGGATTGTCGTACAACCAACTGCTGTTCCAAGAACGCATGCAGAACGTATTCTTCTTGAAGGAATATATCAACCACACCAATATTGAACAGGAAGACCACGCATGGATCACCAATGCCGACCAAGTGCCCAAAGTATCCACCAAGACTTATACCGGCTACGGACTGGGAACCCGATACCGGTTCTTGGAGGAGTTGTCGCTGAAAGCCTCTTTCGAGCACACCGCCCGTCTGCCACTCTCACGAGAGATGTTGGGCAATGGAACAACCGTTTATGCCAACTTAGCATTGAAACCAGAGAACAGCGACAACTATAACATCGGTCTCTTCGGAAATATCCGTTTTGGGAAATATCATCTGCTGAACTATGAGATAGGCGGGTTCTACCGTCATATCAAAGACTATATCCATGCAGTATTGTCAGAGTCGGAAGGTATGATACAATACGACAATGTGGCTGGCGTGAACATGAAAGGTTTTGAGACGGAGTTGCGCTACAGTTATAACGACTGGCTGCAACTGACCACCAACATCTCTTATCAGGATGCACGCGACCAAAACAAGTTTAAGAAAGACGGAAAGCCGTCGATCACCTATAATAATAAGGTGCCTAACCGTCCGTGGCTGTTCTCCAACAGCGAACTGACGTTGACCAAACACAATATCACAGGTGACGGCACCCGATTGCGTTTCAGTTACCTCTATCAGTATGTGCACTGGTTCTTCCTGACTTGGGAAGGTTATGGTTCACTGTCTACCAAGAGTCGTATACCCACACAGAACCTGCACAGCGCCACCCTCACCTACTCTTGGCAGCATCAGCGATACAATCTCTCGCTGGAGTGCAACAATATCTTCGACACCATGGCCTTCGACAACTTCAAGTTGCAGAAGCCCGGGCGCAATATCCTTTGTAAGTTCAGACTATTCATTCAATAATTAACATTAAACAAACAAAACAATGAAGAAATTCAACTATTTGATGCTGGTGCTCTTTGCCATGATGCTCAGCATGTCATTCACCGCATGTAGTGATGACGACGATGACGACAACACCCCTAAAGAAGAGATCCATAATGTACACTACGACATTTGGGTGACACTGGGTGAGACATCCGGTATGGGTTCTTCAAGCTCTATCATTGTGAAGAACGTCAACTCGCTGGAAGATCCCAACCAGTCGATCGCATTCCTCAACGAGGGTACCGACGTGACCGCAAAACTCTATCAGGAGTCGATCATCAAGGGAAAGTATTACTATCAGATTCCGAAGGAGAAAGACCGCTTCGGCAAATACCAGATCACCAACAACGGTATCATCACCATCGCCGAGCACAAATTCGAGAAGAACACCTATCAGGACCGTCGCTATACCCACGCGTGGACATCAGATAATGAGTTTGTAGTGCTGGCTGCCAACGGTGACAAGAACGATGTGGTATGGACCAAGTTCAATGCTAACGACATGAGTATCGTAGCTGAGGGTAACCTGAACCTTCCCAACTTCTCTCCCGAGGTGATCACCTACAGTACATCAGGACTGGCAAACTACCGTAAGGCTGATAATACCCTGATCTATCTCTATTGTGAGAAATCAAAGAAAGGCACCAAGGCTGTCTATGCTGCTTTCGTAGATGCTGCCACCATGACCGTGAAGAATGTCGACAAGACAACTGTCGGTGAGGAGATGGGTGGTACTGCCTATGGCGAGTTGCTGCAGAGCAAGATGTTCTTCAACGACAATGGCAACCTGTATATCCCACTGATGTCACAGGTACCCGGCTCTACCACCACTACTTGCGGCTACACCCGCATCGTACGTATCATGGCCGGACAGAATAAGTTTGATACCTCATGGGTAGGCATGAACAACGGCGACCGTAACGGTAAGGTACTTACCTGCGAGAACCTCGGTAACGGTAAGGCTCTGTTCTACATCACCAACCCCGAGTATACCGGCACCAGCGACGACAACTCGAAGAAAGACGGTTGGGGCATCACTAACTACAACAGCTATTATGCCATCTATGATGTAAACACCGATGCCCTGACAGAGATCACCTACAACGGACAGCGTCTGCCATTCAGCGCAGGAACCTTCTCTCAGCGTTCATTCGTGCTGGGCAACAAAGCGTTCATCGGCACCAACCCGAAAGACGCACTGCCCACCATCTATATTTATAACATCAAGACAGGTGAGGTGACCAAGGGTTCTACCATCGCTGAGGGTTATGAGCTGAGCCGCATCGTCTATATCGACAATGAATAAATACATGCTCTCTCTGCACCGCATCACGGGAACAGTCATCGCACTGTTCTTCGCGATGTGGTTCATCACGGGTCTCGTACTGCTCTATCATCCGTATCCGAGATTATCAGATACGGAGATCAATGGGCACTACGAGGACCTTCCCGATTCTTTACCGGCCATAGAGACGCTCATCGCACAACAGAAAGACTCGCTGCAGAAACTGAGCATCCGACAGTTCCAAGGACAGACACTGGCAGAGCTCACCACCGCTGACACCACCTATACGATCTGTGCAGACTCTATAAAACAGGTTATGCCGGTAACCTCTGAGACCATCAAAAGCATCGCACAGCAATGGGTCGATGCACCGGTCATGAAGATCGACACCCTGCATGAACGACAACAATGGGTGCTCTACAGTCGATACGAGAAGAACCTGCCTATCTATCGTTTCTTCTTTGACGATGCCGAGAAGCACCAACTGTATATCGACAGTCATACGGCAGAGGTGCTGCAATTCACAGACAGGCACTCACGCTTCTGGGCATGGGCAGGTGCGATACCCCACAAATTCTACTTCCCCATGATACGCAAGGATGTGGATGTGTGGGAGACCACCATAACCATCGGCGGACTCATCTGTCTGCTGGCTGCACTCTCAGGAATGTACGTAGGCATCGATGCCTTGTTGCGGAATCGCAGAAACAAGAAGCGTTGGGGCAGTCCGTATAAGAAATGGACGTATAAGTGGCATCACATAGTAGGACTCATCTTCGGTATTTTCCTCGTGGGTTGGGGACTGAGTGGTATGATGGCCATGCAACGGATACCCAAGTGGCTGGTACCCATGGAAGGTGATTACTTCTTCAAAGAGTCGAAGATGTGGAACAGCAGTAAGATGTTGCCCATAGAGAAATACACCCTCGACCACCGTCTTCTGTCAACCAAGTATCACGACCTGAAACAGGTGACGTGGTCGCGCATCGGTGATATCCCCATCTACCGCATCATCAACGGCGAGGAAGAAGTGTGCATCAATGCCTCAGAAAGACAGATCGAAGAACTGACGATCCCAATCCCTGTCATCGAAAAGGCTGTCAGGAAGATGAACGGAAAAGACACGCCCTTCACCATCCGACAGATGGATGAGTACGACGAGTATTACCTGTCGCGCACCCACGCACTGCCATTACCTGTATATAAGGTGGATATCGACAATGCTGACAAGACCACCTATTATATCAACCCGCATAATGGTGACACCAAGTACCTCACCCAGAACAAACGGGCCAAAAAGTGGGTGTTCAGTGGCATCCATTATCTGAATATCAAATGGTTGGTGGAGCATCCTGTGATCTGGACCATCCTGATATGGACCTTATGCTTAGGCGGAGCCTTCGTATCACTCACAGGTGTGGTCTTGGGAATAAAGTTTCTCAAGAGAAAATATCATTCTTCACGGTAACTATTATCATCACACTCCTTAGTGCCTATCATGAACAATGCAGTGCGCCAGTATAGCGCACTGCATTGCTATATATAGACACAGGAGTGCGCCAGTACAGCGCACTCCTGTGTTTGTTATATTTCTTGATACGAATATATCAATAAGAGAGACGAAGAATTACTTCTTCTCTGTGGTCTCTTCTTTCTTTTCCTCTTTCTTAGCGGTATTCTTCTTGTAAGCCTTGTTCAGACCGGCGATCACCTCGTTGGTTACATCGTAAGCCTTGTCTGCAAAGAGGATGTTATCACCTGCCTTAGAAAGGATCAGAGAGTATTTCTTATCCTTGTTATACTTAGCCAGGAAGTGCTGGATAGAGTCGCGCAGAGCGGCATTAAACTTATCGGTCTCGGCCTGGAAATCACTGCCCAGACGCTGCTGCAATGCCTGCAGGTCGGCCTGCTGCTTCTGCAAACCGGCGTTCACAGCCTCAGCCTGCTGCTGGGTGTATTTATTGTTCTGCAGATCCTGCTGGAACTTATTAGCGGCAGCCTGCAGGTTCTGACCCTTCTGTGCAATTGTATTCTGGATATTCTGTCCTTTCTTCTCAAGGATCTTGGAATACTCCTTGCAGAACTCATACTGCGACATGATAGAGTCGACCTCTACGAAAGCAATCTTCAACTCACTGTTAGTGGGAGCAGCTTCTGACTTCTCATCCACCTTGGGGGCCTGCTGGTTGCAAGCGGTCATGGCAAATAGGCCTGCCACAGCCATCAAAATTGTCTTTTTCATCTTTTATAATTTTGTTTTATTAATATGCTTTGTTAGCAGCTCTTGCCTCACGGTCTTGGTCCATCACGCAATGAATGCCACGATCGCGCATCGCCTTACTGTCATGGATATGCTGCGACTCAAAGTGTCCATTCTTCTTGAATAGCACCTTGACTGACAATAATGCTACACAAATAGCAATTATTAACACCGTAATGAGCAGAGTTTCTACCATTTTTATTAATTTTGCATTGCAAAGTTACTAAAAGTCATGTGCAGAACAAAATAAATTCGTTTATTTTTTTGCCGAGACCCAGTATCTTCACCGTCACAGGCGGCAAAGTTAAGCATTTATTTATAATTTCAGTTATAAAATAAGATAAATAATGAATAAAAGTGAATTAAAACCTGCTTGCGTGTTTGAACAGTTCGCAAGAATTAACCAGATTCCTCGTCCTTCAAAAAGAGAGGAAAAGATTATCGAGTACCTGAAAGAGTTTGGTAAGAGTCATCAACTGGAGACCTTGGTAGATGAGACGGGCAATGTGCTCATCCGTAAACCGGCCACACCAGGTTATGAGAATCGTGAGACCGTTGTTATCCAGAGTCATATGGACATGGTGTGTGACAAACTGGTGGATGTGGAGATTGACTTCGATAATGATCCCATCGAGACATACGTTGACGGAGAGTGGCTCCGTGCCAAAGGCACTACCTTAGGTGCAGACGATGGTATCGGTTGTGCTATCGAGATGGCCATCCTCGATTCTGATGATATCGCCCACGGACCGATAGAATGTCTGTTTACACGTGATGAGGAAACCGGTCTGACTGGTGCTTTCGGTATCCAGCCGGGATTCATGACCGGTAATATGCTGATCAACCTCGACAGTGAGGATGAGGGACAGTTCTTCATCTCTTGCGCCGGTGGTAAGACCACATCAGCCACCTTCCGTTATACCCGTGAGAATGCCCCCGAGGGCTACTTCTTCATGAAGGTATCCGTAAAGGGCTTCAAGGGCGGCCACTCTGGTGATGATATCGAGAAGAAACGCGCTAATGCCATCAAGGTGCTGGCTCGCTTTATATATAAGGAGATGGAGAAATGCGACCTGCGCGTAGCTTCTTTCAACTCTGGTAAGATGCACAACGCCATCCCACGCGATGGACAGGTAGTCTTCGCAGTGCCTAACGAGTGTAAGGAGACCGTACGTGCCGACTGGAATATCTTCGCAGACGATGTGAAAGACGAGTATCATGTATCTGATACCGCCATGGAGTTCTTCATGGAGAGCACTGAGGCTGTTCCCGTGATTGAGAAGCAGGTGGCACAGAACCTGATCCGCACGCTGCAGGCTATCGACAACGGTGTGTTCTCTATGTGTCAGGATGAGGCACTCGCATGGATGGTAGAGACCTCCAGCAATGTTGCCAGCGTACAGACGGCAGAGAACGAGTGTGTGGTAGTGGCCTCACAGCGTTCTAACGTGATGAGTAACCTCGAGAATATGGGTAATACCGTAAAGGCCCTCTTCCAGTTGGCTGGTGCAGAGGTACAGCAAGGCGACGGTTATCCCGCATGGAAGATGAACCCCAACAGCAAGCTCACCGACCTGGTGGTAGAGACCTACAAGAAGCTCTTCGGCAAGGATCCTATCGTGAAGGGTATCCATGCCGGTCTGGAGTGCGGTCTGTTCTCTGAGAAATATCCGCATATGGATATGGTAAGCTTCGGTCCTACCCTGCGCGATGTGCATACGCCGACAGAGCGTCTGCTCATTCCTACCGTACAGATGGTATGGGATCACCTTCTGGAGATACTGAAGAATATCCCCGAGAAAAAATGAGAAAACTATTTATATTGATCATCGGCGCTGTCCTCATGGGTTCATGTGGACAGCGCTATGAAGCTAAGGACATCGTCAGGGACTTCCTTAAAAAACAGATGGTGACGGATGACTATGCCCTGCAGTTTGGTAAGTTAGACTCCACCTACCGTATCAACGACTCTATCATGGGTGATCTGCAGAAGCGTTGCGCAACAGACAAACTCTTCAAGCAACCCGTGAAATTAGCTGATTATAAAGGCATTAAGACAAAGTTACTTCTTTCTACCAAGATCATCATGAAGGATGACACTCTCAGGCGCACCTTCTATCTGGATCCAGATTTGAAGGCCAAGCGTATCCTGGCGGTAAAAGAAAATTAGTGTAGAGTGTAGAATGTAGAGTGTAGAGTGTAGAATGTAGAGTTTAGAGTGTAGAGTGTAAAGTGTAGAGTGTAGAGTGTAGAGTTATGATTTGCATGGTAAACTATGAGCCCTAAACTCTAAACCCTAAACTCTAAACACTACACTATGAACTATGAACTAAAATAGCCCCTGTTGTCGTATCGCTACGTAACAGGGGCTTAACCTTAAAAATCTACCTATCGAAAAGAGAATGTTTAACTAATTTGCATCCTAAAACGATGCATGAAAACTAACCACTAATAAGACGCTATTATATTCATCATGTAATCAAAGAAATGAATATTCTTTCATTTTATTTAAAAAAAGTATCGACATGAGAACATGCCGATACCATTACAAATCATATTGATTAATTATTTAAACAACTCAGCCAACTTAGCTGCGAGCTTCTCGCCACGCGCATCATCGTTCTCGGCAAGGATAACACCCTTGGTATCTACTAGATACATCGTAGGAACAGCCTTTACCTTAAACTGATCAGCCACCTTGTTACTCAAGAAGTTAGGCCATTTGAGTTGCTCCTCCTCCAACGCCTTCTTCCACTGGGCAGCATTGCGGTCGATAGAGATACTGATCACCTCCAAGCCCTTGTCTTTATACAGTTCATACTGCTTCTTCACATTGGGTATCTCCTTGCGACAGGGAGCACACCATGAAGCCCAGAAGTCGATGATCACATATTTCTTTCCCTTGGCCAACTGCTGGAAGGTGTATGCCTTGCCAGCCTCATCCTTGATGGTGAAGGCAGGGATCTTCTCTCCCACTCCACCGGCTGGCCATAACTCCTCTTTCATTTTCTTGCCATACCAAGAGTTCTTGGCCGCATCAGAGAACTGATTATACAGGTTACGCTGTCCTGGCGTGAAGTAATTCATGAACTGATGGGCAAGCAACGGTCCCCAGAAAGAATCCTTGTTATCCAAGATGAGTCCGTTCAGCACTTTCTCTGCTGTCTGGAAAAAATCACCGTCGGCCTTTTCCATTGCCAGATATTCATCCGACTTTTTATAGGCAGCCAACTCTTCGTCTTTCAACTTGCTGGCCTTTTCATGAACACCCTTAAACTTCTCATGGTTAGCCATGTAGAGATCATCCAGTTTGTTACGTTCTGCCACAAAGCCATTGTATTTATCCGTGAGGGGAGAACCTAAGACCGTAGATTTCCAATTATAGAGATCGACACCATCATGTGCCTTACTCTTTGTCACCTTGGCATTGACAACGATGCCACGATTCTCCAACATAAACGAGCAGTAGCCATAGCTGTCTTTCACCATCACATGTCCACAGATCGGTTCCTTGACACTGCCTGTAAACTTAAACTTTCCACCTTGTACAGTCGTCTCTCCTAAAGGAGTCTCTTTACCATGACTCATTGGAATGAGTTGGAGAACAGTACCGTCGGGGAGACCCTCGACGATACCGTTAACTGTATATTTCTGTGCGCTGATGCCTAAGCATGCGATCAGTGCAAAAAAAGCAAATAATAATCTTTTCATCATCATATGAATTACTCAGCACTGGTACAAGTCATATCTATGATCTTACCCCATCCCTCTGTGATGAGTGGGTTATCAGGAGCACCGACCATGGGACCCCACATAGAGTTTGGCACACCATAGTTGACATCCATCTCATACTGCACAAGTTTACCGTCCTGCTTGTTGTTGTTCCATACACCAATCCACAGGGCACAATCCGAGGTTGGGAATCCACCGCCGGCACTACCCCAGATATAAATAGAGGTAATCTCTTCGCCAGCCTCACAGCTATAGATCTTATTAGAGGTGGTCTCTCCACTGGAAGCAGAGAACGAATAAACGCCCTTATCTGTATAGTAATAGAAAGCAAATCCAGTAGTGTTAGAGCAGAACTTCTTGGCATTCATAATATCTTCACAACCACTCAGATCGATGATAGAACGATCACCCTCGGCTGAGAGGTCACCATCATCCACCACATTGTAGAAGCAGTAGCGATAGAGGTATGGCTTACCATTGATAACGGTAATCACACAGGTATAGTTGCCACCACCTTGGAAGACAGCCTTCACATCACCAGGTACATTGTTGGCATCTACTACGGCATCGGCAACAGTTGATTTGAAATTGGTTACCGAAACACCCTGAGAGTAGTACGGACGGAACTTACGGTTCTTCTGATCATAGAGTACCTGCCATGCATTGATAGCTCCTGTTACGGGTCGCCATGTGGTATACGTATTACGCATCAGGAACGGGAAAGCCTCATAATCACCAGCGATAGGCTCAGAGAATTTCAGGTCATTCGTCTGATTAGCATACGTAACATACAACTTACCGTCATTAATCAAGAAGTCACAGTTATTGGTGAAGAAGCTGGTTTGTGGGTTAAACTTCTCAGGTGTGTTATAGAAGAGGTTATCCCATGTATTCATGGTAGTAAGACCTACTTGATTCAAACGATAGAGGTTCTTATCTGTAGCTACCATATAACCGTTCTTTTGAGCCTTACCAGTATGAGTACCTTTGATAAAGAGTGGTTTTCCATCCAGGTAATGACCGTTCATAGAACTATAGTATTTGTAGAAGCACTTGGTTTCAGAACCAAAGATCAGCATCAAGCCAGAGGTGAAAATCTCGATATCAGTCTGTCCGTCACGCTCTGTCAACAGATAGAGACCACCCTGCGTACCACCTTGCTGTACAGTACTATAGCTTGTTGTCTGCCAATATCCTACTATGCCATTGGTTGGGTCCTCAGCCTTACAATAGAACATATAGGTGCCTGGTTCCAAGTCGCATTTCCACTTCAGGTCCTTCTCATTATAAATCGTGTCTGCTGGGGGATACTGCAAAGAGTTACCAATCTGCTCCTGACGATATACATTATAGTAAGTCTTCAGTACGAACCAACGGTACTGCAAACGCTCAGGATGAGCATATTTCACTTTCAAATGGAATTCCACCTCATCACCAGGATTCAATGTGCTAAGTGCATACTGATTCTTTGTTATCGTAGTATCCACTTCCAGTTCTATCTTACTGACCTCCTCATCGGGCAAATAGTCATAGTTTCCATCATCCTGTGAGCAGGAACTCAAGGAGCATATAGCCAGAAGCAATGTGCAAGAGAAGATGCCCATTGTCAAGGCTGTCATTTTCTTAAATATTTTAGTACTCATAATGATCAATTGTCGATTATTAATTATCAATTACTCAAACGTAACCAGTTGTCCATTCTCATCAGTCAGCGGATTACCCGGATGCGCGGCATTATACTCGTTGAGCGCATTCTGGAAACGAATTCGATAACTGTTGAGCAATGCCCATGACATCGTCTCTGTACTGAATTCGCCGGCACCATCAGAGTTAGTCAACATAAAGCGGTACTTCGTATCACTGTATGTTCCGAAGAAAGGCTCCAGGTCAGACCAGTTATTGGGCTTTGAGAGCACGTCGCTCCAGATCAACGTGATATGATTCTCTTCATTGACTCCCGTCTTGAAATCACTTGAGTCATCTACCTTTATATAGAGTCTTACCTTCTTTGAGGTTAATGAAGCATCTCGCTTCAACACGACCGGGAAGGTTGCCTTTGCCTCACCGGCAGAAATCGTTACCGTTGACGGAAATGTATACATACTGGCAGTAGCCGTAGTCTTGGAATCATCTACCGAGAGATTGACCACTCTATTATGGTCGGCTACCTCGCCCATGATCTGGGCATCTACCGACATCTCCATCTCTGTAACGTCTGATGGATAAGCCACGAAAGAGAACGTGATGGAATCAGTACCAGCAGCCCAAACATAGTCGCCGACCAAACGTACACGCGGCTCATCTTGATAAAAGAAATCCTCATCAGTTGAGCTACACGCTGCAAGGAAACATGCGGTAATATGCAACAGACATGAGCATGCACCCATCATCTTTGCCTTTATTCTTATATGATTGAAAATATTCGTAATCATAACTATTAACTTTTAACTATTAACTATTATCTAATTACTGTATCCACCAAACTCCTGGTCGTTACTTGGGATAGGCAACACGTAAACGCTCTTGCCTGGACGTACTGCAGCGCCCTTGATCTCAGAGGCATTTGTTCGTTTGTAGTAGAAGAACAACTCACCGTGCTCACCGATATACTCCTTGCGATACTCCTTGTAGATCTCATTCTGTATCTGGTCGGCTGTCAGATCCTCACTCAGTGGGAACAGACCCAGATTACGGTGATCGCGCACAATATTGAGAATCTCAATAGCTCGTTTCTTATTGCTGTTCTTCAGGCACTCTGCTGCGATATAATAGGCATCAGTCATTCGGATGACAGGATAGAGATTATTATAGGTACTTCCCTCGAGATACCAGAACTTAGCCATATAACGCTTTTCACCATCCTGCTCAAATCCCTTCAGATAACGATAATCGTTACCGTAACCGAGATCCACCTCATATATATTCTGTGAAGTAGCATCCGACGGGTTCAGCACATCAGTACCACCAGCCTTCATAAAGTAATAGTTACCTGTATCTTCCCAATCGTTGATAATCAACTGGAAAAGGTGCTCCGTGGTAAAAGCCATATCCAACTCATTACGGTTGGTCTGCTGCATATTGGTATAGTGAACCCACTGGATACCACCGTTAGGATTATTCTCCACACGGTTGATCACCTCATTGGCATACTTCAATGCATTCTGTGTGTCACCCATCCAGAGGTATGCCCGTGCTAAAGTTGCAGCACATGCGAAGAAATTAAAACAGTTTCTTGGCAGACGGTAGGCTGGTGAGCCATAATAATCATACGTATTCAGGGTGTCGTAAGCCAGTTCTTCATGGGCTATCAACAGGTCGTTAATAACCATCTGCATGGTCTCGTTGACGCTCTTCTGTCCGACGATATTCGTAGAATACTCTGTCACGTAGGGAACACCCTTGGCATTACCGTCCATAGCTGGTGCACAGGCAAACAGGCGCATCAGTTCAAAATGAAGGAAACCACGCAATCCATAAGCCTCACCACGATATTCATGGTAGTTATTGTCGGTAAACATATTTGGGTCTGCCTGCTCGATATTCTTGATCAAAATATTCGCATTGGCAATGCAAGAATAGGTATTCTTCCAGATGTTAGCAATCGTATCCTCACTACTTTGCTCTTTATAATCATAGTTATTGACGAAACGCCACTTACCACTCGGATCGATGTCATACGAATGTGAGAGCACCTCAACAAAACCGATACCCATATTCAGACCATACATCTCTTTGGTAGTAAGAGCAGTATAGATACCGGTAAGCTGATCCTTATAGCCACCCTCACGACTGAAATGGTCTTCTTCTTTGATCTGTGACTTCGGACTAACATCGAGCCAGTCTTCACAAGAAGTGAAGAAACATGTGGTAAGTAGCAACAAACATACTGTAGCCGCAACGCTCTTCACCTTATTAATATATATACTATTCATAATTATCTATTTTCAATTATCAATTAGAATGTTACCTGTGCAGAAAGCGAGAAAGTACGTGCAAACGGGTAGTCTGTACCACGCTCTGTCTTAATGCTGGAAATAACGAATAAGTCGTTGGTATAGGCGCTGATCTTCAGTCGCTCAAGGAAAGAGTTTTTCACGAAACTACAATTACGGAAGTCGTAGTAAACTGTGATACTCGACATGGTAAACAAGTTGTAATCCTGTACGAAACGTGAGGTAGGATAAGTAGTAGTCAAATCGGTGATAGCCTTATAGAGTGCCATGTCACCGGGTTTCTGCCAACGGTCGGTCATCACACGCTTATCTACATTGTACTGCAGAGAAGCATTCTCCACCTTGTCAACAAGTGTCTGGTTGTACATCTGTCCACCCCAACGGTAGTTCATAGAGATGTTCCAGCCCCAACCATTGATTTCACCGTTGATACCAAAGAGTCCGTTCCATTTGGGTTGTGTATCGCCACATACCACCTGGTCGTTCACATTGTACTCATAAGTTACGGTACCGTCACGCTTCACGTAAATCTCCTTACCGTTCTGTGGATCGATGCCTAATGACTTGACAGCCCATATAGCATTCATGGAACAACCCTCATAGTATTTTACCTGAGGAGCTGTAATGGCATTCTCCATAGCATTGGCATTCTGAGCATCATTCCATGCACGCAGAGAGTTAGAGATTTTCTTCAACGTGTTCTTGTTGTGGGCAGCACTTACGAAGACATTCACATAGTCACGACCACCATCGTAAACACGATAGTTCAGGTAAGCCTCAATACCTTTATTCTCAGTCTCACCTAAGTTGGCTACATAAGTACTAAAACCCGTTGTATAAGGAACGGTCACATTGGTAACCATACCCTTTGTTTGTGCGATATAATAGTCGAAACGACCGGTCAAGCGATTCTTGAACAATGCGAAGTCGATACCTATATTGGTATCATATTTCTCTTGCCACTTCAGTGTCTCATTGGCCAGTCGCTGCAGATAAGAACCGATACCGCCATTGAAAGTGCGGTTGCTATAATAAACGAATGTAGGCATAGCATCGTAACTGGAGAAGCCCTGACTACCCGTATAGCCATAAGAAGCACGAAGTTTCAAACGGTTGATAACCTGATTGTCTTTCAAGAAAGCCTCATTATGTATGTTCCAACCGGCACCGACAGACCAGAACGAACCCCAACGGTTATCTTTACCAGCCTCAGAAGAACCCATCAGACGGTAGTTGGCATCGAAAAGATAACGCTCAGCGAAAGAGTAGTTCAGTGAGAGCAGTCCTCCACAGTTGCGTGAGATACCCTCTGTACCTGTCGGCTTACTTTCCTTGGCATACTGCACAGCAAACTTGATATCGTCCATGAAGTCATTGGGGAATCCTTCTGCCAACACCGTAGTATTGTTATATTTGTTATCTGCCATACTCACCTGTCCGTTGATAAATACCAGGTGATCATTCCATTGTTTTGACCACTGTAGACCGAGGTCAGCACTGATATCGGTATTGTTACCGTTCAACTGTGAGTATGATCCCTTACGCAGTACATCTGTCGTACTGATAAAACTGGTATGGTTGGCCGGTTTAAAGACATCAGCGGTTGAGTGTTTGTTGATAATACCGAAACGACCAGTCAACTTCAACTGTTCATTGATGAACCACTCCAGATAGAAATCATTGGTAATAGTGGTATATCCCGTATTATCAAAAGTATTCAGTGTGGTATTATACAAGGGGTTATAATAGTCATTCGACTTTTTGTCATTACCTGTATAAGTGTAGCTTTGTACATAGTTTCCATATTCGTCATACAGACGGCTATATGGATTCATCTGATAATACTCTCTGAAAGAGCCATAAGGTGAATTATGACTTTTATTATAGTCTATGGTCAACTTGTCACGGAACTGGAAGTTCTTGATACGATAAGCCAGAGTGATACCACCAGACAATGTATTACGATCAGACTCTTTGATAGCACCGCCTATTCTGTTAAAAGAAAGGTTAATACCATACTGCATGGCTTTGTCACCACCTTCGAGATACAGACTGTGCTTATGACCGAAGCCGTTACGGACAGGCTGTGCCAACCAGTCGGTCTCTACCCCGGCCAATACCTCACGCAATTTACTGGTATAAGCCTGGTCTAATGTAACCTGTGCTTGTGCATTGTCACTGGTAAATAATCCGGCCATGCGCTCCACCTCGAGCTTCTCGGCTGCATTCGTCAGGTTGTAACTGGTCAGGTCTGGAACTTCCAGACTCATACTACCTGTATAGGTAACACGCATACGACCGCTCTCAGGACGCTTGGTCTCGATGACGATCACACCATTAGCAGCCTTCGAACCGTAGATTGCCTTGGCAGTAGCATCCTTCAAGGTAGTGACACTTTCCACCTGATTCATATCCAAGTCGAGAATCTTGGTCAACTCTGTCTCAAAACCGTCGAGGATAAAGAGTGGTTGGTTGGCACTGGAGGCATATTCACCCTGTACACTGGCGATAGTAGAACCACCACGCATCTGAAAATCTGGCAGTGCATTAGGGTTACTACCAGCACCCAAGTTCTCTATCTGCATGAAAGAAGGGTCGATGTTCTTTAGTGACTGCAACACATTCGCGTTACCTACCCTTTTCAACTCCTCACCTTTCACGGTCGTGACAGCACCGGTATAGGTATTGGCCTTACGCTCGAAAGCACCAGTAACGACCACTTCATCGATGGCATTCGATTCCTGCTTGAGTTGTACCTCGTAACTGTTGGCACTTGTGAGGTTCACCACCTTAGGAATAAAACCAATGTAAGAAACCTCCACCTGACGGACATCACGACTGAGTGTCAGCTTGAAATGACCATTCATATCGGTGATGGCGATAAAGGTCTCACGCTCTCCCTTCTGTTGTACGTTGGTTACTGTAGCACCAGGGAGGGGTTCACCCAGATCATCCGTCACGATACCGGTAATATCACGGTTACCTGTCTGACGAGGATTTCTCTGCAAGGTGACAGTTACCAGCTTCCCGTCTTTCTTGTAGTCCAACGGCTTGTTCTTCAGCAGATACTGCATAGCCTCATCAAAAGACGCGTTAGTCACTTGTCCATCTACACGATATTGCTGCACATCCTCGTAGGTGAACATGATTTTGTTACCTGAAGCTTTCTCCAGCCGTTGCAGGGCTGAAGACAATGCTTCGTTACTAAATTTCATTGTAATACCTTGACTGTTCTGCGCCATGGCTGTAAACGCAACGACGGTCGCGAACAAGATCAAAAGTAACACTCTCTTCTTTTTTACCATATATAACTATGTATTTTAAGATTGTTAGGTATATAAATTCTACGGATGTTTATCACAAAAGGGTACACCAATAGTGACAAATAACAACCATATTACAAAAAAAGTTATTATTTCTGACAAAAAGTTTTGTGTACTATGAATTATTTGTAACTTTGCAACAAATAGAGAGAGATGGAGAATAAAGAGTTTGACCAGATCTTCAGGCAATATTACCAAGAACTGTACTTCTTTGCCATGCAGTTGCTCCACGACCCGGAAGACAGTAAGGACGTGGTAAGCGATGCCTTTGAGGAAGTATGGTCTCATTTTTCATCTGTCAAGAAAGAAACCGTCAGATATTTTCTCTATCGTATCATCAGAAACCGGTGCATCGACACCCTTCGTCACAAAAAAATCCAAATGCAGCATGCAGAACTCATGCTACAGGTTACCAAACCCTATGATGAGAGTATGGACACCCTTGAATGGCAGGAACGGGAAGCCCGCGTAAAAGAAATCTTAGATGCCATGAAACCACCCACCCGTGACATCTTCATTGCTTGCTATGTGGATCACAAGAAATATGCGGAAGTAGCAACGTTGATGGCAATCAGCATCGACACCGTGAAGAAACACATCAAGAAAGCCCTGCGGTTTATACGTGAGAAAAGACAGCAGTATGAAGAAAGATAAGCATCATCGTACCCGAAAATAACTATCAAACGTTTCATTTAAAAGGATTGTTTATATCTTCAATAAGAATGAATACCGACAAGATCATAGATATCATGGAACCTGATGCACAACTGACCGAAGAACAGTTGCAGCAGATACAGCAGGACGCAGCCCTTCGTGAGGGTTGTGAGGATCTGTTTATGGCTGCGCATCAGATGAGCATCATGGAAAATAAAGAGGCACCAGACACAGAGGAAGAACTCAAGAAACTCCACAAGCGTATAGGTATTGAGGATAGTACAGATAGGAACGAAGGCCAAAGACATTACTTGAAGACTACCACGATAGTGAAGTATCTGTTGGCTGCCGCCGCTGTTTTCATTGGTGCCATACTCATTTTGAAAAAGGGAAAGCCGGCAGAGGGTATCATACTTGCTGAGGATACCTCCCGACAAGAGATACGCATCGAGACAAAAGATGGCAAATCCATCCCCGTCACCACTGTTCTGGCTGATAACCAATCAGACAAGAAACTGGTCATGCACGAGACAGACGAATCGGAGACTTATACCGTCAGTGTGCCTTACGGACAATCTTTGGAGATTACCCTCTCTGATAGTTCGAAGGTATTCTTGCATCCGGGTAGTAAACTGGAGTATCCCAGTCGGTTCGACAAAGACAGTCGTGAGGTACATCTCAAGGGAGAGGCCTACTTTATTGTTGCCAAGAACAAGGAG
This sequence comes from uncultured Prevotellaceae bacterium, assembly GCA_902797505.1. Taxonomy (GTDB): domain Bacteria; phylum Bacteroidota; class Bacteroidia; order Bacteroidales; family Bacteroidaceae; genus Prevotella. The sequence goes on along the minus strand of CADBSW010000047.1, from coordinate 11,150 downwards.
AAACCATTCATCGTGCGCACAGAGCGCTCACAGACAATCGTTTACGGAACAGAGTTCAACGTAAGGTCTTATAACCAGAGTAATGAGACGGTAACACTGATAAAAGGTAGTGTCGGTGTCAGGTCGAAAGAAGACCGCCACCCTATTCAGATTGTTCCCGGTCAGCAGGCAGCCTTCTGTAATGATGGTGTCATCCGCCTGTCACAGGTTAACATCGAACCATACACCTCCTGGCGCGACGGTTATTTCTATTATGACAATGAGCAGTTGCAGGATATCCTCATCAACTTAGGCAAATACTACAATATGAGTATTGAGTGCCATTATCCGGAACTGTTGAAATATCACATGCGATTCATCATTCCGCGTAACAAGGATATTCACTACGTCATAGAAATGATCAACCGCATGGACAAGGTTCATGCATCAATACAGGGAAATACGATATTGGTGAATCCGTAAAGAAAAAGTTATTGGAAAACAAAGAATGCAACCTTGCGGGCTGCATTCTTTTATTTTGTATGGATTGTAATTACTGGAACAGACTGTCGAGGAGTGTGTAGAAAGCAGGATCCTCACCTACGATGGTCTTCACGATCTTGCCATCCGGACCAACGATAATCTTGGTTGGGAAGCCGTTCACGCCATAGTCGGCCAGAACCTTGCTGTCGCGAGTGTTGTAAACATGCAACCAAGGCAGTTCGTTCTTCTTCACAGCGTCCTTCCACTTCTGCTCTGTATCGTTGCAGTCGATACCCAGGATCTCAAACTTTCCCTTATACTTCTCATAGTACTTCTTCATCTCTGGGAAGCCCTTGATACACCAGCCGCACCAGCTGCCCCAGAAGTCGAGGATAACATACTTGCCACGCAGACTGGACAGAGAGAGTGGTTTGCCATTGATATCATTCAGTGTAAAGTCGGGAGCAACAACACCGGCAGCCTGCTTCTTGGCAGACTCAGCCTCAGCCTTTGCCTGAGCCTCTACCTGATTGATAATATTCTGGTAGTAAGCCTTCATACGACCATTCTTCACATTGTCGCCTAACAGACCAGCCACTTCCTTCATCTTATCCAGACCATCCTGTGCAAACTGAGGAACGAGTGTGGCAGATGCCTCATAGTTAGGATGAGCCTTCACGAAGTCGATCATCGCCTTGTTGGCTTTCTCCTGCAAAGCTGGCATAGCCTCCTGATACTCCTTCATGATCTGATCCTGAGACTCACCCTTCTGCATGCGCTCCATCAGTTTCTTCTGGAAATCATTAGCTTCCTTCTGGGCATTCTCCAGCATCATGTCTACCTCATGATATTCCTTGTAGAACTTTGATCCATTGATATCATAACGGTCTTTCACATCACCAACCAGTTCCATCGTCTCACCGGGAACACCGATCAACTGCATCTGAACACTGTTAGCACCACGCTGACCGCGCATCAGATCCGGAGATACCACGATAATATCAGTAACTTCTGTAAGAGGGAAATCAAACTCAAACTTACCATCGTTAACAATCACGGTCTTGGGAGTGTTCATCGTAGAACGTGTCAAAACCATCAAGGTGTCACCCACATTCTTCAGGTTACCCTTAACATGCAGGTTACCGTCATTGGCACAGCCTATCATTGCGACAGCAAGCATAGCCATTGATAATACAATTTTCTTCATGTGTACTTTTTATAAATTAGTAATTATTTTAAGTTAACTAAACGTAAGACGTTTATAAGGGGAAAAGAGTTAAATCATGCCCCTACTTTTAGGATAAATTAGGGATTGGTGATATTTTTTTTAGCATCTTATCATTTCCTCCGTGATACTACCTTTTAAATGGCACAGATTTTGTATATTGATAAGCGAGCAGTTTTTTAACGGCACTCAATAGAACAAATAAAGATTAAAATACAAGAATATGCAAAAAGGAAACATCGGGGTTACCACTGAGAACATCTTCCCCGTCATCAAAAAGTTTCTCTACAGTGATCATGAGATATTCTTACGTGAGATGGTCAGCAACGCAGTTGATGCTACACAGAAGATCAAGACACTGGCTGAGCGCGGCGATTTCAAAGGTGAGTTAGGCGACCTGACCGTTCGTGTATCACTGGATAAAGAGAAAGGAACACTTACCATCAGCGACCGTGGTATCGGTATGACAGCTGAGGAGATCGATAAGTATATCAACCAGATCGCCTTCTCTGGTGTGAATGACTTCTTGGAGAAATACAAGGACAACGCCAATGCGATTATCGGTCATTTCGGACTCGGTTTCTACTCTTCTTTCATGGTCAGCAAGAAGGTGGAGATTATCACCAAGAGTTATCAGGAGGGTGCTGCTGCCGTGAAATGGAGCTGCAACGGATCACCGGAGTTTACGATCGAGGAAACAGAGAAAGCCGACCGCGGTTCTGACATCGTCTTGTATATCGACGATGACTGCAAAGAATACCTGGAGAAAGACGAGATTAGTAAACTGTTGAACAAATACTGTAAGTTCATGCCTGTGCCAGTGGCCTTCGGTAAGAAGACCGAGTGGAAAGACGGCAAACAGCAGGAGACAGAGGAGGATAATATCATCAACGATGCAGAACCGCTGTGGACCAAGCAGCCCAGCACGCTGAAGGATGAGGACTATAAGAAGTTCTACCATTCCCTCTACCCCATGCAGGATGACCCGATGTTCTGGATTCACCTGAATGTGGATTATCCGTTCAACCTCACCGGTATACTCTATTTCCCACGTATCAAGAGTAATCTCGATCTGCAACGTAACAAGATACAACTGTTCTGCAACCAGGTATTCGTCACTGATCAGGTAGAGGGTATCGTACCTGAGTTCCTGACCCTGTTGCATGGTGTGATCGACTCACCCGATATCCCGCTGAACGTTTCCCGTTCTTATCTGCAGAGCGACCGTGACGTAAAGAAGATCTCTACCTATATTACCAAGAAGGTGGCCGACCGACTGAACTCGCTTTTCAAGGATGACCGCAAGGACTATGAGGAGAAGTGGGATGACCTGAAACTGTTTATCTACTACGGTATGCTCTCACAGGAGGATTTCTACGACAGAGCCAAGGACTTCGCTTTGCTGAAGGACGTAGAGGGTAAGTATTTCACCTATGAGGAGTACAAGACACTCATCACTACCGAGCAGACAGATAAAGACGGTAACCTGGTATACCTGTATGCCACCAACAAAGAAGAGCAGTATAGCTATATCGAGGCAGCCAAGGCTAAGGGTTACAGCGTGCTGATGATGGACGGTCAACTGGACGTTCCCGTTATCTCACTGTTGGAGCAGAAATTCGAGAAGTCACGCTTTACCCGTGTCGACTCAGACATCATCGACCGTCTGATCATAAAAGAAGACGCACCGAAGAATGAGTTAGATGCTGAGACATCTGACAAATTGTCACAGACCTTCCGTTCACAACTGCCTAAGCTGGAGAAGGCAGAGTTCTATGTAGAGGTACAGTCGTTAGGTGAGCAAGCTCAACCTGTTGTCATCACACAGAGCGAGTACATGCGCCGTATGAAGGATATCAGTCGTTTCCAGCCCGGCATGGCATTCTACGGACAGATGCCCGACAGCTATAGTTTTGTACTGAACAGTGACCATCCACTGATTAAGAAGGTTATGGAACAACAAGATCAGACCATCGGTGAGTCACTCCAACCGATCCTCAATGAGATCAAGGGACAGGAGGCACGTATGGCTGCCCTGCGTCAGATGCAGGACAAGAAGAAGCCCGAGGAGATTACTCAGGAAGAAAAGGATGAGGTGAGCAACACCCAGAATGCTATCAATGAGCAACAGGAGAAGAAGAATCAGGTAATTGCCGATGCCGCTAAAGACAATAAGGTAGTACATCAGCTTATTGACCTTGCTCTCTTACAGAACGGCATGCTCAAGGGCGCCGCTCTCGACCAGTTTGTAAAGCGTTCTATAGAACTGATTTGATTTAATTAGTGCTTATGCAACCCTTTAAAGGTTGACAGCATAAGTACAAACATGGATCATCTTTCAGCAATTCTCTCGAGAATTGAAGAGGAATAATACTTAAACACCAAGTAAATAGTACGTATTTCCTTCAAATTCTCGAGAGAATTTGTGTTTAGTAATAGCCAATACTTCTTCGGATAATCATTCTTCGGATATCGTTGAATAGGTATACTAATAAGAATAGCCCCTTTCTGGGGGCTATTCTTATTATATATCAACAAGCTATAAGATCTTAGAGAATGCTCTTTACAGTCTCGAGCATGCCCTTTGCCTGAATATCATTGAGGAAGCCCTCAACCATATCTGTCAGACCAGGAATCTCGTTCAGGTCACCATGCTCACCCCAGATCAGATCCTTAGCAGCAAGCACACCCTCAGCTACCTTACGGGTATCACCGGTAGCCCACAGGTCGGTCAGCAACTGCATGATCTTAGCATCGTCATTCGGAGTGATAGGAGCACCGTCAGCACGTGTACCACCCTTATAGTAGGTGATGATAGCAGCCAGACCGAGTACCAAGCCCTTAGGCAGTTCACCCTTGCGCTCCAGATATGTCTTCAGTCCTGGCAGGTCGCGTGTCTGATATTTCGGGAATGAGTTCAGCATGATGCTGGTTACCTGATGGTCAACATACGGGTTGTTGAAACGCTCCAGCACGTCAGCGGCAAACTGCTGCAGCTCGTCCATCGGGAGATTCAGGGTCTGCATCAACTCCTCGAACTGTACCTTATGGATATACTTACCGATTACCTCATGGTTGCAAGCGTCGCGTACGATATCCACGCCACTTAGATAAGCCACAGGACTCAATACGGTGTGCGGACCATTCAGCAAGGTCACCTTACGCTCATGGTAAGGCTTCTCACTCTCAGTGATGAGCACGTGCAAGCCAGCCTTCTCTGCCGGGAACTCTGCGCGCAGGTCCTCGATAGACATATTTGTAGGCTTCTCGATTACCCAGAGGTGGAAGATCTCTGCCTGTACAACGAGGTTGTCTGCATAAGAAATCTTCTGCTGGATATCAGCAATCTCCTTACGTGGGAATCCGGGAACGATACGGTCTACCAATGTAGCGCATACGTAGTTGTACTTCTCTACCCACTCCTTGAATCCTTCGTAGTCTGCACCGAAATCATCCTTCCACAGCTCGATGTACTTACCGATGCACTCCTTCAGATGATGACCGTTCAGGAAGATCAACTCACAAGGCATGATGATCAAGCCCTTCTTAGGATCACCCTGGAAGGTGGTATAACGACGATACAGCAACTGCACGAGCTTGCCGGGATAAGAGCTGGCAGGAGCATCGCTCAACTTACAAGCGGGATCAAAGGCGATACCAGCCTCTGTAGTGTTAGAGATCACAAAACGAATCTCTGGCTGATCGGCCAATGCCATGAAGGCAGCATTCTGACTGTAGGGGTTCAGCGCACGACTGATCACATCGATACGGGTGAGTGAGTTAACGGCCTCACCATTCTGACGTCCCTGCAGGTTCACGTGATACAGACAGTCCTGACCATTCAACCAGTCAACCATACCCTTCTCGATAGGCTGAACAACAACCACTGAACCGTTGAAGTCGGTCTTCTGATCCATGTTATAGATAATCCAGTCAACGAAAGCTCTGAGGAAGTTACCTTCACCAAACTGAATGATTTTCTCTGGCATCACACTCTTAGGTGCTGTCCTTTTGTTTAAAGCTTGTAATTTTTTCATGTTTTAATATATTATGTAGTTTTGATTTATATATTCACTTCATAGATTATTGAGTGATGCAAAAGTACTAAAAAATATCCAAAGGAAACACGATAGAAAGATAAAAGATACGCAAAGGTTTACGTTTTCTTCTCTCCGCTGGTTTTCGCTTCAACTCATTGCAACATCTCCTTCACCTTATCTATATGACCGTCACAAGGAGCAGGCTCAATGCCTAACAGATGACAGATCAACGGGTAGACATTGACATTCTCAAATCGAGGGTATTCTCCATGACGGAAAGCCGGACCGACAGCCCTGAACAAGGCATGCATCTCGTATAAATAATTGTCGTAGCCATGACCACCTGGTGTCTTCTCTTGCTTTGTCACCAGTTGCCAACCGATATCCTCCAAAACGATGACATCCCCCACCCTCGGGTTATTGCCATAGTGGAAATGCGCCGGCACCTCACCATGTTTCCAATAGCGCACATGGGGCATCTTAGATAAACCCTCCAAGACTTTCTTCAGACAGCCCTTCTTTACGTAAATATTTGTAACGATGGAACTTTCAGCCGCTTCGATCCAGTCTTTCTTTATATAGTCATAGATATTGATCTGCTGGTTGTCACCCAGGTGGGTCATCCCATGATCAGACAACAAGATGAGATTCACCTTGTCGGCATAGGGCAAACCTTGGATACGGTAATAGAGGTTGCGCATCAGGGAGTCCATCTGCTCCACTGCCCTACGTGTCTGTTTGCTCGACGGACCGTAATAATGTCCATAGGCATCGGGCTGCTCGAAGTAGGCCATGATCAGTCGGGGGCGATCTGGCTCGGGTTTCTGCAACTGTTTGATAATGCCGTCCACACGTTCCTCAAATGTCAGTTGTGGCTTGGCATCATAATTATAATAGTGTTCGGGATATTGTCCTTTGATCGCCACATCCGAACCCGGCCAATAGAACACAGCCGTATGCAGACCGTTCTTCTGGGCCGTCAGCCAGACCGGTTCTCCACCATAATACCGCGGATCAAACTTTGTCTCAGGATCCCCCAGACTGAACGACTTCCCCGTTTCCGGATCACGGAAAGCATTGGCGATGATTCCATGATGGTCGGGATATAATCCCGTAGCTAAGGTATAGTGGTTAGGGAAGGTCTTCGTGGGGAAAGAAGGAATCAGCGAGGAGGATATTCCTTTCTCTGCCATCTCATCCAGAAAGGGTGTGTCATACCATATCGGGTAATCCCAGCGGAATCCGTCCATGGAGATCACCACAGTATATTGATCATTCCCAGCCCTTGCCGTCAATGAGAGCAAGAGGAAAAAAGAAAATATCAGTCTTCGTATCATAGATGAATCTTTTAAGCTATTCATGGTGATAAGGCTCGCCCTTAATAATAGTACATGCTCGATATAGTTGTTCGGTAAACACCAGTCTGACCATCTGATGAGAGAAGGTCATGCGCGACACCGACAGTTTCTCATCACATCGGGCATACACCGCCGGAGAAAAACCGTAAGGTCCCCCGATGACAAAGACCAAGCGGCGTGCCACATGTTGTTTTTTCTCCAACCACGCGGCAAACTCTATGCTGCGCCATTCCTTACCATGCTCATCCAACAGCACTACCGTATCACCTACCTGCAACTGCTTGAGTATCAACTCTCCCTCACGTTCTTTCTGCTGTTCCTCACTGAGGGCCTTCGTATTTTTCAGTTCGGGGATGGTGCAGATATCAAAAGGGATATAATGCCCGATCCGCTCTGCATAGTCGTTGATACATGCTATCAGATGCTTATTGACCGTCTTCCCTACCTGTATCAGCAGTGTCTTCATGCCATTCCTAATGCTTATAACTGGCAGGATGATTCGGTTCTCTATGCACAGGGCACAGAGACTCGTCCTCATGAATGTCCACATATTCGTGCACACGCTTGGGATTCATGGGGAACCATCCTTTCTTAACACGTTTTTTCTGAGAGAAGAGTTCGCCAATGCCCCACAACAAGGAAGCACCGATAACACCTAACATCGATGAGATAATCACATCCTCTACGACGAAGGCACAACAGATAGAGATAAGACCAACGACAAGGAAGGTCCACCAATATTTAGTACCCGTATAATATTCCATCTTGATGACCAGCGGATGACAAAGACCGATGATCAGAAAAGTAATGAAAGCGATAATAACGCCTGTAAAATGTAATTCCATGATGATTGTAAGTATTCTTTCAAATGATGCAAAGATAGCTGATTTTTAAGAAAACGCAAAATATTTTGCCATCAACCTTGTTGTTATTACAAAAAATATATATCTTTGCATGAAATGACATTATTGCTACTGAATTATATTAAACTAATAACAAATATATTAATATGGATAATAACTTAGAACTCATTAAGCAGTGTGAAGAAGCCGCTAAGAAATGGCTTTCTCCTTCTTTTGACGAAGAGACTCGCAAAGCCGTTCAGGCAATGCTGGACAACGAAGACAAGACAGAACTGATTGACAGTTTCTATCGTAACTTGGAATTCGGAACAGGTGGTTTGCGCGGTATCATGGGCGCAGGAACCAACCGTATGAACATCTACATCGTAGGAATGGCTACACAGGGATTTGCCAACTATATCCTCAAGGCGTTCCCCGGACGTAAGGACCTGTCGGTAGTTGTTGGTCACGACTGTCGCAATAACGGTCGTCTGTTCGCAGAGACCGTGGCAAACATCTTCTCTGCCAACGGTATTAAGGTATATCTCTTTGAGAGTCTGCGTCCAACACCTGAGATCTCTTTCGCTATCCGTCAGTTGGGTGCTCAGGCAGGTGTCAACGTGACAGCCAGTCACAACCCGAAGGAGTACAACGGCTATAAGGCTTATTGGGAGGATGGTGCGCAGGTGCTCTCTCCGCACGACACGGGTATCATCGACGAGGTGAACAAGGTGACGATCGACGATGTGAAGTTTGAGCCGAACAAGGATCTGATCGAGATAATTGGTGGTGAGATGGATGTCGACTACCTGAAGGCTGTCAAAGAGGCTATGGTAGATCAGGAGGTTATCAACCGTCATAAGGACCTGAATATCGTTTATTCTCCACTGCATGGCACCGGTCGTGTGATCATTCCTGCAGCCCTGCGTACCTGGGGATTCCAGAATATCCATGTGGTACCCGAGCAGATGGTCATCGACGGCAACTTCCCCACTGTGGTTTCTCCGAACCCTGAGAATGCCGAGGCTATGACCTTAGGTATGAACCTGGGTACGAAGCTTAATGCCGACCTGGTGATTGCCTCTGACCCCGATGCCGACCGTCTGGCTATCGTCTGCCGTAACAGCAAGGGCGAGTGGGAGATCCTCAATGGTAATCAGACCTGTATGATGTTCTCTTGGTACATCATCGCCAATAAGAAGAAGCTCGGACAGCTCAAGGGTAACGAGTTCTTGGTAAAGACCATCGTAACCACAGAGGTAATCAAGAAGATCGCTGATAAGAATGGTGTGGAGATGATCGACTGCTACACGGGCTTCAAATGGATCGCCAATGAGATCCGTCTGGCCGAGGGCAAGAAGAAGTATATCGGTGGTGGTGAGGAAAGCTTCGGCTTCCTGCCGTTCGATAAAGTGCGCGACAAAGACTCACCAGCCTCTATCTGTCTGATCTGCGAGATCGCTGCCTGGGCAAAGGACAACGGTATGACTCTCTACGACCTGCTGATGCACATCTACCTCGAGTATGGTTTCTCTAAGGAGGTGACCATCAACGTGGTGAAGCCGGGTAAGAGCGGTGCCGACGAGATCAAGGCCATGATGGAGCAGTTCCGCAACAACCCACCGAAGGAGTTGGGTGGCTCAAAGGTAGTGGTTTGGAAAGACTATGCTACACTGGAGCAGACCAATGCCGACGGTAGCAAGCAGCCCATCAACATGCCTACCACCAGCAACGTACTGCAGTGGTTCTGCGAGGATGGCACAAAGATCTCTGTACGTCCTTCAGGTACGGAACCGAAGATCAAGTTCTACACCGAGGTGAAGGACGACACCATGAAGTGTGCCGGCTGCTATGAGCGCTGCACCAAGGCCGCCGAGGAGAAGATCGCGGCTATTAAGAAGAGTCTGAATCTCTAAAAGAATTTTTCCAGGAGGGGTTTGCCTTCGTGCATGCCCCTCCTATACATTATTATATTATGAGTACGAAATTCGTCACATTTGGAGAGATCCTCCTACGTTTCTCCAAAGAAGATCACTGCCGACTACCCCAAGGGCGGCGCTTTGTAGGTAACTATGGTGGCAGTGAGGCCAATGTAGCTGTATCGCTGGCCACCTTAGGCGAGCAGGTGGAGTTTGTCACCCGTCTGCCGGATACTCCATTGGGCAAGGCCGCTAGGATGAAGTTGAACGAATATAACGTAGGAACACGACATATCCTGTACGGTGGCAAGCGACTGGGCACCTATTATTTCGAGGAGGCCGCTGCCATGCGTAACTCACTGGTTATCTACGACCGTGCCAACTCATCGTATTACTCCCTCAAGCCACAGATGCTTGATTGGGAACATATCCTGAAGGATGCCGACGTCTTCCATGCCTCAGGCATCACCGCAGCGATCTCACAGGATTCTGCCGACGCCACCTTCGAGGCTTTGGATACCGCTGACCGTATGAAGAAGACGATTTCTTGCGATATCAACTACCGCAAGAACCTGTGGAAATATGGGGCTGATCCCAAAGAGACGCTCGGCCGCATGCTGCAATACAGCGATATCGTCTTCGGCGATAAGATAGAATATGAGTTTATGACGGGCAGAACCGTACCTTTCGAGGCTATGGACGAGAACTATGAACTCGATCTCGACCTCTATAGGGAGTGGTTTGAGGAGATACATGCCCGCTGGCCGCGCTGCCAACGATGGCTCATGGGTATACGCAATCAGGTTAGTTCCAGTCAGCATACACTGACAGCTCTGCTGTGGACGCACGGCAAAATGCTCTCCACACGCATCTACACCATACCCAATATCGTAGACCCGATGGGCGTGGGCGACGCTTTCATGGCTGCAATCCTCCATGCTGTGAATACCGACCCCAATAACGACCAGTATAGTCTCGACTACTCACTGGCAGCAGCTGCACTAAAGAACTCTATATCAGGAGATTTCAACCTCTCTACCGACGAGGAGATCAAAGGACTGATAGAGTCGCGACTGGAAGAAGATATCTGGTGATGCGGTAGGCAAAGAAAAAAGTTTGGCACTTTACGAAAAATATTTCAAAAAATATTTGGAGGTTTCAAATAAATGCCTTACCTTTGCACACGCATTTGGAAATGGTGCTTCGGCAACCCAAGAGGAAGTTTGGGTGAGTGGCTGAAACCAGCAGTTTGCTAAACTGCCGTGCGGGTAACCGTACCGGGGGTTCGAATCCCCCAGCTTCCG